>NZ_FSRK01000002.1:321544-643089 GCF_900141765.1 Epilithonimonas zeae | reverse complement strand
ACCTCTTGTTGGTTGTCTGGCAACATCACAAGCATTTTTAGCAAATCTTCATTTATTTGATTAGCTATTAATTTATCCTCAATATTATTTTCCGGTTCTTTGATGATATCAAAGATGGAGAACTCTTCATTCTCGTAAGAAGTTTCAGAAATTTTAATATTTTTAGATTGTAATCTGTAATGATCTATGATCAGATTATGGGCAATTCTTTTGGCCCAAAGAATGAATTTGTTTTCTTCTTTGTAGCGCCCTTCTTTCAGCGTAATAATAATTTTGATAAAAGTATCCTGGAAGATATCATTGGCCAAATCTTCATCCATCAATTTGTAAAAAATAAAGGAAAAAAGATCTTTCTTGTGCTTATTAATTAGTGTTGACAGGGCTTTTTCCTCTCCGTTCTGATAAAGCAGGATTAGTTGGCTATCGGTTTGCGTTTTCATATTCACTCCTAAATATTTGAACCTATGCAGCCATCAATTACAATGTAATCAATCTGACAGTTTCGGTTCTGTTATTATTTTTTTAAGAGTAAATTTTTTCTATACGCAATTATTTTTAGGTCTGTAAAAGTAATAAAAAAGATTAAACAAAATGTTAAAGGATTGTTAAATCTTCAATTTCTTTTCATTTGATGTAAATAAATGAAAAAAGTTAAATCATTTTATAACCACTAAAGGGATATTTATTGTGAAATTAACATTAAGTCCTTTCAGCTCTTTTCCATTAATTCCATCTTTATCTAGAGAAAATGCGTAGCCTCCCATCAAATCAACAATCCCAAAAAGACTGAAACCAATTTTCGGCGCAATATATTTGTTGGTAGCTTCTGCTCCGGCAACAAAATAATAAGAATGATAGAAGTCTACATTTTTCTCAAAATTTAAAAGAAAATCAGCCTGGACTTTTGGCATTATAGCAAATTTTTGGTTTGCTGAACCCATCAAAGCAGAAACTCCCGTTCTGAAAATCACATCATCATTACTCAGGAAAAGTAACTTCCCGCCAATTTCACCAAAACTTTGATTCTGATAAGTATAGCCTACATTCAACATTTTATGAACAGTAAGTTGAGCTTTTGCCAATCCGCAAAAAACAATTAATGATATAATAGTGTAAAGTCTAGATTTCATTTTTATCTGATATTATATACGACAAAATTAACAAAAGGGATTTTGAAAATTTTATCTGAGCAAAGGAACATAAAATTTTAGAGAGTTTTTATGTTCCAGATAGAAGTTTAAAATAAAAAACTGCTTTACCAAAAGATAAAGCAGTTTCCAGATTTCTAAAATTCCGAATTTTACAATCCGAATTCTTTTTTAATATCCTCTACTCGATCCAGTTTCTCCCAAGTGAAAAATTCCAGATCTTTCAAAGTTAATTCGTTTTTCTGTCCTTTGTTGAAGGTTTTATCAGCTACATAATAATCTTTCCCCATATGTCCGTAAGCTGCAGTTTCTATATAGATAGGATTTCTTAATTTAAGGTTTTTCTCAACTGCATAAGGTCTAAGATCAAACAATTGCTGAACTTTCTTAGCCAATTCTCCATCATTGATATCCAATTTTGAAGTTCCGTAAGTATTGATGTAAAGTCCACAAGGCTCTGCAACACCAATTGCGTAAGAAACCTGCACCAAAATCTCATCCGCAACACCTGCAGCAACTAAATTTTTCGCAATGTGTCTTGTTGCGTAAGCGGCACTTCTGTCCACTTTACTTGGATCTTTTCCAGAGAAAGCACCACCACCGTGAGCACCTTTTCCTCCGTAAGTATCAACGATGATTTTTCTTCCCGTCAAACCTGTATCTCCGTGAGGACCACCGATTACAAATTTTCCTGTTGGATTGATGTGATATTTGATATCCCCATTGAACAATTCCTGGATTTCCGGCTTTTGTTTAGCCTTAACTTTAGGAATTAAAATTTCGATAATATCTTTTTTGATTTTAGCCAACATCGCCTCTTCGCTTCCGAAATCATCGTGCTGCGTAGAAACCACAATACTGTCGATTCTTACAGGCTTGTGATCGTCAGAATACTCGATGGTTACCTGAGATTTTGCATCTGGACGAAGGTAAGGAATTGCGTTTCCTTCTCTTCTAAGGTCAGCCAATTCTTTTAGAATTTGATGCGCAAGATCCAAAGCCAAAGGCATATAATTTTCAGTTTCGTTGGTTGCGTAACCGAACATCATTCCCTGATCCCCAGCACCTTGAGCATTAGCTCTAGCTTCAAAATCTGTTTCGTCCAAAGTTCTGTCAACACCTTGATTGATATCCGGAGACTGTTCGTGAATCGCAGAAATCACACCACAAGAATCACCATTGAACATATATTCGCTTTTCGTGTAACCAATTTTGTTGATCACATCTCTCGCAATATGCTGTACATCTAGATAAGCATCAGACTTCACTTCTCCAGCCAAAACAACCTGACCAGTCGTCACAAGCGTTTCACAAGCTACTTTTGAGTTTTTGTCATAAGCTAAGAAATGATCGATAAGTGCATCAGAAATCTGATCTGCAACTTTATCCGGATGCCCTTCAGAAACTGATTCGGACGTAAATAAATAAGACATAAATAAATTCCTTTTATATTAATTTGTTTAAGGATAAACTACTGATTGTAAAAAGGAACTAAAAGAGAAAAATCTGTTTTAGCATTTTTTATTGAGGTTGCAATCAGTCAAAGTTCTCCTCCGTTTATTCAAAAATCGAGGGCAAATTTACAAAGTAATTCTCAAACTTCAAAATCAATTCCTATTAATTGAGTATGAATTTATTCAGGTTTAATACTCGTATAATTTTCCGGATCTTTATAATAATTAAGTCTTTGCTCCATTGATGTTCTGATTTCAGAAATCAACTCATCGATGATTTTTTGCTTGTAAGTTGGTTTATAATAAATCACACTCATTTCTCTGTAAGGGAAAGGCTTAATAAATCTTGAAACCTTAGTTTTCTGTTCCGCTGATAATTGTTGAACGCCCATTTCTGACAGAATTGTAATTCCTCCTACTTTATCAACCATTTGAATTAATGTATTGACATTGGAAGCTAAAAATTCTAAGTTATTAGGCTTCAAAGAATTCTCTTTCAGATGACAAATATTCTCGAATTGTGTTCTCAGGCAGTTTCCTTCTTCCAAAAGCCAGACTTTATTCACGTCAATATCTTCCGGAACGACGAAACAATCTTTTTTTGTTCCTTCTTCCTGACCTGCAGAATAGAGCATCAACTCTTCATTGAAAAGAAAATCCTGATAAAACTCGTCTGCTGCAGAATAAGGCGTAGAAATAATTCCCGCATCCAATTCACCAGACTTCAAAGATTTGATGATACTTTCTGTCGTCATTTCTTTGATATTCAGTTCGATTTGAGGATTCTTTTTTAGAAAACTAAAAATTTCGTTTGGTAAAATATAGCTGGAAACTGTCGGGATGATTCCGAGGTTCAATTTTCCTGCAAGAATATTATTCAGGAAATTCGCTTTGTTTTTTAATTCCATTACAGAATCGATTACTTTTTGTGCTTCTTTGATGATTTCGCCTCCCGCATCTGTCGTCCTAATGGGATGCGTTGTTCTATCAAAAACTTTCACATCCAGCTCATCTTCAAATTTCTGAATCATTGCACTAAGTGTTGGCTGAGTTATAAAACAAGCTTGCGCAGCTTTACCAAAATGTTTATATTTATCTACTGCAATTAGATATTCTAGTTGTTGTATGTTCACGACTTCTAATTAATTTTATCTATTACAAAGATACTTATTAATTTGTTTCATAAATAAGTTTTTTTATCGAATTTCGCTTTAAAATTAGAAATAAATCAAAATCAGAAAATATGGACAATAAGAAAAAACTCACCAATTCTGTAGGCTCACCTTACTACGAGCATCAGGATTCACAAACTGTTGGACCAAGAGGTCCGGTACTTTTACAAGATTTTATTCTTCAAGAGAATCTTGCACATTTCGTAAGAGAAAGAATTCCCGAAAGAATTGTTCACGCCAAAGGTTCTGGTGCTTACGGAACTTTTACGGTGACTCACGACATTTCTAAATATACGAGAGCAAAATTGTTTTCTAAAGTTGGAAATTCTTGTAAAATGTTTGCTAGATTTTCTACCGTTGGTGGAGAAATGGGAAGTGCCGATACTGAAAGAGACCCGAGAGGTTTCGCCTTGAAATTCTACACTGAAGACGGAAACTGGGATTTGGTTGGAAACAACACGCCTGTTTTCTTTATTAAGGACGCCAAAAAATTTCCAGATTTTATCCATACGCAAAAACGTGTTCCAAAAACCAATCTGAAAAGCAAAACAATGGTTTGGGACTTTTGGTCTCTGAATCCAGAATCTCTTCATCAGGTTTTAATTCTGATGTCAGACAGAGGAACGCCTCACGGGTACAGACATATGCACGGATTTGGTTCTCACACTTTTTCTATGATTAATGAAAATAATGAAAGAACTTGGGTTAAATTTCATTTTAAAACGCAACAAGGCATCAAGAATTTTTCTGATGACGAAGCCACAAAAATGAAAGGTGAAAATCCGGATTTTTCTCAGGAAGATTTGGTAAATGCTATAGAAAAAGGAGATTTTCCAAAATGGACACTTTACATCCAGACAATGACGGAACAGCAAGCAAAAGAATGGCGTTGGAATCCGTTTGATGTAACTAAAGTTTGGTTCCAAGATGAGTTTCCGTTACAGGAAGTTGGTGTAATGGAGCTGAATGAAGTTCCAAGAAATTACTTCGTTCACGTAGAGCAAGCGGCTTTTGCGCCAAGTCATTTGGTTGATGGAATCAGTTTTTCACCGGATAAAATGTTACAAGGAAGATTGTTTTCTTACGCCGATGCTCACAGATACAGATTAGGCGTAAATTCTCATCAGCTTGAAGTTAACAAATGTCCGTTTGCTGTCAATAATTTCCAAAGAGCCGGTTTTATGGCAGACGATTCTGATTATGGCGACAAACCGAATTATTATCCCAACAGCTTCAGTGATGTAGAACCAAGTGAATCTCACAAATCTTTTGATTATGATTTGGACAACAATCACGTTGCTAATTACAACAGAAATCAAAATGATGACGACCATTATACACAACCTGGATTATTCTACACAAAAGCTCTGAACCAAGAAGCGAGAACAGCTTTGGTTAATAATATTGTTGGACATATGAGCGGAATCGATGGACCAAAGAGAGACGAAATCATTAATCGTCAGCTTTGTCATTTCTTCCGAGCAAATATTGAACTAGGAATGAGAGTCGCACAAGGACTTGGGGTTAATATCGATGCAAATGCGATGAATCACACTAAGTAGACTTTGAGATAACAGAATATAGACTTTTAAATAGAACCTTTCGATTTTTTTCGGAAGGTTTTTTTTATTGATTATAAGTGAATTAATAATTATTTTTCTAAATTCGCTTCCCTTTTTAATTTATGTATGAAGAAAACTTTATTCTCTTTAGCAATAGCTTTATTTTCAGTTTCATTATCAGCTCAACAACATAAAATTTCTTTCGAAGCTTCGGAAGGTTATAATCTTGGAAGTGTTATTGGTCAAAAAGAATGGACGGTAAAAACGGATAATGTTCCAAACAGTAGTTTCCAGGTCGTTTCTGGAAAAGCTACAGATGGCAATCATTCTGTGGAAGTCACAAGCACGAATGCGTACACAGAAAATATGACTTATCTGTTCAAAAAAATTCCGGAATATAAAAGACTTTCTGTTTCTGCAGACGTGAAATTGGAAAAACTGGACAGTTCAGAATATTATATGCTGTCATTGTACTACAACAATAATGGTAATTATTCTTGGGCTGGTGGATTTAATTTTTTAATCAGTGGAAATTTTTATGCTGATAACGATCTCAATTTTCAAGCGCTCGGAACGTGGATTCCCGGCAAATGGTATAATCTAAAAATCGAAATCGATCACGTCGGCGAAAAAAACATAAAATATTATCTTGACAATCAATTGGTTCACACATCACCACTCAGCTCCAAAGTTGTAAGAGCAAATGATTTGAATTTTGAATTCGATAATGACGGAAGCGGTTTTATAGTCGATAATATTATCGTAAAAGATATGGATTATCTTGAAGTTTCTGATGTTGCGAAAACTGAGGTTAACGTATTTCCAAATCCAGCTTCAGATTTCATCAATATCAAATCTAATGAAGTCATCAAATCAGTTCAACTGTATAATGCTTCCGGAGCTTTAATCAAAACTGAGATTAGCAATTCATCAAAAATTGATATTTCTGCTCTTCCAAAAGGAAATTATATTATCTCTATCGAAACCGAATCTGGACTCGAGACTAAAAAAATCATCAAAGAATAAACAGATTATTAAATAAAATACAGGAACGGTTGTTATTGATTTAGCAACCGTTTTAATTTCTCAAAGCCGTTTTTTTTCGTTACTTTTGTAACTATGAGTCAAAAGTGGATTTATAAAACCGAGCCTGATGAAGAAATTGTTGATGGACTGATTTCTTCGATTGGTTTTGGAACTTTAGAATCCAAAATCCTGGTGATGCGTGAGATTGATAATTATCAAAAAGCACGCGAATTCTTCAAACCAAACGGAACCGACATCCATAATCCTTTTCTGATGGCTGATATGCAAAAAGCAGTAGAACGCATTGCAACAGCAATAGAAAACGGTGAAAAAATATTAGTTTATGGCGATTATGATGTAGATGGAACAACGGCTGTTGCGCTGATGTATCTTTATCTGAGTAAAATTGTCGATAAAAAATACCTTGATTTTTATATCCCCGACAGAAATGTTGAAGGCTACGGAATTTCCGATGAAGGAATTTATTTCGCAAAAGACAATGGATTTTCTTTGATTATTGCATTAGACTGCGGAATAAAGTCAGTTGATAAAATCGATTTGGCCAATTCTGTTGGTGTAGATTTTATTATTTGTGATCACCATTTACCTGGCGATGAACTTCCAAAAGCAGTTGCCGTTCTAGATCCAAAAAGAAAAGACTGCAGATATCCTTATAAAGAACTGAGTGGTTGCGGCGTTGGTTTCAAACTTTGCCAAGGCCTCAATACAATTTATAAAATTCCGGAAAGCGAGTTGTTTGAATTGACCGATCTTTTGGCAATCAGCATCGCTTCTGACATTGTTGCAATGACAGGTGAAAACCGAGTTTTAGCAATGCAAGGTTTGAAATTCCTTAGAAAAACAAGAAAATTTGGACTAAGGCTTTTGATTCCTGAGGAAAAATTAGCCCATTTCGAAATCTCGAATATCGTTTTTGATATCGCTCCAAAAATCAATGCAGCAGGAAGAATTTCACACGCAAAAGCTTCGGTAGAATTGATGATTTCTGACAACCTGAAACAAGCTCAGCAAATTGTTGATGAGATTATCAACCTGAATGACGAACGTCGCGAGATGGATATCAACATCACACAATCGGCAATGAGTCAGGCTTTGGAATTACAGAAAACCGAATGTTTCTCAACCATCGTTTATGATCCTAGCTGGAACAAAGGCGTTATTGGTATTGTAGCTTCCCGTTTGATTGAAAATTATTTCAAACCAACTTTGGTTTTTACCGAAGGTAATAATGGCGAATTAGTGGCTTCTGCGAGATCTGTTTCAGATTTTGACATTCACAGAGCGTTGGAACATTGTTCTGATCTTTTTATGAAATTTGGAGGACATCAAGCTGCTGCAGGCCTTTCTATGGAGAAAGAAAAGTTTGAGGAATTCAAAATTCGTTTTGAGGATTATGTGAAAAATAACATTCAGGATCACCAAAAAGAACCGACAATTTACATTGATAGTATTGTAAATCCTGAAGACTTAAACCGCGAGTTCATTAACTTCCACAGAAAATTAGCGCCATTCGGACCTCAGAATATGAAGCCAATTCTGGTTTTGAAAAATGTGAAAGTCAATGGTTATGTAAGATTGATGGGGAAAGAAAGCACGCATTTAAAATTCAATATTCTACAACCTAATACAGGACGAAATGTAGAATGCGTTGGTTTCCGTTTCGGACAATTTGCAGACAATTTTAAAACGAAAACTTTCGATTTGGCATTCACCATCGAAGAGAATCATTGGAAAGGCAATGTTTCCCATTTCCTGAATATACGAGATGTGAAGTTTCACGACTAAATAAAAAATCCCGCCTCTTTTTGAAGCGGGATTTTTATTTTATTCCTTAATAATTTTCTTAATTGAGTCTCCTTTATTGGTTTTTATTTTCAGATAATAAATTCCTTTTGAAGCACTAATATTAACTTTAGATTCTTTTGAAGCCGCACTGTGCATTTGCTTTTGTATAATTCTTCCTGCAGCATCATAAACTTCGACAGCATTAATTTTTTCATCGGAAATAATATTAATCAATCCTTTGGTTGGAATCGGATAAACTTGCACCTCCAAATTTTTAGAATTCTCAACATCCAAAGTCGGTTCTTTCTGAACCATTTTGTTGGCAAATATTAATCCTTCCGAACAGGACACAGTAGCGTTCACATCTATGGATTGTCTTACCATATTGTTATTGGAATATAAAAACACCTTGATGTAATATCTGCCCGGAGACAGAGAATAATTATCAACTTTTGGACTTCTGCTGTTCAACCAACCCTTGAACCCATCATTCATCCATTGTGTTTTTGTAATTTCTGTTTCAGTTTCACTTCCATCAGGATTTACTTTCACAAGGTATGTCCAGTTTCTTACAAATGATAATGATCTTAAATTCAGTTTGGCATCGGTTGCATTATCCGGAATTGTAAACTCTCTGCTTTTGTAAGTATAGTAGCCTTCCAAATTGTTAAGCGTAATCCATTGGCTGTTTCTTCCGTTTTCTATATCTGCATAGCTCCAGCCTGTATAAGTTTGTCTTACTTTTGGAGTGATCTCCACACCATTGATATCATAGCCTTTCCAGTCATCTTCATCTGCATCAATTGCTATGAAGTTATTTTCAGAATTTTTACCGGTTGACAAATCTGCGACATTCCCTCCAACGCTGAAAGTAATTGCCTGTGAAGAAGATGCTCCATTGGAGTCAAAAACGGTCAATTTCGCTGTATAATTTCCTGGTGTGTTATAAGTAACCACAGGTTTCACATCCGCACTTGAACTGATTGAAGAGTTTCCTAAAAACTCCCATTGATAAGCTGTAATATTACCTGAACTAAGGCTTGCATCAAAGTTAATTGGATAATTATTTTGACTAAAATTGGATGCCGAATAATTGATTTTAGCAGCAAGAACATCACTTGCATTATAGATAGTTGTTACATAATCGTTGGTTTCAATCGGGAAATTGTAATCAAAATAGATTTCTGCCACGTTATTGACTGTATCACCTTCGACAAGATCAGACTTTGATTTCATCTTTAACAACACATTGCCGTGACCTCCACTTTGCAATTTTATTTTTTTGAATGCAAATTCTATCTGGTTTCCAACAATTTTTGTATCAACACTTGCTGAAGCATTTTGTAATTGTAATGTATTAATATCGAATTCATTTGGATCTACTTCCATTTTCACTACAATATTTTCCGCCTCTGCATTTCCTGTGTTTTCAAAATTGATGACATAATGCAGGTACTTACCCACTGTTGACACAGGAACTGTTTCTCCTTCCAAACATACGATATCATTCGGGTCAAAGGAATTAACAACGGTATGGTTGAAACCAAAAAGGTTATCTTCTGGAGTAATATCTGCATTGGTAGGCGTAATCTGTGCATTAAAAACCAATACATCTCCCATATTCACAGGATTAGTTGAATCCGTTGGCGTATTAATCTTGAATGTAATTTCCGAAGCGGTGTTAGCAAATGGTTTTAGGTCGGTATAATTAAACTCTATCGACCCATTACTCAATATAGAATACGGCAAAGAGCTGCTCTGGAAGGTCATTTTATTGGAATCGTAATTCATTATCACTTTTCCGGATAAAGTCGTGTTTCCTTTGTTTCTCCATACCAAATTGTAAACCGCATCGAACCCTGGTCTTGCATTGGTTAACGGTGCAATTACTACTTCCGCATCATTTTGACTTCCGTTAGCTGTTACACAAATATCCTGTGTAAAAATGTTATTGTTAGCATCTGCAAAAGAAGTAGAGAAATTAGCAGGAGACACCGTGAATAGAGTTGGGTTTTCTGCAAGTGTAGCTACATTAAAATTACCTGTTTGTGTATAAAACTCATATTTTCCATCATTCTGAACAAAAGTTTCACCAGAAGTGGTTCCATCATCAATTTTCAATTTTAGATATTCGAATGGGTTATCTGTAGAATCACAACCGTTGTTATCAGTATCAATTTTTGCTGTTCCTGAAATAGTATTGTAATTTCCGCCTGGTATGAATGAGCAGTAAGAGTTGACGTTAGCATTTATGATTTCTGTTTGAGAAAGTTTAGCTTTAATGCTCTCAATTTCATTTTCATCAGCACAAACAAATTTTAAATTTGGAAGATTATGGAATCCATAAATTACATCATCAATCCCATTTTTCATGTATAGATTTTTCAACGATGAAATATTAGAAATTAGTTCAATCCTCATTTTAGAATTGCTCAAATCTATACTCTCTAAATTTTCACTATCACTTATTGCATCAATGCTTCCTGATTGGCAATCAATTTTCAGTGTAGAAGACTTGAGTCCTGTCGCAAGAAAAATGGCAGAGGAATCAGGAGACAAACCTAAATTTAAATAGGATATATTAGTAGAGGAAAAGTCAAGATAATTAACTATCCTAAGATTTGGCATATTAAGTTCAGTAATAGGATTATTTGCAATAAAAAAATTTTCTAAACTATCAATACCACTTAAATTAATATTTTCTAATAAATTATTATTTAATGAAATGATTGCTTGAGTAGGCCAGCTAGAGAAATTTCCTGAAATTTCAAAGTCAGATATCTTATTATTACTTAAATCTAAAGATGCAAAACTTACAGGAAACGAAAAAATAATATTCTGATCAAACTTATTGAATGACAAATTAATATCTCTATTAATGTTGTTTACTGCAAACAATTTAGAAAAATCCATACCATTATTTTCTAATAAATTGTTGTTGGCGTAGAATGTACTAATATCTGAAGTAGTAGGAAATAATATGGCTTTAATTTGATTAATTGAGCAATCAAGATATGTTAATTTAGAATTTTGGGATATATCTAAAGAATTTTCGATTTTATTGTTCTTACAATCCACTATTTCCAAAAGTGGTGATTGAGTCAAATCCAAACTAGCAAGCAACTGATTAGTGACATTGAGATATGTTAATTTCGACAAACCATTAATATTCAAACTTGATAATGTTGGATCAAAATTAGCTTCGCCAGAAATTGGTCCCCAAGTCTGTTGATTATTGGACAAATCAAGATCTTCAAGGTTTACAAGTTGTGATGCATCAAAAGCAGACAAAGAATTCCCTCGTAGTTCTAAATGGATAAGACTTGGGGAATTAGTAATATTTGCATTTCCTAAATTATTATTGGTCCATAGAATTTTTTGTAATTGCACAGTTATCAATCGTCATCTCCTGTGTATTCCCATGAACATTGAAATTCGATGCATTATAAGTATCTGTGTAGGCAGATTTTATCTCAATAAGATTAGGACAATTTTTGATACTTATTTTTCCGATATCACATCCCGATAAATTAAATGTTTTGAAATTGTTAAGTCCATCAATATTAATATCATCAATTTTCCCGTGAATATGGGAAGAGGAACCATCATTCTCATACAGAATCGTTTCCAGATTAACAAAGGAATTGATTCCTTCCAGAGTTGTATAATTTGATCTTTGAAAAAACACCATTCTTTTTACCAAAGATGCTTCTGACATTTGGATTTCGCCGTCTTGATTTTGATCTAATAGGAAATTGGTGTTATTGTGATCATAGCAAATAACGTAATTGTTAAAATTTGTTCCCAATAAAGCAGCTTTAAAATTCGCATCAGGAAAATTGATGTTTTGTGACTTGGCTCCCAGAGAAAAGAGAGCAATTATCACTAGGAGTAATTTTGTTTTCATCATTTGTGTTTTCATGGTTTAAAATTAATTTTTATCATTGTGTTGTGTTCGTTACATTTAGAATTAGAAAGGTTTGAATTAGAATTTATAACCTTCCGATCACTTCCTGTAATCGTTCTTTTTTTCTTTGAGAAACAGGAACTTGTATATTATCCGACATTATGACGAATCCGCCATCTTTTTTGATATAAGATTTCAGTTCATTCAGATTGATGAGATGGGATTGATGTATTCTTTCAAAACCTTGATCAGACAACAATTCCTCATACTCTTTCAGCGTTTTGGAAATCAGGACTGTCTTGTGATTTTTGAAATGAAATTTGGTATAATTATCAACAGACTCACAGCGGATAATATCCTTAATCTCAAAAAGATGAATTCCATCCGACGTTGACAAAGCAATTTTTTTAAAACCATCTGCCTTCTTTGAAATATTTTCCAATAGAAGTTCTATCGTTTTGTTCTCGGAACTGTTATCTGTAATATTTTTAATTTTCCGGATGACACTTTGCAACTCTTCCGGATCAATCGGTTTCAATAGGAAATCTAAAGCACTGAAACGAAAAGCTCTTATAGCAAACTTCTCGTGCGCTGTTACAAAAACAATATGCGAAGAGATTTTTCCATACTTTTTATTGAGCCGTTCCAGAATATCAAAGCCAGAACCATCGTTCATCATAATATCCAGAAAAACAATTTTCGGGTTATTTTCTTCGATCAGTTTAGTTCCGGTTTTCACGCTATCAGCTTCGCCTAAAATATTGATTTCAGGAGCATACAGAGCCAGCATTGCTCTCATCCCATTGCGGAGATTATGATCATCGTCTATTAAAACAGCTGTTATCATTTTTCTATAAATTCTAATGGTAATTTTATCAAAACCTGAGTTCCCAAAACCTTCTCGTTATCTCTTAGTTCTGTGATACTTAGCTCTATTTTTTTATTTTCCAATTGTTCCAGAGTTTCCAATCGCTTTTTAGAAATTTCCATTGCCATAGACTTATGAGCGTTGACAAACGTTTCTTTATTTTTCTTCGATTGCTCTATTCCAACACCATTATCTGTGATGATACAAATTAGCTGATTCTCAATTTGACGAAAAATAATTTTGATAAAGCCTCTATCTTCCAAAGGAACTACTCCATGAATAATTGCATTTTCCACGTAAGGCTGCAGAAGCAAAGAAGGAATTGCTGTATCATCTTCGATATTAGATTCTTTGGAAATATTAAAATCGAATTTGTTATTGAAGCGCAATTGTTCGAGTTCAAGATAATTTTGAAGCGCTTCGATTTCTTTATCTATGGTAATATTAGATTCTTTTGAAAATTCCAAAGTCAGCCGCATCAATTTGGAAAACTTCGCCAGATACCGTATCGCTTCATCTTTTCCGTTTTGGACTACGAATGCCGAAATCGCCGCCAGACAATTGAAAACGAAGTGAGGATTCATCTGTAGATGCAGTGCTTTATGCTCAAACTCTGTCAGTTGTTTTTGTAGGAGCAAGGTTTTTTGCTTTTCTTTATTCCTGTAAAAAAGAAACAATCCGAGTAAAATTATTCCAACAATTAAAACTGTAAAAATCCATTTTAGCCTTTCCCGGCTTGCATTTTCTCTTTTTTCCAACTGTTGTTTTTCATATTGGAAATTGAGTTCCGTTTTCAGACGTTGTTGTTCATTTTTAACAGCGTCAAATTTTTCTTTCTCAACATCATAATTCTTAAGATGATGCAAAGCCAACTTCTGATCTTCTTTTTGATCATAGATTTGGGAAAGTAGTTTTTCGGCGTTCATTCGGGCTTCCGTCAAATTCAGTTCTTTAGCAAGCTCAAGGCTTTTGTTCGAAAACTGAAGTGATTTGTCCAGATTATCTTCATCAAAATAAATTTTTGCCAGAAACATATAAGTGTCTGATAACCCAAACTTGTCTTCAACCGACAAAAATATTTCTTCCGCTTTTTGAAGACTATTTTTGGCTTCTTGTTTCTGATTTTTACGAATGTAATATTGAGAATAGCTGTTATAAAGTTCTCCTAAACCTCGTGGATTTTCATTTTCCAGATAAGATTTTAGACTCTCGTCAAAATACTTTTTCGCCTGATCTAACTTATTCTGAAACAAATAAATCAATCCAATATTAGATGCACTTGCAGCAAAAGTTTCTGGGTTAATTTTCTTCGAAGTCTGGTTGGCTTTAAGAAAATATTCTAGTGCTTTTTCCTTATCATCAATGGATTTATAAATCACTCCAATATTGTTATAAAGCTTTGAAGTCTGAAGACTATTTTTAGTCACTTCATAAATTTTCAAAGCCCGAAAATCATTTTCCAAAGCTGCAGCATAATTGTTCTGTTGAGAATAAACAACGCCTTTGCTTCCCAGAGTTTTGGCTAATGTTTCCCTGATTTCTTTTTTCTCAGAATTGATTTTTAAAAGAATTTTTTCTGATGAATCAAAATTTTGTAGTGCTTTTTCGTAATCGCCATAAATAAAAAATGAAACACCAATATTCTGATAAGCAACCGATTCCTGATAAATGTTTTTATTTTTTCTGGAGTTTGCAAGCGCCAACAATGCAAATTTCTGCATCTGCTCAGGATCCGTATGTTTATAACAATCCGAAATCTGATTTTGTAAAGCCGTAATTTGGTTTGGATTTTTTTCTTTTTTAAGAACTGCCAACAGAGAATCCACCGCAGATTGCGCAGAAATCCAAATGGCAGGAATGAGCATCAGAAAAAGTAGGATTTTTCTCATCAATTATGTTTGTTGCAAAAATAATCATAAATTATTGATTATTAAATGGTCAAATGAGAAAATTAATGATTTGACTTAGAATTCGATTTCAATTATTATTTTCTAAATTTGAAAAGTATAAAAGGACTACTCTATCTTGGAAAAACGTAAAAAAATCGGATTATTTTTCGGCTCATTCAATCCCATTCATATTGGGCATTTGATTCTTGGGAATTATATTTTAGAGAATTCTGATATGGAAGAATTGTGGTTTGTCGTAAGTCCGCAAAATCCTTTCAAAGACAAAAAATCACTTTTGAAAGACCACAACCGATTGGATATGGTGCAATTGGCCATCAAAAATTATCCAAAAATGCGGGCTTCCAATGTCGAGTTTTCACTTCCGGTTCCCAGTTATACGATTGATACACTAACTTATCTGAACGAAAAATATCCGGATTATTCCTTCTCTTTGATAATGGGTGAAGACAATCTGGGAAGCCTTCACAAATGGAAAAACTATGAACTGCTGTTAAAAAATCATCAAATCATTGTTTATCCTAGAATTTTCGGTGAAGAGAAAAAAGATTCGGACTATTTGCAGCACGAGAATATTTCGCTAATCAAAGCACCCGTCATAGAACTTTCAGCGACGGAAATCCGTAATATGATTAAGGAAGGTAAAAATACTCGACCAATGTTACCTCCAGAGGTTTTTGAATATTTGGATGGAAGTAGTTTTTATAAATAAATGAGTTTAATCATCAATCGGTTTTCTTTGTTCTTTATTCTTTTATCTTTGCTTTAATATGAACGTCATAGAAAAATATTACTCAAAATATCCCGAAGAGAAGCTCATCAAATGGTTTAAGCAAATTTGTTTTGCCGAAGCCGTTTCGTGGCTTTTATTATTCTCAGCAATGATTTGGATTCGCATTGAGCCGGAAGATATTTTCGCCATTATTTACATCAGTACTATTGGGAGTATCCACGGACTTTTCTTCACGCTTTATCTTATTTTCCTTCCAGCAACGAGAAAAATATATGATTGGGATGATGAGGATTTTATCTTTGCATTGATGGGTGCTTTTTTTCCTTTTGCTACGATTTGGGTTGATAAAAAGTTAGCCCGAAAAAATCGAGTTGAGTAACGAATAGCAACTAAGAATAATCTAAAATTCATTGACCACAAAAGTCACAAAAGGAATGAATTAAATTTAAACTCACATTGATATAGAGAGCAAAAAAGGAAATGTCTAATAAAACTAATTTGTACTTTTTCGTGAGCAGAAAGATGAAAATCTTATGTGCCTTTTGTGATTAAAAATTAAATGATAATAACTTTAAATATGAAAATCACATTCTTCTCTTCCAAACCTTACGACAAAGAATTTTTTAATAAAGCGAATCAGCAATTCAATTTTGAACTGGATTATTTCGAAACGCATCTAGGTCCACACGTTCTCAATCTCATCGAAAATACAGATGCTATTTGTGCCTTTGTGAATGACAAACTAGATGCAGAAGTTCTAGAACATCTTGCCAAAAAAGGCGTAAAATATATTGCACTGCGATGCGCGGGCTTCAACAATGTAGATTTGGAAGCTGCCAAACGTCTTGGTTTGAAAGTCAGCAGAGTTCCAGCTTATTCTCCGGAAGCGGTTGCAGAACACGCAATGGCAATGATTCTTACGCTTAACAGAAAAACACATAAAGCTTATAACCGCGTTCGCGAACAGAATTTTGCTCTGAACGGATTGATGGGTTTTAATCTTTATCAAAAAACCATCGGCGTTATAGGAACTGGAAATATCGGTGCTGCATTTGCTAAGATTGCAAAGGGATTTGGTGCGAGAGTTTTAGCTTATGACATTACAGAAAATCAGGAACTTAAAGATTTAGGAATTGAATATGTTTCTCAGGAACAATTACTTTCTGAATCTGATATTGTGTCGCTTCACTGCCCTTTGATGGACTCTACTCGTCATTTGATTAATGCCGATTCAATCAAAAAAATGAAGAAAAATGTAATGCTAATCAACACCAGTCGTGGCGGCTTGATTGATACCAAAGCTGTGATTGATGGTCTAAAGTCTAAGCACATTGGTTATCTGGGAATCGATGTTTATGAGCAGGAAGAAAAATTATTTTTCCGGGATCTTTCTCATACAATTATCGAAGATGATACCATCCAGCGTTTGATGAGTTTCCCGAATGTTTTGGTTACGGCGCATCAGGCTTTTTTCACACAGGAAGCGCTTGACCAAATTGCAAATTCAACTTTGACAAGTCTTTCTCATTTCGAAAAGAATGAAGAATTTGAAAATCCGAATGCCGTTTTGGTTTAGAATCTTATCAAAATAATGAAATAAAACATTAAAAATTCCTGTCCGAACTAGCGGATAACTAAGCCTTTGTAACATTTTGCAAGGGCTTTTTTCATTTTTTTTAATTGTTGATGTAACAATTCTTTAGCAACAGTTGTCTTAATAATAAATCAGTTTAAAAATTTTATCGCTGACAATCAACAAGTTAAAATCAATCATAAATTTTACTTACTACTTTGTATTGCATAATACTTAAATTAATATATATCTTTGCAATGTAAAATATTAGAAACTACAAACTACTTTACTAAAACCAAGTATTATGAAAGCTAAAATCCTAATTGCAGTTATTTTTTTCTCAGGAATGATTTCTGCGCAACAGACTCAGAAAAAAACAGAGGAGATAAAAACGATAGAAGAAGTAAAACTTAACAAAA
Organism: Epilithonimonas zeae; assembly: GCF_900141765.1. NCBI lineage: Bacteria > Pseudomonadati > Bacteroidota > Flavobacteriia > Flavobacteriales > Weeksellaceae > Epilithonimonas > Epilithonimonas zeae. The sequence goes on along the minus strand of NZ_FSRK01000002.1, from coordinate 625,514 downwards.
AAGTTTTCGTGAAAAAGTCTGACCGATTTGTTTACGATGTGGCTTCTTCTCCTATTGCAAAGGGAACCAATTCTTTCAATCTTCTTCAGCAGACGCCAATGTTGTCCAGCACAGACGGAAAGACTTTCAAAATAATGGGAAAATCCAACGTGGTTTTCTACATCAATGGAAAAAAAACGTTGATGGATGCCGAAGCGATTACAGAAATGCTGAAAAATACGCCATCAGAAAATATCCAAAGAATAGAAGTCGTAACCGTTCCTGGAAGTGAGTTTCAGGTAGAAGCCAATGAAGGTGTCATCAACATCGTGATGAAAAAATCAAAAACAAATGGCTACAACGGAACTTTGAAAATGAATAACAGCCAGAGTTTTTACAACAACCCTTCGTCTGGTGTGGCTTTTAACCTTAGACAGAATAAATGGTCTTTCAATTCCAACTTCAATATGGGAAGCTACAGAGAAAGAGAGAATTATACGTTGACAAATGGTAACTCTACCTTCCAGAATAATTCTGTCGGAACAATGGATGACCCGAATAAAAACTATGGCGGAAGTATCAACATCGATTACGAAATCAACAAAAAACAAAATCTTGGTTTCAGCTATAATATGCGATACAATAAGAGTTTCGGTTCTGTATTGGATATGACGAACTACGAAAACGGAATCCTTTCCAACAGAACTATCAATCAGGAAGATGCGCAAACCAGAAATCATAACTTCAACCTGAATTATGAAGTTAAAACCGATACGCTTGGAAGTAAATTGAGTTCAAACGTTTCCTACTTGTGGTTCAACAGAGACAAGGTGAGTCTGGGAGAATCTTTCCCGCTAAAAGCTGACGGCTCATATAGCGCTTTCCAGCAAGCTGTTCCTCAGATTATTAATAATTACGCTGCGAATATTGATTACATCAAGAAATTCAGAAATGAAAGTACATTTGCTATCGGAAGCAGCTACAACTACACCAATACAGACAGCGATACGAGACAAAATGACTTTGACGGAACTCAATTTGTAACCAATAATACGCTTTCCAATCATTTCATTTATAAAGAAAATATCATCGGTGCTTATGCCACTTTTGAAAGAAAATTCTCTGACAAATTCTCAGGAAAAATCGGAACACGATTCGAAGCTACATTGAGTACGGGCGATGTTGTTGGAAAATCTGACATCGGTTTTGAAAGAAATTATAACAATCTTTTGCCGTATGCTACTTTGAATTATGCCATCAATGAAAACAACAACATTACTTATAGTTTTTCCAGCCGCGTGAGAAGACCTGGATTCGGACAACTGAATCCTTCCAGAACGTACTTTACACCGACCAACTATATTCAGAATAATCCTTTTATGCAGGCTTCCAAAAATTATAATCAGGAAATCAATTATATGTACAAGAATGCTTTCTATGCTAATGTGAGTTTCAATTATGCTGATAATGCTTATGGACAGCTTCCGTTACAAGGACAAACTATCAATAATCTTACAGGCGAAAAAATTGATTTCCTAAGATACATCAGAACGAATTATGGTAACAACAAGCAGATCGGATTGACTTTAGGAATGAACAAATCTTGGTTTGGTGATATCTGGACAACCAATTATTCTGCCAACTTCGAGTATGCTACTTTCAAAGGTGGTGTAACGAAAGACCCAACTTCTCAACCAATAGAAGGAATTACAGAAACTTTGGAACCTTTTGTTATCGATGTGAAAACGCTGAATACTTTTTTCCAGGCTAACAATATGGTAAGATTATCTGCGAAAAAAGATTGGTTCTTAGGTGTAAATTACTGGTTGATGCCAACAAGAGAAGTGGAAATGGGGACATTTTACTCACAACAAAGTCTGGATTTGAGTGTCAAAAAAATAATGGGAAATTTCACATTCCTAGTAGAAGTGAACGACATTTTCAACTCCAATATTGATGACATCAGAACAAAACAGGCCAACGGAAGCTACAACACGGTCAGAAGTTTCAAATACGGAAGAGAGTTGAACATCAATGTGACTTACAACTTCGGAAACCAAAAATTGAAAAAAGCAAGAGAAGTGAAATCGGCTAACGATGCCATCCGCTCAAGAACTTAATCAAGAAAAAATAAACTATTACTCTCAAAAAATAAATTATGAAAACGAAAACTCTCATCGCTGCCATATTTTTCTCCGGATTGATTTATGCACAAGAAACACCTAAAAAAGATACTGCGACCACAAAAAACATAGAAGCTGTAACGCTGACAAAACAAGTCTTCAAAAAACAAAGTGATCGTTTTGTATATGATGTTGCCGCATCGCCGGTTGCAAAAGGAAATACTGCTTTTAATCTTTTGAAACAAACACCTTTGGTTTCTTCAACGGATGATAAAACTTTGAAAATCATTGGAAAAAATAATGCTGTGATTTTCATCAATGGAAGAAAAACCAATATGGATGCTGAGTCATTAACTCAATTCCTGAAAAATACTCCGGCAGAAAACATCCAGAAAATCGAAGTGATTACGCTTCCCGGAAGTGAATATCAGGTTGAATCTTCTGACGGAATCATTAATATCGTTCTAAAGAAAAAAATGACCGACGGACTGAACGGGAATATGAGAATGGGAAATTCCCAAAGTTATTATAACTCTTCTTATGCGGGTGTTTCGCTGAATTACAGAAAGGATAAACTGGGAATTAGCTCTAACATCAATACAAGCCAGAATATTCAGGAGCAATATTATATTTTGAGAAACGGAAATGATAAATCCAGCAATCAATCCGAAGGTAGAGTGAGTGACCCAAACAAAAACCTGGGTGGCTATTTAAACATTGATTATCAATTGAATGACAACAGTAATTTGGCTTTGACTTACAATTCTTGGGCAAATAGAAGTTATGGTTCCACGTCCAATCTTTTCAATACCGTTAAAAGTATTAATGATAAAGGAGAACAGGCAACCAGTTACAATTACACTAAGAATGTAGAAAACTCACGTTCATACAACAATTCTTTGAACTTGAATTATGAATGGAAAACAGATACGCTTGGAAGTAAGTTAAATTTGAACGCCGCATATCTGAATTATAAAAGATTTCAGAATGCAGACAACATCACTTATAATTCAAGCTTGAATCAGAACCTAGGATACAAGATGGTACAAATCACACAAAGTACACCACAAGTCATCAACAATTTTTCTTTCTTAGGCGATTATATCAAGAAATTCAAAAATGATTTCACAGTTTCTGTTGGTGGAAATTATAATAAAACAAAAACTGATAACGATACAAAAAGTACAACTTCTATTTTTGACAAAAATGAAAACCTGGCAGAATTATTTGATAATGATGGAAATCGTATAGATAATCCGAAAAATAATCCAAACCATTTCATTTATGACGAAAACATCTACGGTTTCTATTTGACAATGGAAAAGAAATTCTCGGAAAAATTCTCAGGAAAAATAGGTTCGAGATATGAAATTACGAATAGTGTAGGAAAATCAGACAATGCAGACTTCAGCAATATCGAAAGAAATTACAATAATCTTCTTCCGTATGTAAGTCTTAACTATGCCATTAATGATAAAAATAATATTTCTTACGCTTTCTCCAGCAGAATGAGAAGACCGAGTTTCTGGGAATTGAATCCTGTGAAAAATATTCTGACAGATGTGAATTATACTCAGAATAACCCTTTTGTAAAAGCATCTTCAGTTTATACGAATGAGTTCACTTATATGTTCAAGAATTCATACTTCTTCATCGTGAATCATTCATTATCAAAAGATGTTATTACCCAAGTTCCTCTCCAAAGAGAAGTTGTCAAAAATGGTGTTACGACCAAGGAATTAAGATATATCAGAACCAATTTCGGAGACAGACAAGAGATGTCCGCAATGTTGGGAATGCAGAAATCTTTCTTCAAGCAATATCTGACAAGTAATTTCAACATTGGTGTACAAAGAAATGTGAATAATGGATTCCTAAACACAGACCCATTAACAGGTGATGTTTTTCCAGATTACGTTAACAAAATCAAATCTAACAGTTTACTAATCCAAACGAATAACACCGTAAGACTAGATAAAAATAAAACTTGGTTTCTTGGCGTCAACTATTGGTATGTTGACAATCAACAAATTGAAATTGGTTACCTGAAATCATTAATGAGCCTTGATTTCAATGTTAAAAAAGTATGGAACGACTGGACATTTGCTCTGGAAATCTATGATATTCTGAAAACAAATAAAGTTGTAATTACCGACCAACAAGATAACGGAAACTTCAATTACATCAATCAAAATCAATATAATCAAAGCGTGAACTTCAGCATCACTTATAATTTCGGGAACAAAAAAGTTCAGAAAATAAGAGATATCAGCAGCGCAGACAAAGACATTAAAAACCGCACCAGATAACTACATTATATATCAAGTTAAATTTTTCAAAAAGAAAATCCCGTCGAGTTTTATTACAAGACGGGATTTTTGATTTTTATTTAAATGAATTTATTTCTTCGGCAAGAAAACCTCAGCCAACATACACCTTGCACTTCCGCCACCATTGGTTTCAATAACTTCCAAATCGGAGTAAATAATTTCACAATATTTTTCGATGGCAGAAACTTGTTCTGGGTTCAAAGATTGGTAAGCGCTTTGGCTCATTACTAAAAATTTTTCTCCTGAATTATTCTGAACCTGAAGCATATTTCCTGCGAAATTCTGCATTTGGTCTTCAGAGATTTCTATTAATTCTTTTCCTGAATTTTTAATCGTTTCAATGACTTTTTCTCTTTCCAAATCGTCGTCGATACAATCCAGACAAATCACAACGAATTGGTCAGCAACACACATCATTACATTGGTGTGATAAATTGGCAATCTTTCTTCGCCAGCTGTCTGATAAGAATGGAAAACGACAGGTTTGAATCCAAACTCGCTACAGAATTTTCTAAACAAATCCTCATCCAACCTCAACGAGACAGAACCATAAGCAATCTTATTATCGTGGTCGAAAATCATACTTCCCGTTCCTTCCAGAAATTTGTTGTCTTTTTCGATGTCAGAATAATCGATGATTTCTTTTATCTCAAATTGTTCTTTAATTTGATTGATGATATCCTCACGTCTTTCCAAACGTCTGTTTTCTGCAAACATTGGATACAGAACCACTTTTCCATCAGAGTGAAAACTCACCCAGTTATTCGGGAAAATTGAATCTGGTGTTTTTGGGTCAAGCGTATCTTTTATCGTAATGACATTGATGCCTTTTGCTCTCAATTTTTCGGCAAAAGAATTGAATTCTTTCAAAGCTTCACCTTGAACATTGCCTTCTTGTTGAACCTGAAAATAATTGTTAACCGCCGTTTGCTCGTTGAATCCAAAAGCGACTGGTTCTATCATCAAAACTGTATCTGTTGTTTGCATTTTTAACTAATATGATTAAAATCCTGAATAAAAGTCGGTCATTCCATAATAACTCAAAGTGAGAAAAACAGTATCTACGAGACCGTGTATAATAACATTAATCCAAATATTATTAAATTTTAAATAGATAAAGCCGAACGCCAATCCAAATAAAAAAGTCATTACCAATCCTGAGATTCCTTGATATAAGTGTGGTAAAGAAAACATTACTGCACTTAATAAAACAAGCCATATTTTCTTCTCACCAAATATCTTTCTAAACTGTAAAAAGGCAAAACTACGAAACAGGAGTTCTTCCCCAATAGCCGCACTTATCCACATATTGAAGAGCCATTTAAAATATTTGGCAGAGTTTCCTTCTATCATTTTAAATGAAGAATAATCCGCCGGCTCATTAAAAATTTTACTGACCAAAGGCTGAAAAATAAAATCCATAGAAAGCTCTAAGATTAGATAGCAAACTAATATTACTTTAATGTCAGAAAATTTTATTTTATTGAATTTTAGACCTTTAAAATTCCCGTCTTGTAGAAATGTGAATAAAAGGATAGCCAAAATAATTACACAAAAAGTATATGGAAACTTTGTAAATGGATTGTAAATTAAAGAAAATGAAATTGCTAAAAACAAAAAAGCAATCCATTTGTTATTGAATAAAATTTTTGTACTCACCATACAAATTATTCTCTTACTAAAGGCAAAGTCGAACATCTCAACAATCCACCCATTTTAGAAATTTCGCGGTAAGGAATTTCTTCTACAGTAATTCCCCATTCGTTGCGGAAATGGTCGTTCATTCTCGTGAAAGCTTTGTCAGAAACGACAACATCTGGAGCAATTGAGAAAACATTCGGGAACATCTGGAACATCTCTTCATCATTGATATTGAAACAATTTTCTTCGCCAAAAATATCTATCACTAATTGATAATCATCCTCATCCACAAATCCATTTTTGTAAATCACACATTTGTCTTCTCCAATCGGGTTGAATGTACAATCCAAATGTAAAATTCCTTCGTAAGGTTTAGTATCATTTTTCTTCAAATCCAAGTCGATGATTCTCTTTTTTGGGAAATATTCTTTCAGGATTTCGATAGCGTATTCGTTGGTTCTGGCGGTTTTTAGATTTCGGTAATCTGGGCTGTAGCTTGTTCCTACGAAAAGAAATTCGTCCCAAACAATTACGTCGCCCCCTTCGATATGCGCTTTTTCCGGAAGATTAATCACATTTCTCCAAGAAACTTTGTCAATGATATGTCGATAAGCTTCTTGCTCGTCTGCTCTGTCGGGGATGATATTAGAAATTATCATTTTATCCTCAATCACAAAAGCTACATCGCGGGCAAAAACCTGATTGTAGTCTTTGATAATTTTTGGACGAAAAACCTCAACATCATATTTCTTCAACACTTTTTCGAACTCTGTCATTTCGAAAACAATATCTTCTTCTTTCGGGTAGATACCATTCTCGATTGTGTTGTACGATTTTGCATCATAACTTTCTGCAAGTGTAGGAACTGATCCATTAGATTTTGGTTGTCCTAAAACTACAGATTTCAGTCTTCCAGTTTCGTTTTTGATATTAAGATTCATAAATTCTGAGAATTGAGCAAATATAAATAAAGCTTGGCAATAAAGGATAAATTAGGAATAATATCTGTTGATATAATTAATGCCTCAACTTTTGATGTTCCAATTCTGATTGTTACAAAAAAATAATCCCCAAAACTTACATTCCGGGGATTATTAATTTTCATTAAATATCTTATCTGTTGTTGATATCTACGTAATCTCTTTTTTGAGCACCTTGATAAACCTGTCTTGGTCTTCCGATCGGGTCACCTTTCAGTCTCATTTCTTTCCATTGAGCAATCCATCCCGGTAATCTTCCTAATGCAAACATTACGGTGAACATTTCTGTTGGGATTCCCAATGCTCTGTAGATGATACCTGAATAGAAATCTACATTTGGATATAATTTTCTTTCGATGAAGTAGTCGTCTTCCAAAGCTACTTTTTCCAACTGCATTGCAATATCCAGAGCCTTATCCTGAATTCCTAATGCTTCTAATAGATCGTCAGCCGCCTTCTTAATGATTTTTGCTCTTGGGTCGAAGTTTTTGTAAACTCTGTGCCCGAAGCCCATCAAACGGAAACTATCGTTTTTATCTTTAGCCTTAGCAACATATTTAGAAACATCGCCACCATCTTTTTCAATCAATTCAAGCATCTCGATAACCGCTTGGTTTGCTCCACCGTGAAGTGGACCCCAAAGTGCAGAAATACCTGCAGAAACTGATGCAAAAAGACCTGTGTGAGCAGAACCTACCATTCTTACTGTAGATGTAGAACAGTTTTGCTCGTGGTCAGCGTGAAGGATTAGTAATTTGTCCAAGGCAGCCGTTACCACAGGATTGATTTCGAAATCTTCATTTGGTAATCTGAATGCCATTTTGTAGAAATTTTCTACATAGCTTAAGTTATTATCTCCGTGATTTAATGGTAAACCAAGTGTTTTTCTGTACGTCCAAGCAGCTAGGTGAGCAAATTTTGCAATCAACAATTCAGCAGCAAGATCCATCTCTTCTTTTGACTGAACATTAACCGCTTTAGGATTAAATGCTGTCAATGCAGAAGTAAGCGTAGACAAAACGCCCATTGGGTGTGCAGAACGAGGGAAAGCATCGATGATTTTCTTCATCTCCTCTGCTACGAAGTTATATTTTTTGATGTTACCGTTGAAGGTATTAAACTGCTCAGTAGTAGGTAATTCTCCATGAAGTAAAAGATACATTACTTCCGTAAAATTAGATTTTTCGGCAATCTGCTCTATCGGATAACCTCTGTAGAACAATTCTCCCTGATCACCATCTAAGTATGTAATTTCACTGATTGTAGCACCTGTGTTTTTATAACCAAGATCCATAGTAATTAAACCTGTCTGGTCTCTCAATTTGGAAATATCAATTCCTCTGTCTCCGATAGTACTATCTACGATTGGATATTCAAAGCTTTTCCCGTCGTAATTTAATATAACTTTATTATCTGACATTTTAAAAAAATTTATTTGCTAAATATAACACTTTCAGTCTTAATGCTCAACTGACAAAAGTCATATCTCACAATCGATTCTATTAATATCAATAATTGAATAAAAAAAATAATTGTTTATGAAAAAATCAAATAATTAACAAATTGATTTTCAAATAAATAAAAACAAAAAGCATCTGGAAAATTCCAAATGCTTTAAATTATAAATTTTTGTTAAATCTTATCTTTTGATTTTGAATGCCTCCAAACCAGGGAAAATTGCAGTTTCTCCAAGAGCTTCTTCAATTCTCAATAATTGGTTGTACTTGGCCATTCTATCAGATCTGGAAGCAGAACCAGTCTTGATTTGTCCACAGTTTTGCGCCACTGCCAAATCAGCAATTGTAGCATCTTCTGTTTCACCAGATCTGTGAGACATTACTGTTGTATATCTGTTTTGCTGAGCCATTTGTACAGCCGCCATTGTTTCAGAAAGAGAACCGATTTGGTTAACTTTTACAAGAATGGAGTTCGCTGTATTTTCTTTGATACCTCTAGACAATCTCTCAACATTAGTTACGAATAAATCGTCTCCAACCAATTGAACTCTGTCCCCAATTTTGTCTGTCAATTCTTTCCAACCTGCCCAGTCATTTTCCTGCATACCATCTTCGATAGAGATAATTGGATATTTGTTTGCTAATTCAGCAAGATAGGAAACTTGTTCACTACTAGAGAATACTGGCGCATCCGGAGTTTGGAATTTTCTATAATCGTAAACGCCATCTTTATAGAATTCTGAAGCTGCACAATCCAAAGCAATCATTACATCATCACCTGGCTTATAACCTGCCTTCTCGATAGCTTGTAATAAAGTATCCAAAGCATCTTCTGTTCCTGTGAAAGTTGGAGCAAATCCACCTTCGTCACCTACTGCAGTAGACAAACCTCTACCGTGAAGAATAGATTTTAAGCTGTGGAAAATCTCAGTTCCTTTTCTCAAAGCGTGAGAGAAAGAATCTGCTTTTACAGGCATTACCATAAATTCCTGGAAAGCGATGGGCGCGTCGGAGTGAGAACCACCATTGATCACATTCATCATTGGAACAGGAAGTGTGTTTGCGTTTACACCACCAACATATTTATAAAGAGGCATTCTCAATTCAGCAGCAGCAGCTTTTGCAGCAGCCAAAGAAACACCTAGGATTGCGTTTGCACCTAATTTTCCTTTGTTAGAAGTTCCATCAAGGTCAATCATCACAGCATCAATCAAATTTTGTTCGAAAACTGAAAGACCAATTAATTCCGGAGCGATAACTTCTTTCACATTCTCTACCGCCTTCAAAACACCTTTTCCTAAGAATTCCGGTGCCCCGTCTCTCAATTCTACCGCTTCGTGCTCACCTGTAGATGCACCAGAAGGTACAGCCGCACGTCCCATTGCTCCACTTTCTGTGAAAACATCTACTTCTATTGTAGGATTCCCTCTGGAATCTAAAATTTGTCTTGCTTCGATAAATGAAATGTAACTCATTGTCTTGATGTTATTTTTTAAGATTTTTATTTTGTTTGCTTTTAAAAAGCTATGCAAATTTAAACATTTTTAAAATATTATGTGATGAATCATTTCTTAACATTTATCACATATAATAAAATGCAGTATTATTTAAGGATTCTATATTTTACTTTCACGATTCCGGCATTCAGATTTGAAATTTTTTTGAAAGCACCTTGACTCAAATCAAATTCTCTCGAATATTTCAATGGGCCTCTGTCATTTACAGTAATGATGACAGATTTATCATTCTCAACATTCACGATTTCTACTCGTGTGCCGAATGAAAGTGACTTGTGAGCACCCGTCATTTTAGAATGTCTATAAGTTTCGCCACTTGCTGTCTTTTTTCCATCAAATTTATTAGCATAATAGGATACAGATGTGGATTTGTAACTGGAACTTGAGTTACGACTTCCACAAGAAATTACAAATATAGTGAGTAGCAAAATGTATGTTTTAAAGACATATTGGGATATTCTGTAAAAAGTTTTCATTATTATAATTTACAAAGATTAATAAATAAACAATATAAATGTTAATTATTCATTAATATTTTGTTTATATTGCAGGAATTTCTAAATTAGATTCCTAAATCATTTTAGAATTAATCAAAATCTTCTTTTTGAAATGAGTTACGAAAGTATAAAATTAACGATAGAAAGAAAAATTGCAGTTGTAACAATCAACAGACCAGAAAGCTTAAATGCTTTGAACGCTCAGGTTTTTAATGATTTGGAAAATGTGTTTGATAATTTGGCTTCTGATAAAAATGTAAACTGTGTGATTGTTACTGGAAGTGGAGAAAAATCTTTCGTTGCTGGTGCAGATATCAAAGAATTTTCTGCTTACAGCTCAGAAAAAGCGAAAGAACTATCAAAAAGAGGACATTCTGTTTTTCAAAAAATAGAAGATTTGAACAAACCTGTGATTGCAGCAATCAATGGTTTTGCTCTTGGTGGAGGATTGGAATTGGCATTATCTTGCCACATCAGATACGCTTCGGAAAATGCAAAATTAGGTTTACCGGAAGTAACTTTAGGATTGATTCCTGGTTATGGTGGAACCCAGAGATTGCCAAAATTGGTAGGGAAAGGTTTGGCTAATGAAATGATTTTCTCAGCAAAAATGATTACTGCTGAAAAAGCCAAATCCATTGGTTTGGTGAATGAAGTTTTTTCTTTGGAAGAATTGTTTTCAAAAACTCAGGAATTAGCTGAGCAAATTGTGAAAAATTCGCCACTCGGTATTGCAAAAGCGATAAAAGCGGTGAATGCAAGTGACAAAGAAAATGGGATGGAAACTGAGATTGATTCTTTTGGAGAATTATTTTCAGGTGAGGATTTTAAAGAAGGAGTTTCGGCTTTTCTGGAAAAAAGAAAGCCTGCCTTCAACTAAATTAGTAGAATGAATTATAACAAATTCGATATTGCTTATCTTAAGATGGCGTCTGAATGGGCAAATCTATCTTACTGTAAGAGAAAAAAAGTTGGTGCGCTTATCGTAAAAGACAGAATGATAATTTCTGACGGCTACAATGGAACACCTTCTGGCTTCGAGAATAATTGTGAAGATGAAGACGGAAAAACCAATTGGTTCGTACTTCACGCAGAAGCCAACGCTATATTGAAAATAGCTAGCAGCACACAATCTTGCAAAGGCGCAACGTTATATATAACAATGTCTCCGTGCAAAGAGTGCAGTAAATTGATATTACAATCTGGAATCGAAAAAGTGGTTTATATGACCGGCTATTCTGACGACAGTGGATTAGAATTTTTAAAAAACGCAGGAATTGAGATTTTAAACATTACAGAACAAGAATTATATATCGTATGAGATAAATATTATATTTTATAAAACAATTAAAAAACACAAATATGAATTGGTCCGAAAAAATTACAGATTTTTCAAATTTTCTAAAATTTGAAAAAAGCTTCTCTGACAACACACTAGACGCTTACGTTAGAGACATCAAAAAGCTGGAAAGCTTTGCAACTACAGAATTACAAGAGGTTTCTCCACACGACATTTCTTACGAAAATCTACAAGAATTCATCTATCAACTTTCTAAAAAGAAAATCAGTGAACGTTCCCAGGCTAGAGGAATTTCTTCTATCAAGGCTTTTTTCAAATTTCTTTTGGAAGAAGAATACAGAGAAGACAATCCTTCTTCACTTTTAGAAGGTCCGAAGTTGGGTCTTTATCTTCCTGATACTTTGAGTATGGATGACATTGACAAAATCATCAACAGTATTGATAAAAAAACAGACATTGGACAAAGAAACCAATGCATTCTGGAAGTATTGTACGGTTGCGGTCTTCGCGTTTCGGAATTGGTAGATTTGAAAATTTCCAATATCAATTTCAAAGAAGGATTCATTATTGTAGAAGGTAAAGGTGAGAAAACCAGATTGGTTCCTCTTGCAAGTTCTACTGCAGAGTATCTTCACGATTACATCCAAAACGTTAGAAAGAAAATCAAGGTCAACAAAAAACACGAGGATATTGTTTTCCTGAATACAAGAGGAACTAATATGTCCAGAGTGATTGTTTTCATCATCATCAAAGAATTAACGCAGAAAGCGGGAATCAACAAGAGTATTTCCCCACACACTTTCAGACATTCTTTTGCAACGCATTTGTTACAAAATGGAGCTGATTTGAGGTTTATTCAGGAGATGTTGGGGCACAGCAGTATTACCACAACGCAAGTTTATACACATCTGAAAACTGAGGAACTGAGAGATGTTATTTTAAATTTCCATCCAAGAAATAGAAATATAGCTTAAGTTTTTTCTTTAAATTTATCCAATGGAAAATTTAAAGTTCTGTCCAAAATGCGGTCAGGAAAAACTACTATGGAATAATATTACCAAATTTAGTTGCAGCAATTGTGATTTTGTTTTGTATCACAATACTGCTGCAGCTGTTGCGGTAATCATAAAACATCAAGATGAATTATTTTTCACAGTTCGAAATCAAGAACCCGGAAAAGGAAAATGGGATTTGCCCGGCGGTTTTACAGACCCGAAAGAAACATCTGAAGTAACCTGTTCCCGAGAACTGAATGAAGAATTAGGATTAAATATTAATCCAGAAAACTTCAAATATCTTGGAAGTCAGCCGAATATTTATCCTTATAAAAATATTGATTACAATACTTTGGATTTGTTCTATCTGTATGAAGTTGAGAAAAAATTCGAAATCCAATTAGAAGAATCCGAAATCTCTGAAACTATTTGGATAAAAGCTTCAGAACTTGATTTGGATAAGATTGCTTTTGAATCTCAGAAACGATTTTTGAAAAATTATATTACAAAAAACTAGCTGTCATTTGACAGTGTTTTTAATTAAAAGAAACTCCGGAAATTACTTTCCGGAGTTTTGATTTTATTTCCATTTGATATTGCAACCTAAACTTGGCTTCTGGAAATCTTCCTGCTCAGCTCCTGCCAAAAGATTTTCGAAAGCGATAATCAAATCTTCGCCTGTAATTTCCTTTTGATTTCCTGGACGCGAGTCATCCATTTGACCACGATAAATCAAATTTAGATTTTCGTCAAAGAAGTAAAAATCTGGTGTACAAGCTGCTTCAAAAGATTTTGCGACATCTTGAGATTCGTCATATAAATAGGGAAATTTGATATTCTTTTCATCTACAAAGTCCACCATCATCTCTGGAGAATCTGCAGGATATCGATCCACATCATTAGAATTGATTCCTATAAACTCAATTCCTTGAGATTTGTAATCCTCATACAATTCTTCTAATTTATCAATGATATGAAGAACGAACGGACAATGGTTACACATAAAAACAACCAAAGTTCCTTTTTTCCCTCTCAAAGATTCAAGGCTTTGCAATTCGTTATTTTTTGACGGATTAGGAAGTTTAAAGTCCGGAGCTTTTGTTCCTAAAGCCAGCATATTCGAAGGTGTATTTGACATTGTTTTGATTTATTAATGTGATGATTAATCTATTTTATTCAGCAAAGATAATGCTTCTTGTAGAGAATTATCATAGTTGACCCAATTTACATTTTCCAATTTCCGATTCCAGGTCGTTTGGCGTTTGGCATAACGTCTGGAGTTTTTCTTGATCTCTGAAACAGCAAAATCCAAATCCCATTCTCTATCAAAATATCGGAACAATTCTGAGTAACCAACCGTTTGCAAAGCCACTTTATCTCTATCCGCAATCAAACTTTTTGCTTCTTGCAGCAATCCGTTTTCCATCATTTTATCAACACGAAGATTGATTCTTTCATAAATCACTTCTCTTGGCGCATCAATTCCAATTCTAATAGTTTCAAAATTTCTTTTAGTTTTTGGTGTACTAAGATTTTCGGTATAAGTTTTATTGGTTTGCCAAATGATGTCAATTGCTCGAAACAATCTTCTAGGATTATCTTTATCTACAACCGAAAAATATTCTGGGTCTAATTTCTCCAGCGTTTCTTGTAGAACTTCGATGCCTTCATTTTCAAAAATCGAAATTAGTTTTTTTTGATTTTCTTCGTCTGCTACTGGCAAATCATTCATTCCCTCCACAACAGCTTTCTCGTACATTCCGCTGCCGCCAACCATTATTGCGAAATCTTTCTTGGCAAAAATTTCGTCTAATTTCTTAAGAGCTTCTTCTTCAAAAAGTCCTATCGAATAATAATCGTCAATGCTGAGATTTCCGACAAAATGATGTTTTGCTTCTGCTAATTCTTCATCGGTTGGCATTGCAGTTCCAATTTTCATTTCTTTGTAGAACTGGCGAGAATCACAGGAAATAATTTCAGTATCTAGATGATTAGCCAAATCGATTGCCAATCGGGTTTTCCCGATTCCTGTAGTGCCGACAATAGAAATAAGACGTTTCAACAAATTTTTTTTGCAAACTTACGAATTATGATAACTGATTGCAATCTTATCGCAAAGTCGGAAAATGTTCACCAAAACGTAATTTTATTCAGGTCGCAAAGATTAAAGTTGCTCTTTGCGACTTGAAATATCCTTTTTTGAAAAAATACTTGTGCCTTTGCGATAAAAACATTCAACAATTACTTATTTTTACAATCAGAATGGCATTCAAATTACCAAACTCCAAACTTCCTGATGTGAAAACGACGATTTTCACAGAGATGAGCTTATTAGCACAACAAGAAAACGCAGTCAATCTTTCCCAGGGATTTCCAGATTATCAGCCTGATGAAAATTTAATCAAATACCTAGGTGAATTTTCAAAAAAAGGTCACAATCAATATGCACCTTTGTTTGGGATCAAAGAACTTCGGGAAGAGATTTCAAGGAAATTCAATCTTCAAAATCAAGTTGATTATCATCCGGATTCTGAAATTAATATAACAGCTGGCGCAACTCAAGGGATTTTCACCATTATTTCTGCATTTGTGGAAAAAGGTGATGAAGTCATTATTTTTGAACCGGCTTACGATTGTTATGAACCAACAATTATTTTGAATGGTGGAATCGTAAAAAATGTCAAAATGCTTTATCCGGATTATGAAATCAATTGGAATGAAGTTAAAAATCTGGTTTCTGAAAAAACCAAGATGATTATCATCAACAACCCGAATAATCCTGCCGGAAAAATCCTTAAACAGAAAGATATTGATGAACTGATTGCTATTGTAAAAAATACAGACATTATCATTCTAAGTGATGAAGTTTATGAAAGTATCACTTTTGACGAAAAACCCCATCTGACATTAGCCAGATATCCTGAACTGAAAGAAAGAACTTTTGTGGTTGGTTCTTTCGGAAAATTACTGCATATCACCGGTTGGAAAATCGGGTATGTTTGTGCGCCTTCGGATTTGATGAATGAGTTTAGGAAAGTTCATCAGTTCAATGTGTTTTGTGTGAATACGCCAGCACAATTTGCGATTTCTAAATATTTGCAGAATATTGATGATTTCAAATCCATCTCAACATTTTTCCAAACAAAAAGAGATTATCTTAAAAACGCTTTGAAAGAAACGCCTTTCCAATTATTGGCTTGCGAAGGAACTTATTTTTTGTCTGCTAATTTTGGCGCAATTTCTGATATGCAAGACAAGGATTTTTGCTATTGGTTAACTAAAGAATATAAAGTCGCAACTATCCCATTTTCTGCATTTTACAAAGACAAAACCGATGAAAAAGTGATTCGTTTTTGTTTTGCTAAAGAACAGAAAACTTTGGATAAAGCTATAGAACAATTATTAAAAATAAAATAAATCTTAATGAAAAAATTAATTTTAGTCGCTTCATTATTAGTGGGAGTCAGTGCATTTTCACAAGCGAAAATCGATCCAACCAAACTGAATTATATGTCAGTTGACGTGAGTCCAATGGATGCAGTTTACTATCCTCTTCAAGTGACTTCATCTAAAACGGAAACTCCGAAAGTGAAAGTCGTCTATTCTCGTCCACAGAAAAAAAACAGAGTTGTTTTCGGTAACCTTATCAAATACGGAGAAATCTGGAGATTCGGGGCGAATGAAAATTCTGAAATCAAATTCTATACACCAGTGAAAATTGGAGGAAAGGAAATTCCTGCAGGAACTTATAGTATTTTTGCCATTCCTTTTGAAAAAGAATGGACGATTGTTCTAAATTCTGAAATCGATAAATGGGGCGCTTATTTCTATGACAAAAGCAAAGATGTTGTGAGATTCAATGTTCCGGTTGAGAAAACAGCTTCTCCAATCGAGTATTTTTCTGTGACTTTTGTACAGACAAAATCCGGAGCAGATTTGTACGCTGGTTGGGATAATTCTCAGGTTAAATTCCCGATTGAGTTTAAATAATTTTCAACAATTTATAAAAAAGCCCTGTCAAATTTTGATAAGGCTTTTTTATGTTCAAAGTCTGGAACAGAGAATCTTACGCAGCCCGACTTGAGCGGAAATCCTTTTTACGTAACGAAGTGAAGTGAAAAGATTGGGAGCGTAAGGCGGATTAAGCTGCCCCAAATCAATCTAACAATAATAAATCTTCGAAGTTTTGAATCTGAGCTTTTGGATTTTCAATTTTTCCAAAACCGTAAGCTGCATAGATAAAGTCAACACCCGCTTTCTCAGAAGATTCTTTGTCCCAAATGGTATCGCCAACATAGACAGGATTTTGCAGATTATTTCACTCCACAATTAATCTGATGTTCTTGTCTTTTGGTAAACCGTCGTTGCCAAAACATTCGAAATCTTCAAACAAATTTTCAAAACTAAAAAACTCGATGAAATTCTCGATGTAACCTTTCATACAATTGCTAACAATGAAAAGTCTATAATTTTCTGCTAATTTTTCAAGTGTTTCTTTGACTTTTGGAAACAATTCGCCACCATATTTTTTAAGATATTGGTTTTCTTTTTTTGCATAATTTTTTTCAAATTCCTTTAGCTTTTCTTTTGGAACAAAACTGAAATGTTGCGCAAAAATATCGTCCATCTTCATCCCAGAGAAATCTCTAACAGTCTGAGAAGTGATATTGATATCGAATCCAATCGCCTGAATGCTGTCGTTAAAAGCTCTTACAACAGTTTCTGAAGCATTCCAAAGTGTTCCGTCTAAGTCAAAAATAATACTGTCTCTCTTCATAATCTAAATCATAAACCATTCGTTCACAAGACTTGCAGCTAATCTTGCGGTTCTTTCCTGTATATCAAAATTGGGATTAACTTCTGCCACATCCAATGCTTTTGTTTTCTTTGATGATAAAATATGATGGTAAATCTGCATAAATTGACGGTCAGCAAAAATTCCGTTATAAGCCGGCGCACTAACACCAGGCGCAATGGACGTATTGAAAACATCCATACAAATCGTGACGTAAACCATGTCCACATCTTCTAAAAAAGAATTGATTGTGAACATAATATTCGGAATATTTTCGGAGTAAATTTCGTCAGCGAGAATATATTTCATTCCAAAATCATCCGCAATCTCAAACAACTTTCTAGTGTTGCTATTTTTCTGAATCCCAATATGTAAAGAATAAATCTCGCCTTCCTGAGCAATTTGCCAAAACCCAGTTCCGGAACTCGCCAATCCGTTTTCCGGCTCGCGGTTATCAAAGTGAGCATCGAAGTTGATGATTCCGATTTTTTGATTAGGAAAAGCTTTTCTGATTCCGGAATAATGAGCAAAAGTGACTTCGTGCCCACCTCCTAAAACGACAGATTTCCCTTGTTTTGATAACACTTTCGAAACTTTTTCAGCTAACAAATTCTGAGTTGTTTCGAGGTCATTATTCTCACATTTGATATTTCCGAAATCTTTCAGTGAAAATTCGGGATTAACAACGGGAAAATTGGACATATTTTTTCTAATCAAATCTGGTGCCTCTTGGGCTCCTACTCTACCTTTATTACGCTTCACGCCTTCATCTACAGCAAAACCGTGTAAAACGAAATCATTGGGATTAATAGTTTCATAATCCGTTTCTGTTTTCACTCGTTGGAAAATTCTGTGATAAGATTCTTCGTCGCCATCAAAACGGCCAGTCCATTCAAACATAATTTAGATTTTTTCTCCGTTGATATAAATATTTTTCGGTTTCAAACTTCCTTGATGATAAAGGATATTCTGGAAATTATCAGTTTCATATGTAATGAAATCTGCTTTCTTCCCTACTGCTAAAATCCCTCTGTCATCTAAATCCAAAGCATAAGCTGCTCGAAAAGTTATTGCCGCTAAAACTTCCGCTGTAGTCAACTTCTGATATGTCGCCAAAATCGAGGCTTGAGTAACGAGATTTCCCATTGGCGCCGAACCAGGATTCCAGTCGGTTGCAATGGCTAAAATGCCACCTTTGTCAAGAATTTTTCTTGCCGGAGCAAATGGTTCGCCCAAACCTAGACTTGCACCTGGTAAAGCAATTGCCACAGTATTTGAATTCGCCAAAAATTCAATATCTTCATCGATAGTCGCTTCCAAATGGTCAGCAGATTTTGCACCAACCTCAACAGCAATTCTTGAACTTCCAGCCGTAAATTGGTCAGCGTGAACGGTAATTTGAAAGCCTAATTCTTTAGCTTTCAAAAGGAAATTTTTGCTTTCTTTTAGCTGAAATGCAGATTTTTCAATAAAAATATCAACACGGTTAGCAAGGTTTTTTTCTCTTACTTTTGGTAGAATTTCATCCAAAATATAATTTAGATATTCTTCCGAGGTTCCTTCAAAATCTCTTGGCTTGAGGTGAGCTGACAAACAAGTTGGAACTAATGTAGCTTTTGTTAAACCTTGAGCTTTGTTGATTGCTCGTAACATTTTTAGTTCTTCATCAACATTTAATCCGTAACCGCTTTTAATTTCGATGGTTGTGATGCCTTGATTTAGTAAAATATTGGTGCGTTCAAGAATTCCATTAACCAAATCATCTTCCGAAGCTTGTCTTGTATGTTGAACGGAACTCCAAATTCCACCGCCGGATTCGGCAATTTCGAGGTAAGTTTTACCTGCATTTCTCATCGCAAAATCGTTAGCTCGATTTCCTCCGAAACAAATATGTGTATGCGCATCCACAAAAGCCGGAAGTGCAATTTGCTCACTTTCAATCAAATCAATTTCAGAATTTGGAAATTTTTGTTTTAAAGAATCGAAATTGTTGACGTCTAAAATTTTTCCATTTTCTGTTAAAATTCCGCCATTGGGAATTATTTCTAAAGATTCGTCTTGTAATTTTCCCTTCAGTGGAAGATTATTGAGTGTAATGATTTGCTTGAATGGACCTGTTAACTTCATATATAATCTTGAATCGTAAAATTAAAAAAAGAGATGCAATTGCATCTCTTTTTATTTAAAAAATCTCTCTTCCTATCTTCAGAATATTATCGCTTTTCCCCATCGAGTAAAAGTGTAGAACAGGAATTCCAAAATCCAACAATTCCTTACTCTGGTTAATTGCCCATTCTATTCCGACTTCGCGAACGTCGTTGTTGGTTTTACATTTTAAAACTTCGTTAATCAAAGCTTCCGGTAAATCGATTTTGAAAACCTGAGGCAACATTTGCAAATGCGTTTTGGTAGCAATTGGTTTGATTCCCGGGATAATCGGAACATCAATACCAATTTCTCTGGCTTGTTTTACGAATTCAAAGAATTTTTGATTATCAAAAAACATTTGAGTGACAATATAATCTGCTCCAGCTTCTACTTTTTTCTTCAACATCTGAAGATCATAATTCATAGATGGTGCCTCAATATGCTTTTCAGGATAACCCGCAACACCAATGCAGAAACTATTATCAACGTCCGATTCTATTTTACCGTGAAGATATTCCCCAATTCCCAAATCATGAATCTGCTTCACTAAATCCGAAGCATATTTGTGTCCTCCAACAGAAGGTTCAAAATATTTTTCTCCTTTCATCGCATCACCTCGTAAAGCAACAATGTTATTAATTCCCAAATACATACAATCCACCAAAAGATATTCGGTTTCTTCTTTGGTAAATCCGCCACAAAGAACGTGCGGAACGGTATCAACATTATATTTATTCTGAATTGCCGAACAAATTCCTAAAGTTCCAGGACGCATTCTTGTGATTTTTCGCTCCATCAAACCGTTTCCTCTTTCCAGAAAAATATATTCTTCCCGAGAAGTGGTAACGTCTATAAATGGCGGTTTGAACTCCATCAGCGGGTCTATATTTTTATATAAATCAGCAATTCCAACGCCTTTTTGCGGAGGAACAATCTCAAATGAGAAAAGCGTTTTGCCGTTGGCGTTTTTTATATGGTCAGTAATTTTCATTCAATAATTTTAAATAATATTAATCCGCCAAATTCGGAGCAAGCCATTTTCTGGCATAATCCAATTCAACATTTTTTCTTTCAGCGAAATCTTTCAATTGGTCTTCATCGATTTTTCCAACCCCAAAATATTTTGATTTTTCATTTCCAAAATAATAACCAGAAACCGCCGCTGTTGGCCACATTGCCAAACTTTCAGTCAAAGTCACTCCAATATTTTCTTCGACTTTTAATAAACCCCAAATGGTCAGTTTTTCCAAATGGTCAGGACAAGCCGGATAACCTGGAGCAGGACGAATTCCCAAATATTTTTCTTTGATTAATTCCTCGTTATCCAGAGTTTCATTTTCAGAATAGCCCCAATATTCGGTTCGGACTTTTTTATGAAGATATTCTGCGAAGGCTTCTGCAAAACGGTCTGCCAAGGCTTTTACCATAATGGCGTTGTAATCGTCGTTTTGTTCTTCGTACTCTTTTGCCAATTCATCGGCTCCAAAACCTGTACAAACACAGAAAACACCAAAATAATCCTGTTTTCCAGAATTTTCAGGCGCAATAAAATCACTTAAAGCAAAATATTCTTTTCCTTCTGATTTTTTATGTTGTTGACGAAGGGTTCTAAAAGTCGAAATCACATTCTGATTGTCATCATAAACCAAAATATCGTCCTGTTCATTTGCATTCGCTGGAAAAATTCCGAAAATTCCTTTTGCTCCAAAACTCTTTTCTTTAAGAATTTTCTTGAGCATTGTCTGTGCTTCATTGAACAAAATCGTTGCCTGTTCTCCAACAACATTATCAGTCAGAATTTCTGGGAATTTTCCAAACAATTGCCAGCTTCTGAAAAACGGC
Source organism: Epilithonimonas zeae (assembly GCF_900141765.1). NCBI lineage: Bacteria > Pseudomonadati > Bacteroidota > Flavobacteriia > Flavobacteriales > Weeksellaceae > Epilithonimonas > Epilithonimonas zeae. Next base: position 603,910 of record NZ_FSRK01000002.1, on the reverse strand, counting down.
GACCAGTCAATAAAATCAACTAATTCATCCAAATTTTGGTCTTCAATAATTGTAATTCCTAATTTTTTAGGAGTCGGAATATTTTCATTTTCCCAATCGATTTTGAATTTCTTTTCACGAGCTTCTGCAATCGGAACATATTCTTTGTCAACTTGGCGATTTAGGAATTTCTCACGGAATTCGTCATAATCTTTTTTCAATTCCAAAGAATAAACGCTGGATTTTTCTTTATTCAAAAGAGAACTTACAACACCAACCGCTCTGGAAGCATCATTTACGTGAACTACGGTATTTGTATATTTCGGCGCAATCTTCACAGCAGTATGTGCTTTAGAAGTTGTTGCACCACCAATTAATAAGGGGAAATCAAGATTTCTTCTTTCCAGTTCAGAAGCTAAATGAACCATCTCATCCAGACTTGGTGTAATCAATCCGCTTAATCCAATCACATCCACTTTTTCATCAATCGCAGTCTGAATAATTTTCTCAGCAGGAACCATCACGCCTAAATCCACAATCTCATAATTATTACAACCCAAAACTACGCTGACAATATTTTTTCCAATATCGTGAACATCGCCTTTTACCGTTGCCATCAGGATTTTCCCATTGGATTTTTGAGTTTGGTCTTTCTCTGCTTCGATGAAAGGCTGAAGATATGCAACAGCTCTTTTCATTACTCTCGCAGATTTTACAACTTGAGGCAAAAACATTTTTCCGCTTCCGAAAAGGTCGCCGACAACACCCATTCCTGTCATTAGATTAATTTCTATAACGTGAAGTGGTTTTTCAGATGCCAATCTTGCCTCTTCTGTATCTTCCTCGATAAAACGGTCGATTCCTTTGACTAAAGAATGTGTAATCCTGTCTTGCAAAGGCATTTCTCGCCAAGACAAATCTTCAACTTTTTCTTTTTTGGTCGATTTTACTCTTTCAGAATAATCCAGCAATTTCTCTGTTGCATCATCTTTTCTGTCGAGCATCACATCTTCTACCAATTCCAACAAATCTTTCGGAATCTCGTCATAAACTTCCAACATTGTCGGGTTTACGATTCCCATATTCATTCCGGCTTTTATCGCGTGATAAAGGAAAACGGAATGCATCGCTTCTCTCACCGAATCATTTCCACGGAACGAAAAAGAAACATTGGAAACACCTCCACTCACGGAAGCGTTTGGAAGATTGGTACGAACCCAGCGAGTCGCTTCGATAAAATCGATGGCATTTTTGCGGTGTTCATCCATACCTGTCGCAACAGGAAAAATATTCAAATCGAAAATAATATCTTCTGAAGGAAAACCGACTTGGTTAACCAGAATATCATAACTACGCTGGCAAATCTCAAGTCTTCTTTCATAATTATCAGCCTGCCCAACTTCATCAAAAGCCATAATAATTGCCGCTGCGCCATATCTTTTGATGACTTTTGCGTGATTGATGAACTCTTCTTCGCCTTCTTTTAAACTGATGGAATTAACAACAGGTTTTCCTTGAACGACTTGCAAACCAGCTTCCAATATTTCCCATTTTGATGAATCTATCATAATTGGAATTCTGGCAATATCAGGTTCTGAAGCAATCAAATTAAGGAATTTTACCATTGCATATTTTCCGTCCAAAAGTCCGTCGTCCATATTGACGTCAAGAATCTGAGCACCGCCTTCAACCTGATTTCTGGCAATATCGAGTGCTTCAGAATATTTTTCTTCTTTGATTAATCGAAGAAATTTTTTGGAACCAGCAACATTGGTTCTCTCTCCAACATTGATAAAGTTGGATTCGGGCGTTATGATTAAAGGTTCTAGACCTGATAATTTCAAGTATTTCATAATTATAATGTATCAAAATGAAAATACATCAATCTAACAATTTCAATAACTGTTAAATCGATGCATTTTTAAATTGACCAATTTTTCTAGGTTCGTAGTTATTTGCCAAATCAGCAATTGCTTTGATATGTTCTGGCGTTGTTCCACAACAACCACCAATAATATTGATGAGACTTTTTTCCAAATATTCTTTCACTTGCTCTGCCATTTGCTCAGCCGTTTCGTCGTATTGTCCAAAAGCATTGGGTAAACCAGCATTTGGGTAAGCGGAAATTCCGAAGTCTGATTGAGACGAAATTGCTTCCAAATAAGGTGTCAATTGTTTTGCACCCAAAGCACAGTTGAATCCAACGCTCAACAAATTAAGATGAGAAACAGAAATCAAAAATGCTTCCGCAGTTTGTCCGCTCAATGTTCTTCCAGAAGCATCTGTAATGGTTCCGGAAACCATAATTGGAATCTCGATTCCTCTTTCTTCCTGAATTTCGTCAATGGCAAAAAGCGCCGCTTTTGCATTCAAAGTGTCGAAAATAGTTTCTACCAAAAGAATGTCTGAACCGCCGTCTAGCAAAGCTTCACATTGTTGTTTATAAGCTAAGCGCAATTCTTCAAAAGTAATAGCTCTGTAACCTGGGTCATTCACATCTGGACTTAAACTCGCAGTTCTGTTGGTTGGTCCGATTGAACCGGCAACAAATCTTGGTTTGTTAGGATTCTGAGCAGTGAAATCATCGCAGACTTTTCTGGCTATTTTTGCAGATTCGTAGTTCAATTCATAAACTAAATCTTCCATAAAATAATCTGCCATTGCAATGGTAGTTCCAGAAAAAGTATTAGTTTCTAAAATGTCTGCTCCAGCTTCCAGATATTTTCTGTGAACTTCGGCAATGGCTTCTGGTTGGGTAAGCGACAACAAATCGTTGTTTCCTTTTACAGGGTGTTCCCAATCTTTGAAACGCTCGCCACGGTAATCTTCTTCCTCGAATTTGTAACGCTGAAGCATTGTTCCCATTGCGCCGTCGAGAATTAATATTCTTTCGGAAAGTGCTTTATATAATTGTTCTAAATTTTTCATTCTTTTTATTTTTTCATCATTGAATTAATCCAAAGCTTGTTTCAAATCGTTGATAATGTCATCTACATTTTCCAATCCTACCGAGCAACGCACCAATCCTGCGGTGATTCCAACCTCGTTTCGTTCGTCATCGGAAAGCTTGGAATGTGTTGTAGAAGCGGGATGCGTGACAATTGTCCGCGTATCGCCGAGGTTTGCGGAAAGGGAACACATTTTGATTCGGTTGAGAAAATTGCGTCCGCCTTCGATGCCGTTTTTGACTTCAAAAGCGACGATATTTCCACCTAATTTCATTTGTTTTTTGGCGATTTCGTAGCTTGGATGAGATTTTAGGAAAGGATATTTTACCAATTCTACATTCGGGTGGTTTTCCAGAAACTCGGCTACTTTAAGCGCATTTTCGCAATGTTTCTCGACACGAATCGCCAAAGTTTCCAGACTCTTGCTCAACACCCAGGCGTTGAATGGCGACATCGCTGGACCTGTGTTTCTTGCGAAAAGGTAAATCTCACGAATCAAATCGGCTTTTCCAACGGCAACGCCACCGAGCACACGACCCTGGCCATCAATGAGTTTCGTTGCGGAATGTACGACAATATCTGCGCCGTATTTAATCGGCTGTTGCAAGTAAGGTGTTGCGAAACAGTTGTCTACAACCAAAATCAGATTGTGTTTTTTGGCAATTTGTCCGAAGTAGTCTAAATCTAATATTTCGATTGCCGGATTTGTCGGGGTTTCCAAGTACAGGATTTTTGTATTCGGTTTGATGTATTTTTCAACATTCTCAGCGTCTTCTGCTTTGAAGTAAGTGGTTTCGATATTCCATTTTGGAAAATATTTTGTGAATAAGGTGTGCGTAGAACCGAAAACCGACTGACAGCTAACGATGTGGTCGCCAGCGTCAAGCAAAGCTGCAAATGTGGAATAAATTGCGGCCATTCCCGTCGCAAAAGCGTAACCGGATTCTGCGCCTTCCATTTTCACGATTTTATCCACGAATTCTGTGACGTTCGGGTTGCTGAAACGGCTGTAAAGATTCTTGTCTTTTTCCTCCGCAAAGCTTGCGCGCATATCTTCTGCATCTTCGAAAACAAAGCTCGAAGTGAGGTATAAAGGCGTGGAATGCTCGTCAAACTGAGTTCTTTCGGTTTGGGTTCTGATGGCTAATGTTTCGAAATTTTGATTTTCCATTTCTATATTTTCCGTAGGTTTTATTTACGGTTGTTTGTTGTTGTTTTTGTCTCGTTCCATAGGTTTCACCTACGGCTACTGATATTGAATCCTTCGGATTCGTTGATTATTTTGTTTCGCTCAATCTTAAAATATCTCCAAAAACGCCTCGGGCAGTTACTTTGGCTCCAGCTCCTGCGCCCATAATGACGATTGGATTTTCGCCGTAACTTTCTGTGTAGATTTCGAAGATTGAATCTGAACCTTTCAATTGTCCGAGTGCGGAATTTGCTGGAACGGAGATTAGTTTCACGTCCAGTTCTCCTTTTTCTTCCTGAAGATTGCCGTGCAAATCGCCGACGTAACGTAGAACGTGGTCAGGCTTTTGGTTTTCTTTGACGCTTTGATATTCTGAATCTAATTCTTCCAATCTGGAAATGAATTCATTTTTATCAATGTCTAAAAGATTTTCTGGAACAAGATTTTGAATATTAATATCCTGAAACTCATTAATCAAATCTAATTCTCTTGCTAAAATAAGAAGTTTTCTCGCAACATCATTTCCGGATAGATCTTCGCGTGGGTCTGGTTCTGTAAAACCTTTCTCCATCGCTTCTCGGATGACAACAGAATATTTGTCATTTCGAAGGGAGAAATTATTGAAAACATAACTTAAGGTTCCGGAAAAAACACCTTTGATTCTGGTGATATTTTCGCCTGAAAGATGGAGAAGTTTTATCGTGTCAATTAAAGGTAAACCTGCACCAACGTTGGTTTCATAAAGATATTTCTTTTTGTTTTTTTCTAATAATTTTCTGAAATCGCGGTATTCTGAAATTGGTAAAGTATTGTAAATTTTGTTTGAACCTACAACATCAAAACCATTTTCTACAAAAGTTGGATAATGTTTTACAAAATCTTTGCTCGCTGTATTGTCCACCATTACAAGGTTTTCCAAGTGATGTTCTTTGGCGAACTCAACTAATCTTTCTATACTGGAATCTGTTTGGGAAAATTTGATTTTCTGTCTCCAGTCACTTCCGAAACCGGTTTGGTTGAAAGCAATTTTCTTGGAATTGGCAATCGCTACGATTTTCAAATCCACTCTTTTTCTTTTCAGAATATCGTAAGCTGAATCTAAAATTTGCTCTACCAAAGTTCCGCCGACATTTCCGTGTCCAATCAAAGCGAGGTGAACGGTTTTTGGTTTTCCGTAGATTTCGGTTTCGATGATGTTTTTGGTGATTTCGGTTTGGTTTTCGGTCACCACAATGTTCACTCTTCCAGCAGAAGCGATTTGACTTAATAATAAAGGAAAAATCTTGTTGCGTTGAAGTTCCGATAAAATCTTATTGTAATTATCCGAAACAAAACCGATAACGCTCAAATTATCAATGCTATAAATATTGCTGACGTGACCTTCCTTCGCTTCCTTCTCAAATTCTTTTTTCAGAAACTTGACCGCATCTTCTGCATCCACTTCATCTACAAGAACAGAAATTCCGTTTTCTATCGCTTGTTGGGAAATAACGCCAACGCTGATTCCGCCTTCATTTAAAGCTTGGAAGATGCGTGAATCCACACCGATTTGTCCGAGGAAATTTTTTCCTTCGAAGTTGACCAAAGCTTTGTTTCTATAAATATTAATTGTGTTCTTGTCTGTCATCAGTTCAAAAATAGAGGTGTTAAAATTGTGTTCAGTTGTTCGTATTCCATCAGGAAAGCATCGTGTCCATGGATGGATTTGATTTCGTGGTACTGAACGTTTTTGTTTTTATGTTTTAAAAAATCGTAAGTGTTTTTAATCTCAAAAGCCGGATAAAAAAGGTCTGAGTCAACCGAAACCAAATGGATTTCTGCATTGATATTTTCCAGTTCATTTTCCTTCCCATTGATATTCATCAGAAGATGATTAACGAGTTTGTATGCTTTTAAACTAAATCTTTCGTTTAATCGGTTTCCGTGGAAATTGAGCCAGTCGTGGGATTTCAAAATCTGCTTTTCACTATCGGTTTCTCTTTTGAATCTTGAGTTGAGAGATTGGGGTGTTCTGTAACATAACATTGCGTGAACTCTGGCTTTTTCCAATGGTTTTTCTTCCGATTCCAAAAGATATTTTTGAACCAAGCATTGAGAATGCAACCAATCCGAGGTTTTGAAATCTGTTGCAATAGGAATAAATCTCTCTGCTAAATTATTTTCCAAAGCGAGCATTTCCCAACCAATAGAACCGCCAACCGAACCGCCAACCAAAGCGAAAAGTTTTTCAATTTTCAGAAGTTTTAACCCTTCGATGAAAATTTTGGCGATATCTTGAACGATAAAGTTTTCGTAATCATCAATGAAATAGCCGTCGAAACCGTTTCCTGGAATGTTGAAACAAATTATTGTAAATTGGTTTGTGTCGATAACTTTTCCCTCTCCGACCAAGGTTTTCCACCAGCCGTTTTCTCCTGCAACGTCAGAATTTCCTGTCAAAGCGTGGTTTATCAGAATGATAGGAGCAGAATACAGTTCTTTTCCAAAAAGCTGATAGCTTAATGGAATATCATAAACCTTTCCGACTTGTGTCGTGAAATGTAATGTCTGAAGATGTTGTAACTTATTTTCCAATTTTATCTGATAAAAAATTGAAAATGCTACAGGAAATGTAGAATAAATGTTTGGTTATCTTTTCCGTCTATGCGGATAGAATTTAGCACCTTCTTCGTTTCCGAAGGGTTGCCAAGGTTTCACAGAGTCTAATCTCTCCACCTTTCTCGATAACATTTTCAATATGTAAATGAACAATTCTGACTGCAAATATACTTCACAATGTTCACTTTTTCCAAATTTCGGTTGAAAATTCTAAAATAAATATTTGTTAAGAATAAATTTTCTCGGAACTTGCGTATAGTATTTGTAGTTAAAATTTCTTTTTACAATCAATTATGGAAATCAATCTTAATAAACAAGTCGCCATCGTAACGGGTTCCAGCAGCGGAATCGGGAAAGGAATAGCAATCAGTCTGGCAAAATCCGGCGCAATCACTATAGTTAATCATTCATCTGAAAATTCTCGAACAGAAGCGGAAGACACTTTGAAAACCATTGAGGAAAATGGTGGTGAAGGTTTTATTATTCAATGTGATGTGAGCAAGGAAGACCAGGTTCAGGAAATGTTCAAAACCACGATTGAAAAATATGGAACTGTAGATATTCTTATAAATAATGCTGGTTTGCAACAAGATGCGGCTTTTATTGATATGACTTTGGCGCAATGGCAAAAAGTAATTGACGTGAATCTTACAGGTCATTTTCTGTGCTCAAGAGAAGCTATTAGAGAATTTTTGAAACGTGGAATGAATGACAAATCGAAAGCTTTGGGGAAAATCATTAATATCAGCAGTGTTCACGAGACGATTCCGTGGGCTGGACACGCAAATTATGCTTCTAGTAAAGGTGCATTGAGAATGCTGATGCAAACTTTAGCGCAGGAATATGGAAAGCAAAAAATCCGTGTGAATAATATTTGTCCGGGCGCCATCCAAACGCCAATCAATAAATCTGCTTGGGATAATGAAAAATCTTTGGATGCGCTGATGACGCTGATTCCGTACGATAGAATCGGGCAACCGGAAGACATTGGAAATTTAGCCGTATTTTTGGCGAGTGATTATTCGGATTACATTACGGGAGCGAGTATTTATGTGGATGGTGGAATGACGACGTTGGAAAGTTTTGCGGATAACGGGTAATTTGGTTGTTGGTTGTTGGTTGACTGTTGTTAGTTGATGGTTTTTGTAATTTTAAAAACTTGATAGAATGACAAATCTTCAACATAGCCCCGATGGGAACGGCATCCTTTTTTTGCTTTTGGGGAAGTTTTCTTTGGATTACCAATCGTCTAAGCAAAAAAAGATATAGTGGACAGCGGGTTGGACAGTTCGAACAAAAGTCGAAACGTGATGCTCCTAAATTAAAAACGAATAATTATCCAAAAAATAATTAGAAACATATGAACGAGGAAGAAAAATTGAGGAATCCGCGTTGGAAGAAATGGGGACCTTATGTGAGCCATCGCCAATGGGGAAATGTGCGGGAGGATTACAGCACCAACGGCGATGCGTGGGGATTTACAGGCCACGATACAGCAGAAGCTTGGTCTTACAGATGGGCTGAGGAAGGCATCGCAGGCATCTCGGATGAGAAGCAACAGATGTGTTTCGCCTTCTCCTTTTGGAACAAAAAAGATATTAGAATTAAAGAACGTTTTTTCGGACTGAGCAATTATCAGGGAAATCACGGGGAAGATATAAAGGAGATTTTTTACTATTTGGACAACACGCCGTCTCACAGCTATATGAAGATGGTTTACAAATATCCAATCAATGAATTTCCATACGAGGAGCTCATCAGCGTGAATGGTCAGCGTTCCAAAAATGAGATGGAATATGAACTGATTGACACAGGAATTTTTGATAACGATGAATATTTCGATATTTTCATTGAGTATGCAAAGGCTGGCGAAGATGATTTTTTAATCAGGATTGATATTCATAACCGAAGCGATAAACCAGCCCCAATTGTTGTTTTGCCAACGGTTTGGTACCGAAATAATTGGGTTTGGGGGTACAATGATTATAAAGCGAATCTTGGTTTTTCTAAGCAAGGTGAAATTGATATTCATCACGATAGTCTGAGCATCAAGAAGTTATATTCCAGAAACAGAAATGTGGACGCTTTGTTTTGTGAAAATGAAACGAACAGAGCAAGACTTTTCAATCTTCCTAAAACAGAAGGTTTTTTCAAAGACGGTATCAATCAATATATTACGAAAGGTTTAGACACCATTAATCCTAAGAAAACCGGAACTAAAGCGTCTTTGCATTGCGAAGAAATCGTGGAAGCGCACAGCAACAAGGTTTTCGAGTTCCGATTGTCTCCGCATATTATGGAGGATGCGTTTTGGGATTTTGATGAAATCATCAATCACAGAAAGCAGGATTCGGATAATTTCTATGCGAACATCCAGAAAGATATTGAAAACGAGGACGAAAGAAACGTTCAAAGACAGGCTTTTGCAGGTTTGCTTTGGAACAAACAGTTCTATCATTACAATGTTGGAAAATGGCTGAAAGGAGACCCAAATTTCCCGATTCAAAGAAAAGGTTTTGTACGAAACAGCGATTGGGAACATCTTCATAATAAAGACATTATTTCGATGCCCGACAAATGGGAATATCCTTGGTATGCGACTTGGGATTTGGCGTTTCATTGCGTTAGTTTTTGCGTGATTGATTCGGAATTTGCTAAAGACCAGTTGATTACATTGACGAAAGAATGGTATATGCATCCAAATGGACAAATGCCAGCTTACGAATGGAACTTCGATGATGTGAATCCGCCTGTTCACGCGTGGGCAACTTTCAGGGTTTTTAAAATCGATGAAAAAAATAATGGGAAACCGGATTTGGCTTTTCTGGAAAGGGTTTTTTAAAAAATTATTACTGAATTTCACCTGGTGGGTTAACCGAAAAGATTACAACGGAAACAACCTTTTTGGAGGCGGATTCCTGGGTCTTGATAATATTGGAGCGTTTGACCGGAATATGGAATTCAATGAAGGTGAACATCTGGAACAAGCCGACGGAACCAGCTGGATGGCGATGTATTCACTGAATATGATGAGGATTGCGATGGAACTCGCCACATATAATCCGGTCTATGAGGATATGGCCATCAAGTTTTTTGAACACTACCTTTATATCGCAGAAGCGATGGAAAATATTGGTGACGGCAAACAAGGACTTTGGAATGAGGAAGACGGGTTTTTCTACGATGTGCTTCAGCTTTCCAATGGAGACAGTGTGAGTTTGAAACTTCGAAGCATCGTTGGATTGATTCCGATGTTTGCGGTAGAAGTGGTAGAACACACTATGTTAGAGAAATTGCCACAGTTCAAAAAACGAATGGAATGGATTCTCAAAAACAAACAAGACCTTACGAAACTCGTTTCCCAATGGTATGTGGAAGGCGAAGGAAACAAACATCTTTTGAGTATTCTTAGAAAAACAAGACTGACCAAAGTTTTGACAAGATTGGTTGATGAATCTGAATTTTTGAGTGATTACGGAATCCGTGCGATGTCTAAAGTTTATGAAGAAAATCCTTTCCGATTTACCGTTCATGACCAGGAACACGTGGTTTATTACACGCCTGCAGAAAGTGACAGCCGAATGTTTGGTGGCAACAGTAACTGGCGCGGACCAATTTGGTTTCCTATTAATTTCTTGATTGTAGAAAGTCTGCAACGTTTTCATTTCTTTTTTGGCGATGCTTTGACGATTGAATATCCAAAAGGAAGTGGTGTTCAGAAGAATCTGGAAGAAGTTTCCAAAGACATCAGCGACAGACTTTGTGGTATTTTTCTGAAAGATGAGAATGGAAACAGAGCATTCAACGGTGGCGTGGATAAATTCAATAACGACCCGCATTTCAAGGATTACATTATGTTCTTCGAATATTTCCACGGCGACAATGGCCGAGGCGTTGGTGCTTCCCATCAAACCGGATGGACTTCTACGGTTGCAAAGTTGATTCAGCCGAGGTTGACGCATAAATAGAATTATAAAAAAGAAACCTTATCAGATTTTGATAAGGTTTTTTATTGATTTTCAACTTGTTGCTTCACATTTTCCAAAGCTTGTTTTGTACAATAAGTTTGATAAGGAATTGAAAATATTGGCGCCAATAATTTTGAGAATATATTTCCAGGTATTGAAAATGTATGAATTTTGAAAATGATTTTTTGATTCAATTTTTCAATTGTAAATGTTGAAATTCCTTTTTCTACGTGATCTTCCAACGTTTCGTAACTGAAACCTTTTTTATTTTCTTCATTAATGATCTCTTTGATTCTGACTCCGAAAATTATCTTCTGTGAAAAAGATTTTATTGGTGGTAAGAAAACTTGTTGAAGAATTGTATCGCCAACTTTCATTTCTCGATTTTCATCGTTCCATTGAGTTGTGAAAATCAAAATATTGCTTGGGAAAATATTATAATCGATAAGAAATTCTAAATCAATTTCATCAATAGTCTTTCCTGTATCAATCGATATTTGAGTGATTTTTTCGACCAGTTTAGATTTATCATAAATCATCACATTTTTAGATTTCAAATCTTCTAAATGCTTTTTGAATTTATTTTTCTGATTTGATAAATAAACTTTCATCGAAAAAACTATTCTACAATTTCACCATTCACGCTGACTTCATAAGTGATTTCAACATTTGGCTCAAGCGTTTTGGAAACCGAGCAATATTTTTCGAAAGATAATTCAGCTGCTTTTTTTGCTTTTTTTGGGTCAATTTCACCTTCTAGGAAAAACTTTACTTTGATAGATTTGAAAGGTTTTGCTTCATCTACCTGAACTCTTTCACCTTCCACTTCCGCTTTGAAATCTGTAATTGTCTGACGTTGTTTTTTCAGAATCGAAACTACATCAATCCCGCTACAGCCAGCAACCGCCATCAGAACCGATTGCATTGGAGAAACTCCTTTTGCATTTGGTAAAGTCGTATTGTCTAGTAAGATAGAATTTCCTTGTTCGTTGGAACATTCAAACAAAAAATCATCATTGATTCTATTAAGTGTAATTTTCATTATGTTAAATTAAAATCAAAATTACAAAATCATAAAACAGCATCGGTTAATTTCATTCGCTATTTTAATATATTTGACAAAACTTTTAATCCTGTAAAATGAGAGCTTTTTTATTGATAATTTCTTTATTGATCAGCAATGTCGCTTTTTCACAATCCGAAACAACCAAAACCTCAACATTAGCAGATTCAAAAGCAGAATTCCCCGGCGGGCAAGATGCCTTCCGCAAAGAATTTATGAAAATGGTTCACGCTTATGTTGATATTACGGCTTACGCTGTGAACGGAAAATTTTCTTTTATCATTACCATTGACGAAAAAGGGAAAATGAGCGAGATGAAAATCTATCCAAAAGTCAGAAACGATGAAGAATTCAAACAGGATATGAATTTTGCGATGAAACGTATTAAGAAAAAATGGAAACCGGCAATCACAAATGGTGTTCCTGTGAGCTCTAATATTATTTTTGATATCAATTTTACGTCTGAACATTCTAATGAGGAGTATTAAAATTATGAAAAAAAATTATCTATTTCTGTTGTTACTACCGAATTTATTTTATTCCCAAACTTTAGATGAATATCCAAAAGGCCAAACTTTCTATAAAGATGGAATAGTAAATTTTTACAAAGAAGCTCACGAATTTTTGGTAAAAACCAATGCAAAAGAATGTGATTCAAAGGAAATTTATGTTCCAAGAATTTTGGTTACTGCAGAAGCAAAAGTAAAAGTAGTGCAGGACAACGATACTCTTAACATCTCCAAAAACAAATGTGCATATAATCTGGCAATGTCTATTCTAAAAGGTTTACATAATTGGAGTCCAGCAGAAGTAAAAGGGGGAAAATTTGGAGCAATTACAGATTTCGTTTTTTATCCCAAAGATTTAATGAGCAATTACAATGAGAATTATAAAGCCAGCGATTACATCACTAACGCAAAATATTCTAAAGGAAAGACACAATTTGATAAAGACTTTCATGATAATTTTATGGCATTATTTCAAGATTATCACATCAATGGAGATATCAATATAGAATTTTACATCAATGAAATTGGAGAAATAATCAATGCTAGAATTTATCCGCAAATCGATAATAAAGATTTCAATAAAGACTTTTTCCGTGCATTAAAAAGAATAAACAAAAAATGGGTTCCCGCTTTATATTCTAATCTTCCCATTAAACAAAGAATGGCTTTCCCTTTGAATTTTTCTATAAATTTCAATTCACCAAATCCTAATGATAATTATTAAAATTAATAATTATCATTTACTTTTACACTTTATACTCCTGCCATTCTGTCACAATATTTTGTATCTTTGCAGACTTAAACAGTTCTAAGTTTTAGGTTCAAAGTTCATTTAACATTGGATTTTTAAAATACTGAGCTTTAAATATAAATGTAGTGCAGGAAAAATATATAGACGAGACCAAACAAGGAGAAGCCTTCGCCATAGCAGAAAGACCTGGAAATGGGAAAAAACTATTTTTGGAAAGTTATGGCTGCCAGATGAACTTCTCTGATTCCGAGATTGTTGCATCCATTCTTAATGAACAAGGTTATAATACGACTTTGAAGGTAGAAGAAGCGGATTTAATTCTTTTAAATACTTGTTCCATCCGTGAAAAAGCTGAGCAAACCGTGAGAATGCGTCTGGCTCAATTCAAGAATCTTAAAAAAGAACGCCCCAATATGACCGTTGGTGTTCTTGGTTGTATGGCAGAAAGATTGAAAACCAAATTTTTAGATGAGGAACAACTCGTGGATTTGGTAGTTGGTCCGGATGCTTACAGAGACCTTCCAAATCTTCTTAAAGAAACCGATGACGGAAGAGACGCCATCAACGTAATTCTCTCAAAAGAAGAAACTTATGCAGACATCAATCCTGTTCGTTTAGGCGGAAACGGCGTTACAGCTTTTGTTACAATTACAAGAGGTTGTGATAATATGTGCACTTTCTGTGTTGTTCCGTTCACAAGAGGTCGTGAAAGAAGCCGTGACCCACATTCTATTATAGAAGAATGCGTTGACCTTTGGAATAATGGTTACAAAGAGATTACATTGCTTGGACAAAACGTGGATTCTTACCTTTGGTATGGAGGTGGTCCTAAAAAAGATTTTGCAAAAGCATCCGAAATGCAAAAATTGACAGCTGTGAATTTTGCTCAATTGATGGAAATGGTTGCGAATGCAGTCCCTAATATGAGAATCAGATTCTCGACTTCCAATCCTCAGGATATGAGTCTGGATGTTTTCCGAGTGATGGCAAAACATAACAATATTTGCAAATATGTTCATTTACCGGTTCAAAGTGGAAGTGATAGAATTCTTGACCTGATGAATCGTCAACACACGCGTCAGGAATATTTGGATTTAATCAGACAAGCTAAAGAAATCGTTCCGGACATTTCTTTTTCACAAGATATGATTATCGGATTCTGTACAGAAACAGAGGAAGACCATCAAGATACATTATCATTAATGAGAGAAGTGGAATACGATTACGGATATATGTTCGCTTATTCTGAAAGACCGGGAACGCCTGCTCACAAAAAGATGGAAGACGACATTCCTGCTGATGTCAAGCAAAGACGTTTAGCGGAAGTGATCGCTTTACAAGGCGAATTGTCCAAAAAAAGAATGGCTTCATATGTTGGTAGAGTTCACGAAATCTTGATTGAAGGTGTTTCTAAAAAGAACAAAAACCAATGGAAAGGTAGAAATTCCCAGAATGCAGTTTGTGTTTTCGATATGTTGGAAGGACAAAAAATTGGTGACATTGTTTCCGTTTTCGTCCACGGGAATACGCAAGGAACGCTTTTGGGAGAAACAGTTTTGTAAATTTCTAGAACACAAATGAAAAGACTGGTTTTAATTTTCTTATTTCTAACATTATCCTTGAGCATCTCTGCGCAAATGGGTAATGAAAAGTGGAATGAGGACATAAAATACCTACAAAGCAATCTTACCAATAAGCATTACAATCTTTTTGCACTCCGTTCTGAAGCGGATTTCACAAAAGAACTTAATAATATTATTGCTAAATCGAATAATCTTACTGATTTTCAAGTTGCTTTGAAGGTACAACAAGCTCTTGCAAAACAAGGCGATACGCACACCAATTTGTCATTTAAAAAGTTCATTGATAAAAATGAAATCTTGCCTTTGGGTTTGTATTTCTTTGGGAATGATATACACATTACACTTACAACTTCTGAAAATAAAGAATTGATGGGTGGAAAAATATTGGCTGTTAATGATTTTGATATTAAAACAATTACAGATAGTTTATCTACGCTTTTTCCTAATGAAAACTCAGGGATTTTCAGAAATCGTATTCCGGAGATTTTACCTCTTAATCAAGTTCTCAGAAACTTTGGCTTTTCCAAAACCGATGCTGTAAAGATAAAATATGAAAAGGATGGAAAAATAGCTGAAAAAACCGTTTTTCCATCTATAATAACAAAGGAAAACCGAGTAAAAACCACTCCAAAAACCTTGACTTTCGTTCAGGAAAACAAGAAGAAATATTTCGAGAAAAAATATTTTGACCAAGAGAAAATCCTGTATGTACTTTACAATGTTTGTACAACCAACGAAAAGCGTAATTCGTCTTCTGAGAATCCGTTGAGTTTTGAAGAATTTGAAGATTCGGTTTTTAAAATCATCAAGGATAATAAAGTCGATAAGCTGATTTTTGATATGCGTCAAAATGGTGGCGGAAGCTCAAAACAAGGTCGAGAATTTGTTAAAAAACTGTCTCAGAATCGTGACATTAATAAAAAAGGTCATCTTTTTGTGGTTTTGGGTCGTGATACTTTTTCTTCTGCAATATTGAACGCAACAGATTTCCAAGACGAAACCAAAGCAATATTCGTAGGAGAAGAAACTTCGGGGAAACCAAATCATTATGGAGAAATCCAAAGTTTTGAATTACCAAATTCCAAGCTAAAATTGACTTACTCCACTTATTATTTCATCAGAACAAAAAAGAAAAATGTCAACACCATAAAACCGGATTATCTTGTAGAAACATCCTTTAATGATTATGTTAATGGTATAGACCCCGTTTTTGAATTTATAAAAAGTTATCATTAATTTTTGAAAAATCTTTTATACATATTTTTTCTTCTACCAGTACTTTTCAGTTGTCAATCTGAGAAAAGAGTAACCATTTATCCGAATAAAGTTGGAGATATTGTTTTTGATAAAAACATAGACAGTCCAGATTTCAAAAGATGTATGGACAAAGATTATGGAATTCAGTATTACAGTATTAACAATTCAGGCGGTCTTCCATATGAAGGCGAAAAATTCGCAATCATTCAAGAATTAGAAAAATTAAATCTTTCTTCTTCTAAAAAAACAAATGGCTACATTACCATTCGATTTGTAATCAATTGTGAAGGAAAAACAGGACTATTCCGCGTTCAGCAGATGAATGAAAATTATTTGGAAGAAAATTTGGATAAAGATTTTTCCGTGAAGCTTTTAAACTTTACCAAATCTTTAAACGGTTGGACTCCCAAAGAAAGTCGAGGAATAAAATTAGATTATTACCAATATTTAACCTACAAAATTACCAATGGAAAGGTTTCAGAAATATTACCTTAGTTTAATTTTCCTTGCGATATATTCTCAGATTTCCGCACAGGCTAATTGCAATATTTTCACAGAAGAAAATTGCAGGAAAGCCTGTGAAATTTCCAATCAAGCAGGAGAATACCAAGGACTTTCTTTGTCACAATTAGCATTTGACAAAGCCATAGAAATTTGTCCAACTTACGACAATGCTTATTTTGAAAAATCTGTTCCTTATCTCAAAAACGGAGATTTCATCACTTGGAAAGCTCTGATTGACAAAGCAGTGGAGCTTAATCCTAAAGAACATTTGGGATATCGTGCTTGGTGTGGATATCAGTTTCTGAGAGATTACAAAGGCGCGATTCAGGATTTTGATGAGCTTGAAAAATATTATCCTGATAATTTAGGATATTCCAAAAACGGAGATTACAACTTATATGTCGTAAAAGCAATCTGTTACAGTGCTATCAATCAAAAAGATAAAGCAATTCAAATTTTAGAAAATCTTTTTAAAACTAAGGATTATCATTTTGGACTTTACGATTATTATCAATTAGGCGTTACTTATTTTGAAACTGGGAAATACGATAAAGCCTTAGAAAATTTTGAAAAACAAAGCAAAGTTTACGATTTTGCAGAAAATATATATTTTAGAAGCAAAGTTTCTAAAATCAGGAACAAAGATTATTTGGATTTGAAAAGTTTAGCCTTAAAGTCCTACGACGAAGGTAAAACAATGAAAGATGCTTACACCCATCACTTCAACAAGATTTACAGAGTTCAAATCACTGAACTGTAGACTCAATTTTAAAATTCAAAATCAAAAATCCTCCGATTTCTAAATACAGATTTCGGACAAAAAATTAAAAAAATGGCAGACTTACAATCCATAAAAGCACGTTTCGGAATCATTGGGAATTTTCCCGCTTTGAACCGCGCTTTAGAAAAATCTATACAAGTAGCACCTACAGATATTTCCGTTCTCGTAATTGGGGAAAGTGGTGTTGGTAAGGAATTTATACCGAAAATTATACATTCAGAATCCAGAAGAAAACACCAGCCTTACATTGTCGTAAACTGTGGTGCAATCCCAGAAGGAACAATTGATTCAGAATTGTTTGGGCACGAAAAAGGCGCTTTTACTGGCGCAACTTCTACGAGAAAAGGTTATTTCGAAGTAGCAGATGGTGGAACAATTTTCCTTGACGAAGTTGGAGAATTACCTTTACAAACTCAGGTTCGTCTTTTGAGAGTTTTGGAAAGTGGAGAATTTATGAAAGTTGGTTCATCCCAAGTTCAAAAAACGAATGTAAGAATCGTGGCTGCAACGAATGTCAATATGATGAAAGCTATCCAAGATGGACGTTTCCGTGAAGATTTGTATTATCGTTTGAACACGGTTCAGATTGATATGCCAGCTTTGCGAGAAAGAAAAGGCGACATTCATTTGTTATTCAGAAAGTTTGCGATAGATTTTGCTGAGAAATACAGAATGCCGGAATTGAGATTAACAGACGATGCTGTTGCCTATCTCGAAAATTATGCATTTCCAGGAAACGTTCGTCAGCTGAGAAATTTGGTAGAGCAAATGACAGTTGTGGAGCAAAACCGCGAAGTTAATTCTGTAAAATTAGCCGAATATATCCCGTTGAATGCTAATCTTCCAGCTGTTGTTCAAAAAGGTGGCGGCGGAAGTTCCAGCTCAGATTTCGGTTCGGAGAGAGAAATTATGTACAAAGTTCTCTTTGATATGAGAAACGACATCAATGATTTAAAATCCTTAACTTCGGAACTTATTAAAAGTAGAGGAAGTTCTGACCTTAGTTCTCAGGAAAAAAATCTGATTAACAGGATTTATACGCCGGAATCAGCTCAGAGTGCAAACCCGAATTCTTTGCTTTACTTCGAAAATAATAACAATAATCAAAGTCAGATTCATCATCCAACGATTATTTCTGAGGACGAAGACCATCATTATAACGATGTAGAAGATATTGAGATTGAGGAAGCAAGACCAGAATCTTTATCACTTCAAAACAACGAAAAAGATTTGATTATCAAAGCCTTGGAGAAGCACAAAGGAAGAAGAAACAAAGCTGCGGACGAATTGGGAATTTCGCAAAGAACACTTTACAGAAAAATAAAACAATATAATCTAGAAGAGTAATGGTCAGAAGTCAGAAATCAGAAGTCAGAAGTCTGAAAAGAATTGTAATTTTTTCTCTTTTCTCTTTATTTTTAGTACTTACAAGCTGTTATAGTTTCTCAGGTTCTTCTTTGAGAGAAGATATGAAAACTATAAAAATCAATATGTTTCCGAACAATGCGGCCAATAATCTCCCAAGTTTAAGTCAGGATTTTACGGTAGCTTTGCAAAATCGTTTTCTTCAAAGATCTGGTTTGAAAGGCGCTTTGGAAAATCCGGATTTGTTGATAGAAGGTGAAATAACAGATTATAATATCACGCCAACAAGTATTGGTGCTGCGACCACTTCTACAACTGGAAATGTAGTTCAGGCACAACAAAACAAGTTAACGATTACTGTAAAAGTACATTACGAAAACAGCAAAGATCCGACATTGAGTTTTGACAGAACTTACAGTGATGAAGCGGTTTTCAACAGTGATTTGGACTTGAACACAATAGAAACCTCACAGGTAAAAATCGTGAACGAGAGAATCATCGTCAAAATTTTCAATGATATTGTAGCCAATTGGTAAAATAATGAATACTAGAGTTTTAGAATTAATAAAGAATCCAAAAATAATCACTGAATCTGATTTGCAAATTCTGCAATCGGAGTCAGAAAAAACGCCTTATGCACAAAGTATAAGAGCGCTTTATCTTTACGGAATCAATCTTTACAAACCAGAGAATTATAAAGAAAACCTTTCTAAAACAGCAGCTTATACGACAGATAAAAAAATACTTTATCACTTCATAAATTCTGAAAAAATTTCTAAGAAAGAATTGACGTCAACATCAATTGCATCAGAAGAAAAAACTGAAAATCAATCAACTAACTACAAAATAACGAAAGAAGCAAAACCTGCAGAATCTGAGATTATAACTGAAATTGAAAATACAGAAACGCATTCTGTTCTGAATAAATTTGATGTTGAGAAAATCATTGAAACTGAAAATGCAGAAAATTCGGAATTCATAGTTGTAGATGGCGAGAAGAATCGTTTGCTTTATGATGGCGAGGAAAATTTCTTGGACGAAAAACCTTCGGAAGTTGATTTGGAAGCTTCGAAAGAATCCGGACAACTTGTTCTAAAAGAGGAAACTGAAACTGTTGATACTCAAATCATCATCGATGAAAATCCTGCGGAAGAATCGATTTCTGAGCCGGAACATATTGAAGATATTTTGACTTTAGAAGAAACTAAAGTTGAGGAAATCGCTGTAGAACAAGAATCAGAACCGGAAGTTTCTTCTAATGACATCAGTTTTGGTGGCGCTCAGGAGTTTCTCCCCAATGTAAAATTCTCGATTCCAAAAAATCATTTAGATTACTTAAATCCTCCGAAAAAAGAAAAGCAAGAGAAAAAAACAATAGAAGAAAAACCTGCCATTAAATCAGAATTTAAAGAGACGTTTGTAGAAAATATTTCGGAAGATGATATTGATGACAGCCAAATTAGTTTTGAGAACACGCAATCTTTTGAAGTCTCTGAACCTAAAAAAGCTGGGGAAACAGATTTAAAATCAGAAAATCCAATTCAGGAAGAGACAAAAGAAACTGAAATTAATTTTGAAAATACACAGACTTTCGACATTAATGAAGATAAAACGGAAGTTGCTCAGGTTGAAATCAAACCAAAAATTACTGAAACAAAAATCGAAGCTGAACAACCAGTTTCTGAATGGAAACCAATGTCTTTCTCTGCAAATACGCCAGATGCTTTGATTGGTAAAAGTAAACCTGATGAAAGAGAAATTCCGAAAATCATTACAAAAGTTGATGTTGCTCCAAAGCCGGAAATAGTTGAAGAAGTTGAAATTCAACCAGAAATCATTGCAGAAGAAATTCTAGTAGAGGAAAATAAAACTGAGATTTCTGAAGAAGAAAGACCAATTTTAAACGTTTCGTTCTTTGGAAATGATGTTTCTAAAATCGAGAAGAAAAAAGAAATTATCCCAATTCCTGAAACAATTGAAACAAAAGAAGTTCCTGAAAGTAATGTCGGAACATTCATCAATACTTGGCAAAGTTGGTTAAAAATCGAGAGACCAGCACAAACAGAAGAAATTGCTAAAGTCAAAGAAAAAATCATCGATAATTTCATAGAAACTAATCCAAAAATCTCGCAACTGAAAGAGGAAAGCAACTATGTTGTGAAGGAAAAGAAAGACGATATTTCTCATTTGATGACGGAAACTCTGGCAAAGTTATATACAGAGCAAAAATTATATTCTAAAGCTATAAAAGCTTACGAAATACTTTCTGAAAAACATCCGGATAGAAAAGATTACTTCGAAGAAAAAATCGAAGAGATAAAAGAAATCAGAAAATCATAAAACCAAAAGTCCCGAAAATTCGGGACTTTTTTTATTTCAATTCAATAGGATTATTTCGGCTTTTGATTTCAGCCTCCATTCGTTTTTGTCTTTCCTGCATTTCTTTTGGGTCCATTCCTGGTCGGTTTCCGCCACCTCGCCCACCAGTATTTCTTTGAGCATTCACAAAACTTGCCGGGTCTTTTTGCATTTTCTTCTCCATATCGGTATATTTAGATTTGGAAAGCGTGATAATTTGCCCTCGGTTCAAAGGTTGATATATATCTGCAATCTTCTTAGTTTGCATCAAATCGAAGGAATAATCGCCTTTTGCATCCTGAACTTTTACAATCAAACCTGGTAAACCATAGAATTTGTAAGGTCCATCCTGAAAAGGAATTTCTTGTGTGAACCAAGCGTACCAAGTCCTGCCACCAAATTTTGTTTCTGCTTTTTGCGTTTGATAATCTCCAATTTTCACAGTTTCTGGTAAGATTTTCCATTCAAAAACGGGTGTTTCCGGATAAGAATAATTATCTCTACCAATTCTTGATTTATAAACCAAGCTTTGATTAGTAAGATCCTTTTCTATAGTAAATTGGAGATTGCTTCTCAAATTCTGCATTTGTTCTCTGTCAAAATTTTTGGTTGCACGCATCCTTTCCATCAAAGAATCTCTTTTCATAGAATTTTCTGCATAGAACACAGATTTTTTTCCATCTGTATCCAGATAAGCCAACTCCGTCTTTTTCTCAACATTAGTAGAATCAGGAGATAATGTTGCCTGATAAACAAAGCGTGTATTTTGTTGCGCCATAAGCAATGGCATTGCACATACGCTTAATATTTTTAATAATTTCATATTAATATTTGTTACTTAGTTCAATTGGATTGGAGTTTCCGAAATTTATCGTAGAAGCGTTATTTCCACCTGAGTTCCCTTGTGAATTGCCCATCTGTATATCAGCTTGTCCGTTTCCTACTTCGTTACCTGGCGTTCCACCATTCATTCCTTGTCCGGGTTGACCACCAAATCCGCTGTTCATTCCACCTCTTTGATGCATCCCTCTTCCACCACCTGGATTGAAATTATCCAAATCAATTTCCGAATCTTTACTCTTCGCCATTTCCATTTTTACAGAAGCCTTATCACCTTGGAAATTAATTCTTGTTGATTTTCTAGCGTCTGCTTTTATATCTTCCGTAAAAGTATTCGGAATTGATATTTTTTTAACAAAATTAAATTTGTAATCGCCTTTATCATCTTCCAGCTTCAAAATCAATCCTGGCAATCCTGATAGTTTGTAAGGCCCATCAGAGATTTTAATTTCCGGAGCAAACCAAGCCGTCCAAGTTCTTCCACCAAAATTTACAGTCGCTTTCTGAACTTTATAACCATTAAAATCCGAAGTCTGTTGAGAAACATCCCAATTCATTTTTCGGTCTTCCTGATAATAAACCTGTCTCGAGCCAATATTTTCTACAAGATTTATCGCTCTGTTTTCATAATTTTTCTTGATGAAATATTCGAAGAAAGTAGGTTGGATTGATTTTCCGTTAGCTAATTTTGGGAATTCCTGCTTATTCTTTTTTGATTTTTTCACATCCAGATTTCCCTGACTTTTCAAGACTGCGACCAAAGAATCTCTCAACAATTTGCTTTCACTGATGAATAACGATTGATTATTTTTCACATCCAGAAAAGTCGTCTCAACCTTCATATCTACAAGATTTATCGTATCAGGATTCACTTCCGTACGATAAACATATCTTTCGGTCTGGCTCATCATTTCTCCAAAAAAGAAAAACAGCATCATCAAAATAAAAATCTTCTTCATAAACTAATTGTTTGATTAACAAATCTCAGCAAAGTTAATTATAAGAACAATCAGAATTAATAATTGTTTCTTTTTTGATAAGAATTTAACATTAACAAACTGTATTTCATTATGAAACGAAATGATAAAGTCTATTTAAAATCGTTAAAATAGATGTCATCAATTTGAGATTGCGGAAATTAGTTCGTACTTTTGTAGACTAAAATCAGTCTAAATAAAAACAATGATACAAGTAAGCGATCAGGCAAAATCAAAAGCGGCTCAGTTGATGACTGAAGAAGGCTTCAACCCTGAGACCGACTATATAAGAGTGGGCGTAAAAAGTGGCGGATGTTCCGGACTAGAATACGTTTTGAAGTTTGATAATGTAAAAAATGAAACCGACCAAATCTTTGAAGATAATGGCGTACGTGTAATCATCGAGAAAAAATCGATTCTTTATCTTGCAGGTACAACTCTGGAATATTCAGGAGGTTTGAATGGAAAAGGTTTTATTTTTAATAATCCGAATGCTGCAAGAACTTGCGGTTGCGGAGAATCTTTTAGTTTATAAAATATGTCTAAATACACCGAAGACGACCTAAGAGTCGATCTCGAAAATCAAAAGTACGAATTCGGATTTGAAACGGATATCGAGTACGAAGATTTCCCGATTGGTCTGAATGAAGATATCGTGCGAGCAATTTCTGCAAAGAAAGAAGAACCGGAATGGATGACCGAATGGCGTCTAGAATCTTTCCGAATCTGGCTGAAAATGACAGAACCGGATTGGGCAAACATCAAGTATGAAAAACCTGATTTTCAAGCAATCAGATATTATGCTGCTCCAAAGGCAAAACCAGAATTGGCAAGTCTTGATGAAGTAGATCCAGAATTATTGGCAACTTTCGCAAAACTGGGAATCAATATCGAGGAACAAAAACGATTGGCGAATGTTGCTGTTGATATCGTAATAGATTCAGTATCGGTAAAGACGACTTTTCAAGAAACTTTGAGAGAGAAAGGTATTATCTTTTGTTCAATTTCCGAGGCAATCAAAGAACATCCAGAATTAGTAAAACAATATCTTGGAAAAGTTGTTCCAAGAGGCGATAATTTCTACGCTGCTTTGAACTCCGCAGTTTTTTCTGACGGAAGTTTCTGCTACATTCCAAAAGGTGTGAAGTGTCCGATGGAATTATCTACTTATTTCAGAATCAATCAATCTGGAACTGGTCAGTTCGAGAGAACTTTGGTAATTGCTGATGCGGGAAGCTATGTTTCATATTTGGAAGGTTGTACTGCTCCTTCGAGAGATGAAAATCAGCTCCACGCGGCTGTTGTCGAATTAATTGCAATGGACGATGCTGAAATCAAATACTCTACCGTTCAAAATTGGTATCCCGGAAATGAAGAAGGAAAAGGCGGTGTTTTCAATTTTGTGACGAAAAGAGGGCTTTGCGAAAGAAATGCAAAAATCTCCTGGACCCAGGTTGAAACAGGTTCCGCTGTGACTTGGAAATATCCGAGTTGTATCTTGAAAGGTGATAACTCGGTTGGTGAATTTTATTCGATTGCAGTTACCAATAATCATCAATATGCCGATACGGGAACAAAGATGATTCACATCGGGAAGAATACCAGATCAACCATTATCTCAAAAGGTATCTCTGCCGGAAAATCCAATAATTCTTATCGTGGTTTGGTAAAAGTAATGCCAACTGCAAAAGGAGCGAGAAACTTTTCTCAGTGTGATTCTTTGTTAATGGGTAATGAATGTGGTGCACACACTTTCCCTTACATCGAAATAAAAGATCCGACTGCACAATTGGAACACGAAGCAACGACTTCGAAAATCGGAGAAGACCAGATTTTTTACTGTAACCAAAGAGGAATCGACACAGAAAGAGCAATTGCCCTGATTGTCAACGGATTCAGCAAAGAAGTTTTGAATAAACTTCCAATGGAATTTGCTATTGAAGCTCAGAAATTACTTGAGATTTCCTTGGAAGGAAGTGTTGGATAAGGGTATGAAAAAAATTTTATATCTCTTTTTTGTAGTTTTCTTCACCATTGTGTATGCACAGGAGAAAAAGGAGTTTCAGCTTTCCAGCCATATTTTAGATATTACAGTCGGAAAACCTGTTGAGAATGTTGAAGTTCGACTCGAGAAGTTTGATGAGACTATCAATCAATGGATTGCCGTCAGTAAGAAACAAACTGATAAAAATGGTAGAATTGGAGACTTCCTACAAAAAGATAAAGATTCAAAAAGTAATTACGGAAAATATAAGTTGATATTCCTGACAGAGGAATATTATAAAAATAAAAACATAGAAAGCTTCTATCCATTTATTGAAGTGGTTTTTCAGATTAAAGATAATCAACATTACCACGTGCCAATCACCTTGTCACCTTTTGGATACTCAACATACAGAGGAAGCTAACATCAATCGTTTAAAGAAAAGTACAACTTAGAATGTTACAAATCAAAAACTTACACGCCAAAATTGAAGACGGCGACAAAGAAATTTTAAAAGGAATCAATCTTGAAATAAAACCAGGCGAAGTTCACGCTATTATGGGACCGAACGGCGCCGGAAAATCCACTCTTTCTTCTGTAATTGCAGGAAAAGAAGATTACGAAGTAACGGAAGGCGAAATTCTTTTCGAAGGAGAAGAAATCGGCGAAGATGCGCCTGAAGAAAGAGCTCATAAAGGAATTTTCCTTTCTTTTCAATATCCTGTAGAAATCCCTGGCGTTACCGTTACCAATTTCATCAAAGCCGCTCTTAACGAAACAAGAAAAGCAAATGGATTGGACGAAATGGGAGCCAAAGAGATGTTGGGATTAATTCGTGAAAACTCTGAGAAATTAGGCATAAGAAAAGATTTCCTTTCCCGTTCTTTGAACGAAGGTTTCTCCGGTGGTGAAAAGAAAAGAAACGAGATTTTCCAAATGATGATGTTGAATCCGAAATTGGCAATTCTTGACGAAACTGATTCAGGATTGGATATCGATGCGTTGAGAATCGTTGCTGATGGTGTTAACAAATTCAGAAGTGAGGGTAATGCAGTTTTGTTAATCACACATTATCAAAGACTTTTAAATTACATTCAGCCAGATTTCGTTCACGTTTTGGCAGATGGAAAAATCATTAAAACAGGTGACAAATCTCTTGCACTGGAACTGGAAGAAAAAGGTTACGATTGGTTGTTGAATTAATCAAATGGACAAAGTAAATTTAGCAGAAAAATTTCAGTTGTTTTCAGAATACTGGTCGCCAAAAATAGTAGGAGAGCTTAATGGGCAACAAGTAAAGCTGGCAAAATTCAAAGGCGAATTTGTCTGGCATAAACACGATAATGAAGACGAAATGTTTTTTATTGCTGAAGGAACTTTAAATATTGAATTTCGTGATAAAATAGTCACGCTGAACAAAGGAGAATTTTTAATCATTCCGAAAGGAATAGAGCACAAACCTATTGCAGAAAACGAGGTTTTGGTAATGTTGTTTGAACCTGCAACAACACTCAATACAGGAAATACAGAAAGCGACTTGACCAAACATCAGTTGAATTGGATATAAATAAAAAATGAGTTTACAAGAACAAATTATAAATAATCACACTTCATTTTTAGAAACGCTTCGTCATTCTTTTTTGAATGACGAAAGAAAAACCGCTCTTCAGAAATTTGAGCAAAAAGGTTTTCCAACCAAAAAAGATGAAGAATACAAATACACGAATCTGAAGGAAATCACGGAAAAAGATTACAATTTTTTCCCTTCAGAAGCTCATCATATTACCAAAGAGCAATTGGACGAATTGCATTTGGGCGAGGAACATTTTGACTGGATTGTGTTTATCAATGGGAAACTTCACAAAGAATATTCTAACATTTCGATTGAAAATGCAGAATTCCTGACGCTGAATGAAGCTCTAAGTGATTCAGCAAAAAGGGAAACTTTTAATCAATATTTCAATACGATTGCAAACAAAGATTTAGCTTTCACAAACTTGAATCTGGCTTATTTCAACGAAGGATTTTTTCTGAAAGTACCTAAAAACATCGTTATTGAAAAACCGATTCACGTTTTTTATATCTCTGACAGTCAGAAAGAAAACACATTCTACAACACAAGAAACCTATTGATTGTAGAAGCTGGCGCAAAAGTAGAAGTGATTGAAAGTCATCATAATTTCGATGAATCTTTCGTTTTCACAAACTCTGTGACGGAGATTTTCGCTTACCAAAATGCAAAAGCAGATTGGCACAAATTACAGAACGACAGCGACACATCTTACCTTGTGGATCACACATTTGCAAAGCAGGAAAGAGACAGTTTAACGACTGTGAATACGTTCTCCTTCGGAGGAAAATTGGTTCGTAACAATCTGGATTTCATTCACAACGGAGAGAATATCAACTCGTTTATGAACGGTATTACGATTATCGGGAAAGACCAATTGGTAGATCACCACACGGCTGTTCATCACAACACGCCAAACTGCGAATCTTACCAGAATTACAAAGGGATTTTCAAAGATAAATCACACGGCGTTTTCAATGGAAAAGTGTTCGTAAACAAGATTGCTCAGAAAACCAACGCTTATCAGCAGAACAACAATATTTTGTTAGATGAGGGCGCAACTATCGATACAAAACCTCAGCTGGAAATTTTTGCAGACGATGTAAAATGTTCGCACGGTTGTACTGTTGGACAGTTGAATGAGGATGCGATGTTCTACCTTAGAGCTCGTGGAATTTCCAAGAAGGAAGCAAGAGCATTGCTGCTTTACGCTTTCGCCAACGATGCGATGCAAAACATCGACATCGAGCCACTCAAAGTAAAAGTTTCCAAACTTCTGGCAGAAAAACTGGAAGTTCAAATGGAATTCTAAAACTTCAACATAAACAATCTAAATCCCGAAATTTTCCGGGATTTTTTATTTTTGGGCGACAATTTCCGTCTTCCGCTCCCAATTGTCACTCTGAGGCTCTCGAAGAGTACGTTCAAGCCGGGTCGCGGATTCAACATATTTTGAACATTTGTCTTTAAATTGTAAATTTGATTAAATTAGAATTTACAAAATCACAAATGAACTACGAAAAATTACAATTCAACCTCAACGCTTACAAAGAAACCGGCGAAATTCTAGATGGTGCAAGATTCCTCATCCACGAATTCGAATTGGATGATGAGAACTTTTTAGGATTTGGTTTTAGGGATGAATTAGAAAAGAACTCGATTTTATTAACTGCCAATGGAGAAATCGGAGATATGCAGGAAGTTTTGATTCCAAGAAATCTTTTCGACTTTGATTTGACTTTAGTTCTCAATATGCTCGCTCACGAGATGTTGCATGTTCGTCAGAAATCGCCAAAAATGATGATTCTGGACAAGAACGAACGCGAATGGCAGGCTTACTACGAAATGTTATTTCACACCAATTTTCCGCAGATTCCGGAGCTTTCCGACTACTACAAAAACTTCTTTGGTGAAAAAGCTTTGATTTATTATGGAAGAATGGGCGAAGGAAGTGAACTTCAATTAAAATATTTGGAGCAAAAACTCGAGGTTGAAAAGCTTTTGCAAGACATTAAAAATAAAGCTTGATATGAAAAGAATTTTATTTTTAGTACTGATAAATATATTCAGCTATTCTTTTTCACAAAGCCTAAAACAAGACTCAATCATAGAAAAATACACAAAAAAATGTGCTTATCAATTTCATTACTTATCTCAAGGTTGGGAAGATTGCATCAATGAAGGGATAAAAGCAGATTCAACAATTGCCATTTTTTGGCATCATAAAGCCCTTCCACTTTGGAAAACAAGAAAGTATGAACTGGCTTTAAAAAGTTATAATAAAGCCGTTTTGTATAATCGAAAAGAATATCTGGGAAGAAGAGGTTTTCTGAAATGTATTTTTATTAAAAATTATTCGGAAGCTTTGAAAGATTTTAATGATGTAACGAAAGAATTCGGAGACGGAATTCAGAATGATCATTCCTATGATTTTTATAAATCGATTTGCTATTTGCAACTCAATCAATATGATAAAGCTTTAAACTTGATGCAAATCGAAATTGAAAAAACAAAAAAACAAAGCGGAGAAGATTGGGTCTCAGCTCTTTGTTATTTTTACACTGGTGTTATTTATTATGAAAAAAGAGATTATAAAAAAGCGATTGAAGAGTTTGATAAAGCCTTAAAAGTTTACCCCAACTTTTCTGATGCAGAATATTATAAAGCTTTGAATCTCTACAAAATTGATAACGATTATACAAACTATCTGGAAAGCGCAAGATTAGCAAAAAGGGATTTTGATAAGGGTCTAACTTTTACTGAAGGAGATTCGCCTTATGAAAAATACCCTTACCAAGTGAATTGGTATATGATAAATCTTGATAATTAAACTTAAAACAATCTAAAAACGACAAAACCTGAAATATCCTGGGACGATTTTGAAAAAATAGACATTAGAGTTGGAACCATTATTTCTGTGAATGATTTTGAAAAAGCCAGAAATCCTTCTTATCAATTGGAAATCGATTTTGGAGATTTGGGCATTCGGAAATCTTCTGCTCAAATCACAGCTTTGTATTCGAAAGAAGAATTGATAGGAAAACAGATTCTTGCTGTTGTGAATTTCCCGAAGAAACAAATCGCCAATTTCTTCAGCGAATGTCTTGTTCTAGGAGTTTATGGCGACAATAAAAGTGAAGTGACTTTGTTGAGTCCGAGTTTGCCAGTGAAGAACGGATTGGAAGTCGGGTGAAATTTAGTTAAAATCAAAAATTTATTTGATATAAGTTTTCACTTCATCAAGAATATTGAAAATCAATTCCATTGGCAAATCCTCATCCATATCCAAAAGTAGGATTTTGAATTTCTTTCTACCTTCGGATAAAAGTTCGGGATAATCCACTCTGTCGCCGTGATAAAAGCTGAGATAATGCTTCTGATGCTGTTTGCTATAATAGAAATAGCAGAGCATTTTCTTTTTGTACTTCAAGAAAGGAAGTCCAAAACTGAACGTTTCGGTTATCAATTCATCGGAATTTAAAATCTTCTCTCGGATAAACAAAAGCGCACTTCTCGCAGGTTCATCAATCCGATAAAAATATTCCTGAACTGGATTCATTAGTCAAAATTCTGAAGCTCAACCAGCTTTCTATAAGTGCCGTCTTGTTCCATCAATTCCTGATGAGAGCCTTGCTCTATGATGTCACCTTTTTCCATTACAACAATATGATCAGCCTTCTGAATAGTTGATAATCTGTGAGCAATAACCAAAGATGTTCTGTTCTCCATCATTTTTTCCAATGCGTCCTGAACATATCTTTCAGACTCTGTATCCAAAGCAGAAGTTGCTTCATCAAGAATCATAATTGGTGGATTTTTCAGCACAGCTCTGGCGATGGAAACACGTTGCTTTTGTCCGCCAGAAAGTTTGTTTCCGTCGTCGCCGATATTGGTATCATAACCTTCCGGAAGTTGAGAGATAAAATCGTGAGCATTGGCAATCTTCGCAGCTTCAATCACTTGTGCTTCTGTTGCATTTGGATTACCCATCAAAATATTATTGTAAACCGAATCATTGAAAAGAACTGACTCCTGAGTTACCATTCCCAGAAGTTTTCGATAATCTGTTAGTTTTAGATTTTTGATGTTGTGACCGTCGATTAAAATTTCGCCTTCGGAAACGTCATAGAATCTTGCTAATAGATTAGCAATCGTAGTTTTTCCACTTCCGGATTGTCCAACTAAAGCAACTGTTTTTCCTTTTGGCAAAGTAATCGAAACGTTTTTTAGAATTAGATTTGATTTCTCGTAATAGAAACCAATATTTTTAAATTCAATTTTATCATTTAGCTCAGAAATAGGTGTTGGATTCAGGATTTCATCAACCTTCAAATCGTAATCTAAAACTTCGGAAACCCTTTCTAAACTCGCCATTCCACCCTGGATTGCAGAAATAGCATTTGACAATCTTTTCGCAGGATCCAAAACCTGAAAAAATACAGCTATGAATGCAAGGAAAGTCGCGGGATCCTTATTGGTTCCATTAATGATCTCTGTTCCGGCGTACCAAGTGATGAGCAACATCGTTACAGATCCAAGAAATTCACTCATTGGAGAAGCCAATTCACGTCTTCTGCTCATAGAAATGGCGTGATGTTGCCATTGGTCTGTTGTTTTATTAAATCTGTTTTTCAGGATTTTATCCGCATTAAAAATCTTGATGACCTTTGAAGATTTTAAAGTTTCATCAACCAAAGAGAAGAGATTTCCTAATTCTTCCTGTGCAAATTTGGCCTGTTTTTTCAGACTTTTTCCTACCCAAGAGATGATCCAGCCCATAATTGGGAAAACGATTAATGAAAATAAAGTCAGTTTCGGAGATAAAAGGAATAATGCTGTCAATGACGAAATAATCATAAAAGGCGAATTCACAATATCGACCAAAGACCCCATAATTCCACCCTCTACAGCGCCAATGTCATTGGATATTCGTGACATCATATCACCCTTTCTCTGTTCTGTAAAAAACGAGACTGGTAGTTTCAGAAATTTATCATACATCAAGGTTCGAAGATCTCTGGTAATTCCAACACGATAGTTGACCAATAGATAAGACCCCAGATATCTAAAAATATTCCTCAATAAAAACGCAACTGCAGTAATGCAACAAAGAACGGCTAAAACTTTAATACCGCCGTGCTTATCCATATTAATCTGAATTGTATAATATGCCAAGTCTTTGACATAGCCAAAATAATCTGCAATTCTGCCACTCCAAACAGGCACTTTTGACGTGTCGATTTTGTCAGAAGTTCCGAACATCACGCTGAGAATTGGCAATAAAGTACCAATAGAAGCAATCTGAAGAAGAGAATAAAGAATATTGAAAAACATACTGCCCCACAAAAATCTTTGATGTGGTTTGGCAATACTGATAATACGTTGAAATGGTTTCATTCAAAAAAATTGGAAATGCAAAATTACGGAAAATAAATAGCTTAGCTTATCAAGACGTTAGAAATCGTATTTTACTTTGTCGTTGTATTTTGGTGTGAAGTTTTTGGTATTCAGTTTCTCGATTGTTTTTGCTAAATTGTTGATGATGCTCGTCAAATTATCGGCATCCACAATATTAATATCATCATTCACAGCGTGATAGTGCACTGCTTTGTTCATATCAACAGTTGAGATTGAGTGCGCAATGATTTTCTTTTTAACGAAATTCACATTGTCCGAACGGTAAAACAACTGCTGACCTTGATATGGGTCTGGATAAACTTTCAAACCGTTGACTGCGTTATTATTAATCAATTCATCAAAATCTGAAAACTCGTCGCCCGTCATAAAAACTGCATTCTTACCAAATTGAGATTCCGTTGCCAACATTTCAAAATTGAAAAGTGCTTTGATATTACTGAAAACTGGATTCAATTTTTCATTTTCAGCCAAAGCTTTCGAACCAATCAATCCAATTTCTTCTGCATTGAAAGCCATAAAAACCATAGAAAAATCAGTTTTTTTATCTTTAAAATAATCCGCCAAACCGATTACTGTAGCTACTCCACTCGCATCGTCATCTGCCCCATTGTAGATATTATCGCCTTCTTTGTTATTGGTTCCGATATGGTCAAAATGAGCTGAATAAGCTAAACTCTGTTCCGATTTTCCTTTCTTGATACCGCAGACATTATAACCTTTTTTGTCTTTATACTCAAATGGAATCAAGTAAGAATCTCCAAAACAGTAATCCAGATTATTTTTTTTGAATTCCGAAGCGATGTACTCTGCCGCTTTATCATTTTCTAATGTTCCGAATTTCCTACCTTTCATCTCGTCTGAAGCTAAAGTCGAAACAATGTTTACAACCCTTTCTTTGGAAATATTCTGAGCAAAAGACAGAAACGATTGAGCAATTAAAACAATGGAGATTACTTTTTTCATAGTTAAATTGATTTATTAAGAATTATAAGTACCATAATTATACTTTTTGTTACTAATGCTCTAAAGTTAAAGATATAATTCTTACCAATAAAAAACAGCTTCCAAAAGGAAGCTGTTCTCACTCAAAAAAATCGTCGTAAGCCTATCGAAGTCTGTCCACAGATTTTACGAGCCTCTCATCTTTTCTAATGTAAACATTTGCCAAAAGCAAACATATCATCGAAATAAACGGGAAAATTGGCTCAATACCCTTCTCAGGAAACTGAATTCCTCCGGATAAATTTAGTAACCAGTAAATCAAAAGACCAACCAACAAAGCGTTTATAATAAGACTGATGTTATTCAGCAATATTTGTCTTTTTCTGTTTTTGAAACTAAAAATACTCAACACTCCGAATAATATTAAAATTACCGTGGAAGCATTGATTGTCAAATATCTTCCAAGGATATCAAAATCTTGTGCGGTAATATTAAGGAAAACGCTTCCCAAAACAGCTAAAAATATCCAGACAGATTGTATTCTTTGTAACATATTTATTATAAATCCTTTATAAAAAAGGTTAAAATAGATTGCAAAAATAAAATAATTTTTGCGTAATTCAAAAATTAATGTAGATTTGCATTGTAATCACTCAATAAAAATGATAACCTCCTGGTTTTCATTCTTACTTATACACAAATAAAAATTACCTTTTACGTATTTATATGTTTAATATTGAAACGCTACGGTCAAAATCCGATGAGGAATTGGCTCAACTTTCTAAAGATTTAGGCGTTAAATTGGCAAAGAAAAGCTCTCCGGAAGACACTGTTTTCGCAATTCTGGACTATCAGGCTTCTAATCCAAAAATCATTAAAGATTATCTTAACGCTACTCAAGAGAATATGACGAAAAAAACAGAAGAGAATTCTACGGAAAATGCAGCTCCTGCAAAGAAAAGAGGCAGGAAGCCGGCAGAGAAACCGAAAGAAGAAAACTCAGTTCCAGCAGAAACTCCTGTTATTGCTGTCACAGAGGAAGCTCCTGCAACGGTTGTGAAGGAAGAAGCGAAAGCTCCAAATCCTCCAAAGAAAAAGACACCTAGAGCGAGAATCACTCCAGTGCAGACAGAAGAACAAGTTTCAACAACTCCAGTTTCTATAGACGAAACTTCTCCAAAGATTGATGAAAAGCCTGAGCAAGAGGAAAGAAAGCCTCAACAAAAGCAACAGCCTAAGCAGCAAAACAATCAGCAGCATCAGCAAAAGACCAATAACAACAGAGGTCAGCAAAAAACACAAAACCCCAATTCTCAACAACACAACAATCATAAAGAACAATCCGAAGCACAACAGCCAGAAGCTCCAGCTCCAAAGAAGGAATTTAACTTTGATGGAATTGTAACGATAGAAGGTGTTTTGGAAATTCTTCCGGATAACTACGGATTCCTACGTTCTTCAGATTTCAGTTATATTTCTTCTCCAGACGACGTTTATGTTTCTACTAATCAAATCAGAAATTATGGTTTGAAGACCGGAGACACCGTAAAAGGAATCGTGAGATTGCCAAAAGAAGGCGAAAAATATTTCTCGCTTCAGAAACCTACAGAAGTTAACGGAAGAGATTTAGCTTTTATCAAAGACAGAGTTGCTTTTGAATATCTGACACCGCTTTTCCCTCAGGAAAAATTCAATCTGGCTGGTAAAAACGCTACTCTTTCTACAAGAATCGTGGATTTGTTTGCGCCAATCGGAAAAGGACAAAGAGCAATGATTGTTGCACAGCCGAAAACCGGTAAAACAATTTTACTGAAAGATATCGCTAACGCCATTTCTGCCAATCATCCGGAAGCTTATATGATGGTTCTTCTAATCGATGAAAGACCAGAGGAAGTTACGGATATGCAAAGAAGTGTGAATGCAGAAGTTATTGCTTCTACATTTGATGAAGCGGCAGATAAGCACGTAAAAGTGGCAAATTTGGTTTTATCAAAAGCGCAAAGAATGGTAGAATGCGGTCACGATGTTGTGATTCTTTTGGATTCTATCACACGTTTGGCAAGAGCATACAACACTGTAACACCGGCTTCTGGGAAAATTCTTTCCGGAGGTGTGGATGCCAACGCTCTTCACAAACCAAAACGTTTCTTTGGAGCGGCGAGAAAAATTGAAAATGGAGGTTCTTTGACAATTATCGCAACTGCTTTGATTGATACAGGTTCCAAAATGGACGAAGTTATCTTCGAAGAGTTCAAAGGAACCGGAAATATGGAATTGCAATTGGATAGAAAGATTGCTAATAAACGTATTTATCCAGCTGTAGATTTAGTGGCTTCCAGTACAAGAAGAGATGACCTTTTGATGGACGAAGCGACGCAGCAACGTATGTGGATTATGAGAAAATATCTGGCCGATATGAATCCCTTGGAAGCGATGGAATTTGTTCAAAAACAAATCAAAGGCACCAGAAACAATGAAGAATTCCTGATGTCTATGAACAGATAATTTTTTCAGATTAAATAAAAAAAGCTCGGCTCGCAATTGCGAGCCGTAACTTTAGTATTACCAAGGTAATAAATTTATCTTAAGCGACGAAGACATCTTCTACATCTGCTTTTCTGCTTAGAACAGCGTGAGCATAAGAGCAATGGGCTTTGATCGTCCATCCATTTTTTCTGGCAAATTCTACCGACTTCTCTACCAAAGTTTTTCCCAATCCTTTGCCTTCGAATTTTGGAAAAACCATAACATAACTCACGATTAATTTTTTAAGTTCAGGAACAATAGTATAGGTCAACCTTCCGATCTCTTCCTGATTATTTTTCATTGTAATAAAACCACCATTCCCAGATTTTTTATTTTCGAAAAGAAGCTCCATAAAAATTTGTTTTGAAGTTATTAGCTAAAATTATTCCAAAAAATTGAATTGACAATCTTCGGGATATTAATTTAATTTTGTATTTTACTTATCTTACAGGCGTTCGCAATTCGCCATAACCAATCAATCCATCGAAGTTTCTTCCAAATGGCGTGTAATATAGAAAGGCTTGGTAAAGGTTTTCTGTCTGCCAGAAGTTTCCATTGACTTCACCATAATTCAGTTTTCCGTCTGCTCCTTTTGTCGCAATGATGTAACTGTAAAAACCTTGCTTCAGATAGATTTTTGCAATATACTTTTGAGACTTTTCATCGTATTGCATTTGGCTGGTTTTATCGGCTTTATAATCATTGAACATCCCAAGAACATAGAATTCTTTATCTGATTTCTGACTGTCTAAAGCAAAATAAACCCAGGAATAATCTGCTTCTCTGTCCGCATTTCTTTCAATCCCCAAATCATTTCTACGGAAATAAAAAGCGCCATTCACGTCTGGTTGGTACTGATAATCTCCTGGATAAGCCCAAACAGGATGAAGATAAGTATAATTTCTGCCATCGATATTTT
The DNA here is from genome assembly GCF_900141765.1 of Epilithonimonas zeae. Classification (NCBI taxonomy): domain Bacteria; kingdom Pseudomonadati; phylum Bacteroidota; class Flavobacteriia; order Flavobacteriales; family Weeksellaceae; genus Epilithonimonas; species Epilithonimonas zeae. The sequence continues at coordinate 567,881 of NZ_FSRK01000002.1, read as the reverse complement.
CCGTATTGGCAACCATATCCAAAGCTTGATTCATCACTTTATTATCAAAATAATAGAACTCATTATTTCCTGGAAAAGCTAAATTCAATTGTTGGAACAAAAGCTGATTTCCCATTGTAGAACTTGGACGAAGGTTTTTCAAAGAAATATCCCAATTGTTATTCTGAATAACACTCAATGAAAGCGACGACAAATTATTGGTAATTCCTGAGCCGTTTCCAGTCGCCTGAATTTCAATTCGTTGTTTTGCATTAGGATTTTTTGCATCAATAAATCTTGTGACATTGATTCCCAAATTAGCGCCATCTTCATAGATACAAAATCGTCTTGTAAACAAAGGTTTTTCCTGAGAATCTTTGTAAACGATAATCTCATAATTTCCAGAAATTTTTGGCTGAATTTTCTCATTCGGGAAAGCTAATTCGTAGTGCGTATATTTCTGGTACGTATTGAAAGAATATTGGAAATTTTCAATCAAAGCATTCATACTTCCATTGGCAAATTCGGTAAAAAACAAACCGTCTTCTTCCCAATTCTTGTTGTAATGTTTATAAGTATATCTATACAATTGGCTGCTGTTGGACAAATCATCAAATCTCAAAATCAATTGTCCACCTTGAGCAATAACTGGCGTTTCATCATTGGTTTTAGGATTAAAAATTTGGATACTTTTAATTTCCTGTCCAAAAGAAATTGCACTTAAAAAAAGAAAAAATAGTTTAATTACCTTCATCTTGCTAAGTTAATGTTTTATATTTTTACATCTAAATTAAAAAGAATGTTGCACGTAAAATCCTTTGCATTTAATCCGTTTTCTGAGAATACATACATCATTTATAACGATGAAAAGGAAGCTTTTCTTATAGATCCGGGAAATATGCCCGAAGCTGAAACCGAAACTTTGCACAGCTTCATCAAAGCAAATGAACTTAAAATCAAAAATATTTTGTTGACGCACGCTCACATTGACCATATTATTGGCTTACAATGGGCTTATGATACTTTTGATGTTCCGGTTTTGATTCATTCTGATGAGATGGAAATTCTTGACCGCGCTTCATTTACAGCTAAAAATTATGGTTTTTTCTTTCCTGCTTTCAGAGGGGAAATTCAGCATATTAAAGAAGGAGAAAAATTAAACTTAGGTTTAGAAACCGTTGAAATCTACGACGTTCCTGGACATTCGCCTGGAAGTGTGGCTTTTTATAATCAGGAAAATGGATTTGTAATTTCAGGTGATGCACTTTTTATGATGAGCATTGGGAGAACCGACCTTCACAAAGGCGATTATGACCAATTAATTTCAAGTATTAAAAATAAATTGTTGACTTTGCCAGAAAATACCAAAGTTTACAGTGGTCACGGAGAACCAACATCAATTGGTTTTGAAAAAGAACATAATCCTTTCCTTAAATAAAAACTGATTTGTAATGAAATACAAGATTTTATTTTTCTTTTTATTAATTTCCAGTGTTGTATTTTCTCAAAACGAAAAGCTGGATAAAACTAAAAACGAGAATATTCAGAAAGTAATTAAGTTATTTCAGACTAAAAATATTGACGGAATTTCTAAAATTGTTAATTATCCTCTGAGCAGAGAATATCCAATTCCTGATGTTAAAAACGAGTCTGATTTCAAGAAGAGATTCAATCAGATTTTTGATTCGAAAATCATTAATAAAATTTCAAATTCGAAAATAGAACAATGGTCAGAAGTCGGCTGGCGAGGAATAATGCTTGATAATGGAGATTTTTGGATTGATACAGAAGGAAGAATTACAGCATTAAATTACCAGAGTCCATTCGAAACAAATCAAAAGAACAACATTATTATTAACGAAAAGAAAAATCTATTTTCCACTTTGAGACAATATAAATCGCCAGTTTATAAAATGACCACTAAAAGTTATTTGATTAGAATTGATGAACTGAGCAATGGAAAATACCGTTATGCTTCTTGGAAATTAGGTAAAAAAGAATCTACAAAACCCGATTTGATTCTGACTAATGGCGAGATCAGAATGGAAGGAAGCGGCGGTAATCATACAATTACTTTCAAAAAAGGCGAGTTCAGTTACATTATTTACAGAGGAATTATTGGCGAAAAAGATGCACCGGAAATCGATTTGACCGTTGAACAAAACAATAAAGTTATCCTACAACAAGACGGAAAATTAATACAATAAAAAAACGCTTCCAAAATTGGAAGCGTTTCTATTTTTAGTCCTGATGAACTTCTGACAAAATCGGTCCCGAAGAAACCAACTCCAGAGCTTCATCATTATCTGTAAACTGCTCAAAATACTTAATATATCTTGCAGCCAAATCTTTAGCTTTAGCTTCCCAATCAGAATTATTCTCATACGTATCTCTTGGGTCAAGAATGTTTTCGGAAACATTTGGTAATGCAACAGGGAATTCCAAATTCATTACTGGAACTTTATTCGTATCAGCTTTATCAATGCTTCCATCAATAATAGCATCGATAATCGCTCTGGTATCTTTGAGAGAAATTCTCTTTCCAGTTCCGTTCCAGCCTGTATTTACCAAATAAGCTTTCGCGCCGTGCTCCTTCATTTTTCCAATCAACGTTTTGGAATACATTGTTGGATGCAATGTCAAAAATGCTTCTCCAAATGCCGGTGAAAAAGAAGGTGTCGGTTCTGTGATACCGCGTTCTGTTCCTGCTAATTTTGATGTATATCCGCAAAGGAAATGATATTGCGCCTGTTGGTCTGTCAGGATAGAAACCGGAGGCAAAACCCCGAATGCGTCAGCCGACAAATAAATGATTTTACTCGCATGACCAGCTTTGGAAGGCAAAACAATTTTGCTGATATGATAAATTGGATAGGAAACCCTTGTATTTTCCGTAATCGAGCCGTCGGTGTAATCTACATTACCTTCGTCATCCGTAACCACATTTTCCAACAACGCATCTCTTCTGATTGCGCCGTAAATATCCGGTTCTTTTTCTTTACTAAGGTCAATCACTTTTGCATAGCAACCACCTTCGTAATTGAAAACACCGTTGTTATCCCAACCGTGCTCATCATCACCAATCAAATAGCGTTTCGGGTCAGCAGAAAGCGTTGTTTTCCCAGTTCCGGAAAGTCCGAAGAAAACTGCTACATCGCCGTCCTCGCCTACGTTTGCGGAACAATGCATAGAAGCCATTCCTTTCAATGGAAGGTAATAATTCATTATCGCGAACATTCCTTTCTTCATTTCTCCGCCATACCAAGTTCCACCGATGATCTGCATTTTCTTGGTCAAATCGAACATTACAAACACTTCAGAATTAAGTCCGTGTTGTTCCCAATTTGGATTGACAGATTCGGAAGAATTGATGACTACAAAATCCGGATCGCCATAATTTTGAAGGTCATAATGAGAAGGACGAATGAACATATTCATCACAAAATGAGCTTGCCAAGCCACTTTTGTCACGAACCTTACTTTCAATCTCGTGTCTTCGTTAGAACCACAAAATGTATCGATAACATAGATTCTGTCGCCAGAAAGGTCTTTGGTTACGATGTCTTTTAACTCATCAAAAACTTCGACTGTGGTTGGACGATTGATGTTTCCGTCCCACCAAATCGTATCCCGAGTGATATTGTCTTTTACAATATATCTGTCTTTTGGAGACCTGCCGGTAAAAATTCCGGTTTTTACAGCCACAGCCCCCGACTTTGTCAAAACGCCTTTAGCAAATCCGGAATTGTTCGGGTCCATTTCTGCCTGGAAAATTTCTTCGTAAGTAGGATTGTGGATGATCTCTTTCGGATTGAGAATACCTTGGTGTTCAAGATAAGATTTTAACTTGTCCATTTTTAATTTTTTTTGAAGATTAAAGGTGTTGCGACAAATGTAAAAATATCAGCGAATTATCAAAGTTTTTATAAACTGACATTCATCAGTTAAAATAAAATTTATAATTAATTAATAATCAATTAATTAAATCTGACCAAGAGAATATTCTGTAGAAACCTTGCTTTTTGAAATAGCTTTCATAATCTCCAAATTTGGACGCAAGAACGAAATCTCCACCCCAAGCTCCCAAACTTTTGACAAAGCTCGGGCAATTTTGGAAATATTTTTCTTTCACAGTTGGGATTTCGAGAAAATCGGACATTTTTTGCTCGTGAATTGTCATTAATTCTGAAAATTCTTCCAAATTCTGACTGTTGACAATCATTTTGGTTAATTTAGAATAGTCATTGATTAATCCCGTTGAAGTTGGCTTAGACTTGTAATGAGAAATTCCTTCTCTCGTATCTTGCTTTTGATTGAGATGAATAAAAATTAATTCATCCTTGAAACTCGGATTGAAATCAATTTTATGATAAGTCCTTTCCGGAAAACGGCTGTAGAGAACTGCAGATTTTTCTTTGGCAACAGCAACGTCATAACCACTTCCGCCAAGACTGATTTCGTTAAGAGTAAAGGCATCGATGTTTGCCCACTCTGCAAGATTATTCATCAAGGTAGAACTGCTTCCTAACCCAAAGTCTGAAGGAAATTGAAGATTGGTTTTAATGTGATAAGAAGTATCACTTTTTAGTTTGGTATCAGAAAGATTCTGAACATTTTTGAGCGTTTTAAGAATGAATTCTGAAGCTTTGGAATCATTGGTTTCAAGGATTTCCCAATTTTTATAATCAATCGTAGCCTTTAACCATAATTGATTCTGGTGATAAGCTTCCCAAAAAATCAATGACTTCTGGTCTTCATTCTCTGTATAAAAAAGCTCTTGTCCCAGCTTCGTTGGAATAGCTAGAACAAGAGCGCCATCAACAGCAACATATTCTGAGGTAAGCATTAACTTGCCTGGTGAAAATATCCTGCTCATTTGTTGATTATTTTTTAATTTATTTTAAACATAGAATCTTATACAGCCTGACTTGAGCGGAAATCCTTTTTGCTTTTTTGCTAAAAAGTAAAAAGATTGGGAGCGGAAGGCGGATTAAGCTGCCCTAAAAATTCTATTCTTAGATAGCAGACGCAACATTAACTTCTGAATTGATTTTCTTAATCAAACCTTGAAGTGTTTTTCCAGGTCCGACTTCTATAAAATTAGTTGCACCGTCTTTTATCATATTCTGCACACTTTGAGTCCATTTTACAGGACCAGTCAGCTGAGCAATCAAATTTTTCTTGATTTCTTCCGGGTCAGAAACTGCAGTTGTCGTGATGTTCTGATAAACAGGAATTGTTGCTTTTCGGAAATTTGTTTTTTCAATTGCGGCAGCCAATCTCTCTTGAGCCGGCATCATTAATGGCGAATGAAAAGCACCATTTACAGGCAACAACAAAGCTCTTTTTGCACCAGCCGCTTTCAAAGCTTCGCAAGCTTTTTCAACAGCTGTTGTCTCTCCGGAAATTACCAATTGTCCAGGACAGTTGTAATTTGCAGGAACAACAATGCCTTCGATTTCTGCACAGATTTCTTCAACTTTAACATCTTCTAAGCCAAGGATGGCAGCCATCGAACTTGGATTAATATCGCAAGCCATCTGCATTGCCTGCGCTCTTTCGGAAACTAATTTCAGTCCGTCTTCGAAAGATAGAACGCCGTTGGCAACCAAAGCGGAAAATTCGCCCAAAGAATGTCCAGCAACCATTTCTGCACCCAAACCGTTCGCTACTTTTACAGCAGCAACCGAGTGTAGGAAAATAGCTGGCTGGGTTACGCTCGTTTTTTTAAGGTCTTCGTCTGTTCCATTGAACATCACAGAAACAATATCAAAACCAAGAATATCATTGGCAGAATCCATCAGGTCTTTCACGTCTTTTCGGGAATCGTAAAGTTCTTTTCCCATCCCGACAAACTGTGAACCCTGCCCAGGAAATACAAGTGCTTTCATCTAATTAACTATTATTTTTTTTAGGATAGATGGAACTCTTTCGAGTTTCATTTATTATATCTAATTTTTGACAGATAAAACGCCAGTCGGCGTTTTATCCATTTAATTTTTCTTAACTATTATTTAAATTTTCAAATCAATATTACTGCATCAATCTGACAACTCTGTAACCGTTATTGATATATGCTCCGTTTGGTTTTGCTTTTACAAATTCGAATTTTGTAGCTAGTTGTGTTTGGGATTTACCGATTTGCTTGAAAATTTCTCCTCTTTTGTTTTCTCTTGTCAGCATATCATTCATTACATCAAAACCAATTACAGCATATTTTGAAGGCGTTTTACAATATTTGCCTTTGTAAGCTGCAAGAATTTCTTTTTCAAAATCGCCATCGTAATTGATTTTTCTATCCATCAGATAAACCAAACTCGCTTTTGAAAGGTCGTCTACATTCTTCTCAAAGCTTGGACTGTAAAACATACTGAAAGCTTTCACGCCTTCTGTCTGTTTTCCAAGAGCAATAATTTTTGAAGCAAAAGCAGCACCTGCAGATTCGTCATCGTCCGCTAAAACCGCAATCACAGGAACCGATTGTCCTGTCATCATATTATTTTCCAACTGAATCTCTGATGAAGAATTAACGATAACAACATTAGGTTTTGATAATGACTTTTCCAAACCAGCTTTAATTGCATTAGCATTTGCTTTGGAATTATCTGCAACAATATAGATTTTTTGGTCTTGATAAACCTGACCAACTTCTTTCACGATTCTGTCCGAATAAATTGAATTTTCAGTTTCGATGATAATCAAATTGCTGTAATCAAAAAGGTCTTCCGAATTAGCAAAAGGTGCAACTACAGGAATTTTTTTATCATTCACAAATCTTAGAACTTCAAGAACACTTGATTTGAAAAAAGGCCCCACAATCAAATCTGTATTATCCGGATTGATCTGGGAAAGACTATTTTTGAAAGTTGTTTCATTTCCAGCATCTACAACTTTGATGTCCAATTTTTGTCCGTTTGTTGCATTTCTCTCAGCTGCTAATTTTGCGCCGGTCAAGAAATCCATAGACATTGTTCTGTACTTCGCATCGTTCGCATCGTACCCGAAAGGCAACATCAAAACAACACTCAAAACATCACCGCTTTTCTTAGAATACATCGGGTCTTGTTTCTTAATTTTCAAAGTCATCCCGGCTTTCAATCCATCAGAAAGATTTGGATTAAGGCTAATCAATTGGTCAAGTGTCACATTGAATCTGTTCATAATACTGAACATTGTATCGCCACTCTGAACCGTGTAAGTCACATAATCATCTTCCGAAGAAGTTACAGATGAAGAAGTTTTCGTTGGCTCCGAAACCGTTGTTTGCCTTGTCGTTTCAGTGACCGGAGCTGATGTCGCATTGCTTTGAGAATTATCCTCAACCTTGATAGAATTAGAAGAACTTGCTGCAGAATCCGAACCGGAAACTCTAATCGCTTCTCCCGGTTTCAAACCTGTTGTTTCCAATCCCGGATTCAAAGCGAATAACTGCTTTTGAGTCAGGTTGAATTGTCTCGAGATTTTATAATAATTATCCTTTGCCTGAACAACATATAGACCTTTGTCAGAAGAATTAGTTTCAGTTTTAGTCACTGTTTTTACTTCAGCGGGTTTTTCTGTCGTAGTAGTAGTTGCTTGAACAACAGTTGCAGGCGCAGAGCCGCCAAATTTCTGAATGTTATCTAATGGCAGGGTAATCTTGTCACCGATTTTCATATGAGAATCCAATTCAGGATTCAGTTTTCTAAGGTCTGCCTCAGAAATCTGATACTGTTTTGTAATTCCGTAAATGGTTTGCTTTGGCTGTAAGGTAATGGTTCCTGTTTTTCCTGTTTTAGCTACAGAAGTTGCAGGTGTTGGCGTTGAAGGTACAGCTTTTGTACCGCTACCTCCTTTTGAAACAACGATAACATCGCCAATTTTAAGACCACCTTCTTTTTTGGAAGGATTCAATTGATACAATTCATCAATCGTGATACCATATTGTTTAGAAATCCCATAAGGTGTTTCCTTTGGCGCAACAGTGTGGGTTTTCTGTGCCGAAAGCCCTAAAAATCCGATAAGTCCTGATAAAATGAAAATCTTTTTAACCATCCTTTTTATATAATGTTACAAAAATAATGCTTTCAGATTAAATGGAAGAAATTATCAGTTCCGATTTTTGAACATCCATTTGTTGATAACTACCGGCAATCCATTGTTTTCCAAAATCCGCGTAGAACGCACTGAAATTCAATACTCTTTCCTGCCAGGTTCCGCCGGGATGAACTTTCAGAAACAGATTTTGCATCTGGTCAAATTTCTCAGATTGCTTTATTTTCTCAGCTTTCAAAAGACGTTTTTGCATTCTTTTGAATGATTTTAATTGTCGAGTTTCCTCTGCATTCACAAGGTTTGCAAAAGTTTTGTCCGTTTGTTCAGCCTTTGTTTTTATTTCTGAAAACGAATTAATCAAATCTTGTTCTTTCCGTTCAAGAAGTTGTTTAATTTCGTTGTTATCTAATATTTTTTGATTGATAACTTCTGCAAAATTCCCGAAGAAATTTTCGATTTTCAATCCTGAGTTTTCAATTTTACTAAAGGTTTTTTCTTCCAAAAACAACATCGAATTTCTTGGAATCAAAATCGGGAAAGGCAGATTAATGGATTCGAAATAATCTTTCAATTCTATCCAATACATAATCTCGGCATTTCCGCCAATATATGCTAGATTCGGCATAATGGTTTCCTGATAAGCAGGACGAAGAACCGCATTCGGGCTAAATTTTTTGGGATAATTTTCCAATTCGTGAAGAATCTCTTCTTCCGATAATTTTAAATCTGTGTCAAGAATGAAATATTCATTGTTGATTTTTTCGATTCGGTTTCTGGTTTCCGTCAAATAAAAAAGATTGATTTCTCTCGGATTGACTTGGACTTTGCCATAATTATCTTCCAGAAATTGTCTTTGATTTTTAGTTGTTTCAAAAAGTTGATTCGATAATAATTCTTTTTTGAAAATATCTTTTACCTGATTTTTCAGTTCTTTTTCGTTTCCATCAATTGTCAGTAATCCGTAATCCGAAAACAATTGATTCACCAAATATCGAATCGCTTGTGTATGTGTTTTGCCTTTTTGATACGCTTTTTTAATCCAAAGAATCAGTTCCGTTCCATAGAGATTGTCTTTGAATTCTTTCTCAAATTCCTGAATGAAAAACGTTTCATCGATTTTTATATTTCCAACATCACCACCGGCATTTCCTTTGATTTCGTAATAATGTTCTTTGGTTTTGAAATGGTTGATTTCGTCAAAATCGTGGTCTTCCGTTGCCATCCAAAAAACAGGAACGAAATTGAATTCCGGAAAATTAGATTTAAGAAATTCTGCTGTTTTGATAGTCTGCAAAATCTTATAAACAAAGAAAACAGGACCTGTAAACAAGTTGAGCTGATGACCGGTTGTAATGGTGAAAGTAGTTTTATCTTTCAAAGAAAAGAGAAATTCTAATTGTTTTGGAGACATCTGCTCTTCTTGATTCTGAGAGAAAATCGCATTATGAAGAATTTGTCTTTTGTCATCAGAATAGGAATTTTGTTTTTCCACAATCTGATTTTTGAAATTCTCCAAGTCAAAAACTTTTCCTTGAAATCCGTCCAGATTTTTTTTAAGAAAGTCTTTTACGAGTTTTGGAATGCTGTCTATATTTTCGAAACCGATGGTCATTTGGTTGTCTGTTGTTGGTTGATGGTTGTTGACTCGCAGCCCGACTTGAGCGGACACTTCGACAAGCTCAGTGTGACAAATTGGGAACGGAAGGCGGATAAAGCTACCATAATTATTCTAACAAAATTAGTGGAAAAGATACCAAACCACGCCCAAATTCAATCGAAAATCATAAATAGGATAATTTGGCGCCGTGAACGATTTATTCTGCATAAAGGTCTGATTGATGTGCTGTCCTTCTACATAGAAAAACATACGTTTCACCCTCATATTGATGTAAACATCGGCAATCGGCTGCCCTCCAATTGAATAAGCGTTTGTTCCCGGCAAAATGTACTCGTTGAGAATTGGTGAAAATTCTCTGGAAGCAAATTTGGTGAAGTAATACAATTTTACACCAGCCTGAATTTCTGCCGCTTTTTTGAACGCTGGCGCCTGATAATAAATATTCAATCTTCCGATGAAATCAGGCATTGGCAACAAATTGTCATTGGTCAAAGCTTTTTGGAAAAGCACTCTTCCGTTGAAATTGAATCTGTGGTATTTCAAAGTTGTTTCACCTCCAATTTGCGAAATATTGAGTGAAGAAGAACTTTGTTGTGGTTTTGCTGAATTATCAAAATAAGTGTAATTATCGATTCTGAAATAATCTACAAAAAGCTGCGTGTTAAACCATTTTGCCAATTTCAAAGTTCCTCCGATTTGGGTTACGGCTTCGTTATTTGGATTTTGTAGATAATAGTTGTAATTGAGATAATGCGAAGAGTTCACCAGATAATTGAAACTTGGATAAGCCGATTGGAAATTAACTCGTCCTTCTATCAGATAGTCTTTGATAGGCTCGAAAACTAATTCGTTGGTAGTCTTGATATAATCTCCAAATTCTGAACCTTTGGAAATTTCCAAAAAGGATTTCAGTTGGATTTTGTCTAGCAATTTAATTTGTAAGTTCCCAACAGCCCCGAATCTTTGTTCTTTGAAATAACCCGGAATTTCTAAAAGAGGATAGGCATTTTTATTCCCGAAAGTAATGTACTGATGACGGAATCCAGCATCCAATTTGAATTTCTCGTTATCCCAAACCAAGCTAAAAGTGTTACTGAGATTGTTGGAGAACTTTTTATTGGTTAATGGAAATGCTGTATTATCTATGCCTCCAAAGAAATCTATATCCGAAGCTGTTTCTGAAAAATAATATTTGTTACCCTGATGATAAATAGTGTGTCTTAGCTTGAAGGGATATTTAGCAGGATCAAAAGGCGCAAACTCCTGACTGAAATAATATCTTCTATAAGCATATCTGGATTCGGCGCCAGCTAAGTTGGTTTCAAGATTTTGACGGTTATTGAACCTTGAATCGCCTCCTAAGAAAACGTCTAAGTCTGCAATCCCTCCATTTTCCTGATTGTTGACATTCTGATGGATGTAATGGGCGTAAGCTTCGTATTTTTTATTTTTAGAAATATAATGCCCGCTGAAAATAGTATTGTTACTCGAAGCCAAACTATTTGTATAGAGTCCTTGAGACCTTAATCCCATATATTCTATCGCAAAATTGAAATTCTTTCCAACATTTTGCGTATAGGTTGTATGTAATTGTCCTCCATTTTTCATTGCATTGTTATAGAAAAATGTGGTGGTTGGTGTTTTTACATCATAGTAATTGATGTCATTTTCACCTATAAGATAGAATGATTTGTTTTCCGGAAGAAGTGTGAGATTTTGCTCCGCATTTTTTTCATAAACCAAATTCTGAAATCCCGATCCAATATTAGCATACTGGATTTTTCCGAAATTATCTTTTTTGTTGTACTGTATTACAATGTATGATCTCTCAATAGCAAACGTAGTATCATAGATTTTTTTCTCAGAAAATCTTTTCTTGACCTGATAATCATAAATGGTTGGTTTATAAATTTCTAATGAATCTTGTTCTCCAGAATCTACTTTTAGTGTATCCGAAGGCAGTTTATTAGAATCTGTTTTGTTGACTTGCTGTGCATTAATAAAAACGCTAAAAACAAGTAACAGTATTGATAAATATTTCATCAAGGAAATTTGACTACAAAAGTACTAATTATCCGTAAATAAAAAACCCCGCAGATTGCGGGGTTTGATTATGTAAAAATAATCTGGATTATTTTTTAATAACTTTAGTGTTTTCAACAGAGCCTCTCTAAGAAATATACTAAATCTTATACTTAAAAATCAACAAACGAATGGAAAAATAATAAATAAAAAAAGACCATCTAAAAGACAGTCTTTAAAATTCGAATATTGTGAATTATTATTTAACAATAATCTTCTTACTAAGTTTAGTTTGCTCTCCGGTTACATTTACAATATATGTTCCTGGCACAAGCTTAGAAGTATTCACTTCAACTGAAGTTGCATTTGGAGCTAATTTCAATACTTGCTGACCTGCAATGTTATACACTTCTACACTTGAAATTTTTGATTTTCCTGAAACATTAAACACTTGATTGCTAACAAGTGTAGGATAAACAGAGAAAGAATTTGCTGTTACTTCTGTAGTAGCCAAATCTCCTTCACCATACACGAAGTCATCAATATACCATTCGCAAGGATCGTTTGTACTTGTAGATCCTGTTATAAATATATTGCCTGTATCAAATTTCCAAAGGTCAGCACCTCCTACAGACAACCCTGGAGCTGTATAATCTGTTTCAATAATTTTTGTTCCGTTTATATAAAATGAAACGATAGCGCTGTCCAAATCAAAAACCACCTTGTAAGTTGCCCATTGCCCGATAGGGTAGTCAATTGGAGGAGTTAAAGATACAGATGTGTCAGAAGCATAAAGCGAAAGATACATCTTGTTATCATAATTATCCGTTCCAATTACTGTATTTGTATTGAAATTGAGTTTAAATGGCATTGAGTCAGTACCATAATTAGCAGGGTTTGAAGTATCTTCCATAAATGCCAACCATGCAGATTTGTCTGCAGGAACTAGCATTTTCCACTGAAAAGTATGTACCCCTGAAACTGCAGTTGGCACTTTCATGATAACATCTTGCCCATCTACGCTAATAGTCCCTGATTTTGTACCACTTGCGGCTTGTGCAGTTGTAATACGCAAATTTTCAGCACCTGATGCTCCAGACCAATTCGACCAAGTACCTCCAAAATAAGATCCAACAGGATAGCTTTCAAAGTTGTCATTAATGGAAACTTGCGCATTGGCAGCAACCATTGTTACAATGCTTGCCATAAGATAGATTTTTTTCATAATAAATAATTTTAATTTTTAAATATTGACTAAATTATAATTTTTTTTTTAAATAACTTTAAAAAAAAATGTTAAATCTCAAAAAAAAGCACTCCACTAAAATGATTTTTAAATTTCTATTATTTTAATGCAGAGTTTTAGCATTCTGAAACTTTTGATATTCAAACATAAGCTGTCTCTTTACAGAGACAGCTTCATTTTATTAATATCCTGGAGCTTGAGAAATATTAGGATTATTTTGTTTCTCTGCCAAAGGTATTGGCCAAATAAATCGTCTGTCGCCTAACGGAATAGATCCTAAAGTATTCCCGTCTACACCAGTCTGATATTTAATAATTGGTTTGTTATTTCTTTTTAAATCAGTAAATCTTGTTCCTTCGAGGAAAAACTCAAATCCTTTTTGTCTTAAGATTTCATCTAGAACTCCTGTCCCGGTTGGCATCTTGCTGTAGCCTGTATCTCTATATGCTAAAACCCAATCTTTTAGAGTCTGAAACGCAATTGAAGGATCAGAATGATATTGTGCCTCTGCCTTGATAAAAATAGCCTCCGTTTTTCTCAATTGAATTACATCTCTAAATCCATTATTGTATTTTCTGACATTAATTGGCAGTGGTAGATCCGGGTATGTTGTTGCATTATTTTGATACCACGCCGTATTTTTCACACGGATATCATTACCTGTAGCTGATACAAATGAATCATAGAATGGCTTTGCCATAAAATTTTGCTTATAAGTTCCTGCCGTTCCCCAATAAGTAGAAAGAGAGTTTGACCCACCTGGATTAGTAAAATCTATTTGAAAGAGAACTTCTGCGTTATTTTCACCCGTTACTAAAAACATTGATGAAAATGGACTCGAAGTACTAGTTGTACTAAGTAGTCCCCCTACATCAATAACAGTCTGAGCATATTGCTGTGCTTTAGTATAATCTTTTTTAAATAAATAAGCCCTCGCAAGTAATAAATTTACAGCATTTGTGTTGAAAGATTTATTATCTGCATAAATTGCTGAAAAACCATCAGCCTTAAAAAAAGCTAAAGAAGATTCTAAATCAGCAATCACAGAGTTTATAACATTAGGAACTGTTTCTCTGGGTAATTTAGCAGTTATATTATAGGCAGTCGTATATGGAACACCTAAACTTTGATCCCCTTCTCCATAATTAGGGGAAAACAGACCCAAAAGAGCCAAATAATTATATGCACGTATTACCTTCGCATGTGCAAATAAAGTATTAGACTTTACAACTCCATCTTTTCCGTCTGGAATTTTACCTTCATATGACAGTACAAGATTTGCATTTGCAATTGTGTTATAAAATGCGGTCCATATGCCTTCACTGGCACCTCCATCTACCTGAAGATGATTCAATGCATTAGTAGACACGAAGTATCCAGAATTTTTGATACTTACAAATCCAATATCTCCAGTAAGTTCTTGATAGGTAAAATAACCTCCTCCGAAACCATTAGTATTAGCTAGGGATGCATAAAGTCCTCTGATTGAGTTTTGCAAATCATCATTAGTTTTGATCGTGTTAGCATCTAATGGTATGTTCAACGCTTCCGAGTAGTTTTCTTCTAAAAAGCTATCAGAGCAAGACGACATTCCTAGTAATGCCACAAAAGCTCCTAAAATAAATATTTTGTTTTTCATTTTTTAAATTTTAATAATTAGAAATCTATTACCGCACCAAACATTATCTGTCTTAGTAAGGGCTGAGTTTGATCATATACTCCTGACCCTCCCACATAACTAGGAACAGTATTACTATTTGATTCTGGATCAAATGGAAGATTTTTGTCGAAAGCGAAGGTGAGTAGATTGATACCTCTAACGTACAAATAGATGCTATTTAAATCTTTGATTTTCAAATCATCTTTATTAAGTCTGAAACCAACTTCTGCACTTTTTAATTTTATGTAATCTCCTTTATACAAATACCTTGTAGAATGTGTTTTTGCAACACTATTACCTGGTCTATATTGTGGTCTAGTAGCATTAACATTGTCAGGGCTCCAAGCGTTTGCCACATCTGCAACTTGTCTTATACCAACATCTTGCCCATCTGCATCATAATATCTTCCCCATATATCATACACAGAAAAATCTCCAGCGTAGGTTGCTAAAAAACTGATGGTAAGTTTTTTATAAGAAAAACTATTGGTAAGTCCAGCAGTATGGGTAGGTATAGACTTTTTGCCAACGTAATCTCTAGAAATTGTAGGAGCAGTAGCAGTTCCATTACTCAAAGTTGTTTGAGATGAATTTGTATACCACAATGCATCTCCATTGGTATGATCTACACCAGCATAATTTGCTAAGAACCATTCAGAAGGATCGTGACCAACACCAAATCTTTTAAAGTAATCTGCATCTAGATATGGACCTGTTAGGTTAAGTACTTTTGAACGGTTATAAGAGTAGTTTCCATTGATAGACCAAGAAAAATTATCATTTTTGATTGGATCATAGGTCAAGGAACTCTCAAAACCTTTACTTTCATGTTTCAAAGAGTTACCTGTTAAAGTGCCGAAGCCCGTAGAAGGGGCATTGGGTATATCATTGGTTAGTTGCTCACTAACCAAATTTTTGTAAATATCAAACGAAACTTTCAACGTATTGTTTGCAAAAGCTAAATCTAAACCGATATTGCTTTTTCTAGAAACTTCCCATTGTAGATTTGGATTACCAGGATTATTGATAGTATATCCTCCAAGCAATTGATAAGAAGATTGTCCTAATGTAGCTCTATCTTTGTAATTCTGATTTCCAATGTTACCTACTTCTCCATAACTACCCCTTATTTTTAAGTTATCGAATACAGTGCTAATGTCTACTATATTATGTAGATTGATGTTTGCACCTGTTGCCCAAAAATTACCATATTTCCTATCAGCACCAAAATGAGAATAGCCATCTCTTCTGAAAGAGCCCATCAAGTTAAAATAATCTTTGAAAGCATAAGACAATCTACCAATATATCCAATTAAGTGATATCTCTCTGTGTAAGATTGTGTTGCAAAAGGTGTTGTTCCCCAAGATACATTATTTTGCTCGTAATGTTGAGACTTAAATCCTGTAGAAGCTTGGTATGGATATTTCGAAATCTTGATAGTTGCTTCTGATCCTGCAGTAGCGGTAAATTTATGATCATCATTAATTTTGAAATCATAGTTGAAGAAATTAGACCAGTTTACCGTAGTATAGGTATAATTACTTTGTATAGCGAGTCCCGTAATTCCTGCAGCAGGATTGTTACCATCTCCAAAATCTGGATTTCTATACTCATTTTCATCATAGTAATTATAATCAATTCCTAAATTAGAAGAAAATCTAAGATTTTTAAGTATATTATAATTAAGACCGAAAGAAGATAGGATCTTTGTGAAAACAGATTTTCTAAGATTCACATTTTGAATTGCTACGGGATTGAATCCAGCATTACCTGTACCTCCATTAATTGATAAATTATAACTACCATCTGCGTTATAGATAGCATTAGTACTAGGTGTAAATCTTGCAGATAATATCGGGTTCGCAAAATATCCATAATCCAAAGGACCAAACTGAGTAGCTCTGGAAATCATGTTCGAAGAGACTATCGAAATTTTATCATTAATTTTAGCATCAATTTTAATAGAAGCATTAGCTCGTTTGTATGATGCATCACGGATGATACCGTCTTGCTCAGTGTTTCCTATAGAAGCATAACCCTTGATTTTCTCATTCCCAAATGAATAGTTTAGATTATATTTGGAAGAACTGGTAGCAGATCTTCTTGTAGCATCTTCCCAATCTGTATTGGAAACGCCATCCCAACCTCTTAGCAAACCAGTTGAAGGGCTCAAAACTGTACTCGTAGCAGCCGCTTGCGATTGACCCAAAGCCATGTAACCCTTGATCAAAGCATCAACCTGTTCTTGTGCTGTCTGAAATTTATATCTCTCGAATGCTGGCGTTCCAAAACCGTATTCTGCCATCATCGTCAATTTTCCTTTCCCACCTCTACCAGATTTAGTTTTGATTATAATTACACCTGCTGCAGCTCGCGAGCCATATATAGATGTTGTAGCACCATCTTTCAACACTTCTACACTTTCTATATCTGTAGGATCAATCATTGCCAACGCATTAGACGTAGTTGCAACACCTGCCTGATCACCAACCAAAACAGGAACACCATCTACAATGTATAATGGTTGATTGTCTCCCGTCAAACTGCTTACACCACGAATTAAAACTTTTGCATTAGAACCTGGCTGACCACTATTTGCAGTGATAACAGTTCCAGAAACTTGTCCTGCAATAGCCATATCTACAGATAAAGCATTTGGTTTTTCTAGAGTTTTTGAAGTTACAAGAGAATAAGAACCTACCTTTTGTTCTTGTGTTTCCTTAATACCGTATGTTCCCAACACCACTACCTCTTCAATGTCATTAGTTTTAGTAACAGTATCAGCTTTCTTTTTTTGCGCATTTGCTGCAATTCCTAAGAAGAAAATTGCCCCTGCACTAAGAACTCGTAATTTTACATTCATATTAACACTATTTAATTATAATCTGCAAATATGTTAAAAAAAATTAACACCACAAAAACAGAATTATCAAATTTCATTTAATATTCTATAAGTTTTAATTTTATTATTTTAAAACTATATTTTTTTTACACATTCAATAAATAAATCATTCTATTATCAAACATACTATACTTTATTGATATAGTAATAGTCAAAAATTAATAATTAAAATTTTATTATTTAGAATTATTACAAATAATAAAATTGAATAAAAAAAAACCGCTAACAGATTAGCGGTTTCTTTATTAACTTTATAATTATTTCAACTTTTTCTTAACGGCTACCTCTTCGTAGACTTCAAGAATATCTCCAACTTCTATATCGTTATAGCCTTTGATATTAAGACCACACTCATAACCTTTGGTTACTTCTTTTACATCATCTTTGAAACGTTTTAAGCTTTCTAACTCTCCGTCAAATTTCACAATTCCATCTCTAAGAAGTCTGATTTTAGAGTTTCTTGTTACTTTTCCTGTAAGAACCATACAACCTGCAATAGATCCAACCTTCGAAATCTTGAAAACTTCTCTTATTTCTACGTTACCAATAACTTGTTCCTGAATCTCCGGAGAAAGCATTCCTTCCATCGCTTCTTTAACTTCGTCAATTGCTCGGTAAATAATAGAATAAGTTCTGATTTCCACTTCTTCTCTATCAGCAATATCTTTAGCATTTGCACTTGCTCTTACGTTGAATCCAATCATAATCGCATCCGAAGCCGCTGCTAATAATACATCACTTTCAGAGATCTGACCAACGCCTTTGTGAAGGATATTAACCTGAATCTCTTCGGTAGATAATCTTTGTAACTGATCTGCCAATGCTTCAACTGATCCATCCACATCACCTTTAAGGATAATATTCAATTCTTTGAAATCTCCTAAAGCGATACGACGACCAATTTCATCAAGTGTCAAATGTTTCTTAGTTCTGATAGATTGCTCTCTCTGAAGTTGTTCTCTCTTATTTGCAAGTGTTTTAGCTTCTTTTTCGTCAGCAAAAACTCGGAATTTATCACCAGCTGTTGGCGCCCCATCCAAACCAAGAATTGTTACAGGAATTGATGGCCCTGCTTTTTCCATTGGTTTGCCTCTTTCATCCAACATTGCTTTTACCTTACCGTGATTTTTACCTGCTAAGACATAATCTCCAACAGTTAAAGTTCCATTTTGAACCAACATTGTGGCTACATATCCACGACCTTTATCCAAAGCTGCTTCTATGACAACTCCACTAGCTTGTTTATTCGGGTTTGATTTTAATTCCAGCATTTCAGCCTGAAGTAAAACTTTCTCTAATAACAAATCAATATTATTACCGAATTTAGCTGAAATCTCTTGCGCCTGAACATTTCCTCCCCATTCTTCTACAAGGATATTCATTCCGGAAAGTTGTTGGCGAATGTTATCTGGATTAGCTCCAGCTTTATCTACTTTGTTAATTGCGATAATCATTGGAACACCCGCAGCTTGCGCATGAGCAATTGCTTCTTTGGTTTGAGGCATTACATCATCATCGGCAGCAACTACAATAATTGCAATATCGGTAACTTGTGCACCTCTGGCTCTCATCGCCGTAAATGCCTCGTGACCCGGTGTATCTAAGAATGTAATTCTTTGTCCACTTTCCAACTTCACGTTGTAAGCACCAATGTGCTGCGTGATTCCTCCAGATTCACCAGCGATAACGTTGGTTTTTCTGATGTAATCCAGTAAGGATGTTTTACCGTGATCTACGTGCCCCATTACGGTAACAATCGGAGCTCTTGGTAATAGATCTTCTTCTAAGTCAGGTGTTTCGTCGGCTGCAGCTTCTTCAACATCAGCATCAGAGAACTCAATATTATAACCAAATTCGTCAGCAACTAGCATTAGAGTATCAGCCTCCAAACGTTGGTTCATTGTAACCATAACACCTAGAGAGAAACAAGCAGAAATAACTTCTGTTGCACTTACATTCATCAAACTCGCCAAATCGCTAACAGTGATGAATTCAGTTACTTTAAGAGTTCTATCTTGTGCATCGATTTCCTGTTGGATTTCGTCCTGCTCTCTTCTCCAAGATCTTTTATCTTTTCTATGTTTAGAACCTTTAGACTTACCACCTTTATTAGTCAGTTTCTCTAAAGTTTCTTTAATTTGATTTTTAACTTGCTCATCCGTTAATTCAACCGGCATTGTACGAGCTTGTCCACCTCGGTTGTTTCCACCTCGGTTATTTCCTCCAGGACGGTTATTGTTTCCGCCTGGGCGATTACCTCCTTGGTTGTTTCCTCCTTGTCCTTGTGGACGGTTATTATTATTTCCACCTTGGCGGTTACCACCACCTTGGTTATTTCCTCCTTGCTGATTGTTGCCTTGGTTGCCATTATTATTCTGCCCAGGAACATCTTTAGTAATACGCTTTCTTTTTTTCTTAGCCGCGTTATTATTAGAATTAGCAGAAGGCTTTGGTTTATTGAATTGAGAAAGATCTATTTTCTCGCCAACGATTTTAGGGCCGTCTAGTTTTTGATAAACCGTTTCTATTTTCTGAGGTTCTTCAGAATCATTGGACTCTGTATTTTCAGTGTGAGGTTTTACAGCTTCTACAGCTTTCTCTTCTTTTTTAACCTCTTCTTTTACAACCGGCTTTGGTTGCTCTTTTGGTTTTTCAGAAGCTTTAGGCTTATTGCTCTCCAGTTTAGACAAGTCAATTTTATCTAAAACTTTGAACTCCTGTTTATCTTCTCTTTTAACCACTTCTGGTTTTGGTTCTTCTTTCTGAACAGGTTCAGCGGTGGGAACATTTGGAACGACTTCTTCCACAGACTTTGTTGGATTAAGGTCTATTTTTCCTAAAATCCTGGTCTCTGGTTTTACATTTGCTTTGGCTCTTATAACCTCAGGTGCTTTTTCTTCGATCGCTAATTTTTCGTCAGGAACTTTAGAAATCACTACCTCATGAGAAGCTTTTCTTTGTTCTCCATCTTTTCGGAACTCAGCTTCCAATGCAGAAAATGCCTGTTCTTCTAATAGAGCGTTAGGGTTACTGTCCACACCTATCCCTTTGCTCTGCAGATATTCCACAGCTCTTGGTATAGAAATGTTCAGTTCTTTAACGGCTTTATTTAATCTTATTTTTGGCATAAATATAAATTTGCTTTTGGCTTTAGCGTTTTAAGCTTATTATTTTTCTTTTTATTAAGTTTTGGTCTCGGAAAGATTCTTTCGACCAGATTTATTTCCTATCCTTCTAATTCTTCTCTTAGAATATTCTTCACATCCTCGATTGTTTCTTCTTCCAAATCCACAATCTTCAACAATGCGTCCGTATCTTTATCTAATACACTTCTTGCTGTATTAAGACCCACTTTCTTGAACTCATCAATAATCCAAGATTCTATCTCGTCTGAGAATTCTACCAATTCTACATCATCATCATCAGAAGTTTCTCTGTAAACATCAATTTCGAAACCTGACAACCAGGAAGCCAATTTGATATTCTGACCTTGCTTACCAATCACTTTCGATATTTCTTCTACTGGTGTGTAAACCAAAGCATAATTAGTTTCCGTATTAACCTCAATTTTATTAATGGTAATATTTCCTAATGCTCTCTTTACAAGAATTTCCGGATTTTTTGACCACTGGATAACATCGATATTTTCATTTCTCAATTCTCTTACCACACCGTGGATTCTTGAACCTTTCACACCAACGCAAGCTCCAACCGGATCAATTCTATCATCGTAAGCATCAACAGCAATTTTCGCCTTTTCACCAGGGATTCTTACTACTTTCTTAAGAATAATTGTTCCATCTTGAATCTCAGGAATCTCAAGCTCCAATAATTCTTCTAGGAATTTAGGCGCTGTTCTAGAAACTGTAATTTGTGGTTTAGAACCTCGGAAATCAACACTTTCTACGATTGCTCTTACATTATCTCCTTTTTTGAAGAAATCTGAAGGAATTTGATTTTCTTTTGGTAAAATAAATTCGTTATCTTCATCATCCAAAAGAATCACGTGCTTGTGACGGATGTGGTGAACTTCACCTACAATCAATTCTCCGATTTTATCACGGAACTGGTCATACAAAGCTGCATTAAAATGCTCTTGGATTTTCGTTGCCAAGATTTGTTTAAGTGTCAAGATATTTCTTCTTCCCAATTTGGAAACAGGAATCTCTTGTGTATATTCTTCTCCAACTTCAAATGTTGAATCTATCTTTCTAACTTCAGAAATTTCTATTTCCAAATCATCATCTTCAGACATCTCATCTTCAACAATGACTTTGTTCAAGAAAATCTGAAAATCTCCTTTATCAGGATTTACAATTACATCAAAATGATCATCAGAATCATATCTTTTTCTAAGAAGAGTCTTAAGAGAATCCTCGATAATAGCCATTAAGTCTATTTTGCTGATATTCTTTATTTCTTTAAAATCACCAAAGGCTTCTATTAAAGCTAAATTATCCATATTTAATATATAATTGATAAATGACGACTGACAATTGATTTTTGGATCAACATCAATCCATCGTTATGTTAAAATTTTATTACTACTAATGCTTTTTTAATTTCGGAATAAGGGATTTCTTTATCTTCTACAACATCTTCTTTTCCTTTCCCGATTAATTTTGGTCTTCTGTATTCTAATCGAAGCACAATCTTTTCTTCATCTACATTAACCAGTTCCCCTTCGATTTTTTCAGTTTCATTATTCAACAACACTTCAATTGATCTTCCAATGTTTTTCTTGAATTGTCTTGGCGACTCAAGTGGCTCACTCAATCCAGCAGACATTACCTGAAGACTGAAATCGTGCTCTTCACGATCCATATTGAACTCTATTGCTCTACTGGCATCCAAACAATCCTGAAGCGTAACCCCACTATCACCATCAAGAATAACTGTAACATCAGAGGCTGCAGAAATTTTAAGATCCACCAAAAAGAGATCGGGTCTTGTTTCAAGAAACTCGCCGATTAACCGATTAACTTCTGTTTTAAAATCCATAATATCATCCCTAAATATATTTACGAAAAAAGGCATTCTTGCGAAAGCCTTCCCATTTTTCCCGTAAATCTTTTGCAAAGATAAATATTTTTTCTTTAATATACAAGAAACCAATTATTTCAATTATACGTACCGCAAACTATTTTTTCCTATTTTTGCCTGAATTTTAAAACTTATTCTTTGTGAATATTACAATAGTTGGAACCGGATATGTTGGGCTGTCTAATGCTGTTTTGCTAGCACAACATCATAATGTAATTGCTTTGGATATTATTCCAGAAAAAGTTGAAATGCTCAACAATAAGCAATCTCCAATTGACGACAATGAAATTACGGAATTTCTAAAAACAAAAAGTCTCAATATAAAAGCGACTCTTGATAAAGAAGAGGCTTATAAAAATGCAGATTTTATTATAGTAGCGACACCAACAGATTACGATGCTTCTACAAATTATTTTGATACCCGTAGCGTTGAAAATGTGATAAAAGAGGTTAAAATAAACAACCCAAAAGCAGTTGTCATTGTAAAATCTACTGTTCCTGTTGGCTTCACAGAGAATCTGAAAAAAGATTTAGACTTTGACAATATTATATTTTCTCCAGAGTTTTTGAGGGAAGGAAAAGCACTTTACGATAATCTTTACCCATCGAGAATTATTATTGGTGAACAAAGTGAGCGGGCAACAGTTTTTGCAAATCTTTTGAAAGAAGGTGCTATAAAAAAAGATATACCAACTCTTTTCACCAATGCAACAGAGGCAGAAGCTATCAAATTATTCTCGAATACCTATTTGGCAATGCGTGTAGCTTACTTCAATGAGTTGGACAGTTATTCCCAAATACACGGATTGGACAGCCGTCAAATTATAGAAGGTGTGGGACTAGATCCAAGAATCGGTTCTCATTATAACAATCCGTCTTTTGGCTATGGTGGTTATTGCCTTCCAAAAGACACAAAACAATTGCTAGCCAATTATAATTCAGTTCCCAACAATCTTATCCAAGCGATTGTGGATGCTAATCGCACAAGAAAAGATTTTATTGCGGATTCTATTTTGGAAAAAAAGCCAAAGAAAGTTGGTGTTTATCGTTTAATAATGAAATCTGGGTCAGACAATTTTCGGGCATCTGCAATACAGGGTATTATGAAAAGGATCAAAGCAAAAGGCGTGGAAGTAGTTGTTTATGAACCCGTTCTGAAAGAAGATTCTTTTTTTGGCTCGAAGGTAACTCGGGATTTGGAAGCTTTTAAACAAGAATGTGATATTATCATATCTAACCGAAAAACTCCAGAATTGGATGATGTAAAAGACAAAGTATATACCAGAGATTTATTCGGAAACGATTAAAATTAAAAACTATTTTATAAAAGCATTTATGAAAAACATTATAATTACCGGAGGTGCCGGTTTTATAGGTTCTCACGTAGTTAGAGAATTTGTGAAAAACAATCCAGATTCCAAAATCATCAACCTTGATGCCTTAACTTACGCTGGAAACCTTGAAAATCTGAAAGATATCGAAAACGAACCTAATTATGTTTTCGAAAAAGCAGATATTACAAAACCAGAAGAACTTAGAAAAGTTTTTGAAAAATATAATCCCGATGCAGTGGTACATTTAGCTGCTGAAAGTCATGTGGACAGAAGTATCACAGACCCCAACGCATTCATTAATACGAATGTTAACGGAACTGCTAATCTTCTAAATCTTTGTATCGAATTCTGGACTTTAAACCCAGATCATACTCACGGAAGATTTCCTAATGAACCAAGGAAAAACTTATTTTATCATGTCTCAACAGACGAAGTTTATGGAAGTCTTGGCGAAACTGGTTTCTTTTTAGAAACGACGCCTTATGATCCGCAATCACCATATTCAGCATCAAAAGCAGCTTCTGACCATTTGGTAAGAGCTTATGGAAATACTTATGGGATGCCTTTTATTTTGTCTAATTGTTCCAACAATTACGGACCAAATCATTTCCCCGAGAAATTGATTCCTCTTTGTATTTCTAATATTTTGAATGAAAAACCATTACCAATCTATGGCGATGGAAAATATACAAGAGATTGGTTATTCGTGATTGATCATGCTAAAGCAATTCATCAGATTTTTAATGAATCTAAAACCGGAGAAACTTACAATATTGGAGGTTTTAACGAGTGGCAGAATATTGATTTGGTTAAGGAATTAATCAAACAATTGGATGCAAAATTGGGAAAACCAGAAGGTTATTCAGAAAAACTGATTACTTACGTCAAAGATAGACCTGGACATGATAAGAGATATGCTATTGATGCTTCAAAATTAAATAAAGATCTAGGATGGAGGCCATCTGTAACTTTTGAAGAAGGATTAGGAAAAACTATTGACTGGTTCTTGGAAAACAAAGAATGGCTGGATAATGTAACTTCTGGCGATTATCAAAAATATTACGAAGGTCAATATTCATAAAAACACAAAAAACTAATTTCAAGATGAAGGGAATTATTCTAGCCGGAGGATCCGGAACAAGACTTTATCCATTAACAATCGCTGTAAGCAAGCAACTGATGCCTGTTTATGACAAACCAATGATTTATTATCCACTTTCAACTCTATTGTTGGCAGGAATTAAGGATATTTTAATCATCACAACACCGCACGACCAGGAGGGATTCATTAAGCTTTTGGGAGATGGTTCTCAGATTGGTTGTAACATCCAATATAAAGTACAGCCAAGCCCAGACGGATTGGCACAAGCTTTTATTCTTGGTGATGAGTTCATTGGAAATGATGCGGCAGCTTTGGTTTTAGGTGATAATATTTTCTATGGTTCCGAAATGGGGACATTACTGAAAAACAAAACCAATCCAGATGGAGGTGTTGTTTTCGCCTACCACGTTTCTGATCCTGAAAGATATGGTGTTGTAGAATTTGATAATGATTTCAAAGCACTTTCTATTGAAGAAAAACCTCTGAAGCCAAAGTCAAACTATGCTGTTCCTGGATTATATTTTTATGATAATGATGTTGTAGAAATCGCCAAAAACATCCAACCATCTCCAAGAGGCGAATTGGAAATTACTGACGTTAACAATGTTTACTTAAGTAAAGGCAAGCTTGAAGTTGGCGTTTTGGATAGGGGAACTGCCTGGCTAGATACAGGAACTTTCGATTCTCTTCAGGACGCTTCAGAATTTGTAAGTGTCATTGAAAAAAGACAAGGTTTCAAAATCGGGTGTATCGAAGAAATTGCCTTCAGAAACAAATTCATAAATGAAGAAAAGCTTCTGGAAACAGCAGCAAAATATGGTAAAAGCGGATATGGTGAGTATCTAAAAAACCTTATAAAATAAACTTAATATAGACACAAATGAGTGATTCTCATAAACAAGAATGGACAGAAACGATTGAATCCAGTCATTCACTTTTTGATCTTAATCTTAAAGAAGTTTGGCGATACAAGGATCTGGTTTATATGTTCGTAAAAAGAGACTTTGTTTCTAGTTTTAAACAAACGATTCTGGGGCCGATCTGGTTTTTTATTAATCCTATTTTCACAACAATTGTTTATATTATTGTATTTGGGAATATTGCTAAATTATCAACTGATGGCGCACCAAAAATTTTGTTTTATCTATCGGGAATTACTTTGTGGAATTATTTTTCCACTTGTTTAACCTCTACTTCCAATGTTTTTACTGCAAATGCAGGCATATTTGGAAAAGTATATTTCCCTCGTTTGGTTATGCCAATCTCAATTGTTTTTTCAAATCTAATGAGGTTAGGCGTACAAATGATGCTATTCCTGGTAGTATTCTTCTATTATTTATTTAAAGGTGAGGTACAACCAAGTTGGTGGATTTTAGCAACACCATTTTTAATTGCTCTTATGGCACTTTTTGCCTTAGGTCTGGGAATGATATTTTCATCATTGACTACAAAATATCGTGATCTTCAAATGCTTTTATCATTCGGAGTGAGCCTCTATATGTACGCGACACCAGTAATTTATCCTGTCTCCAGTTTAAAAGGGATTTTTAAAACAATAGCTTTTTATAATCCTCTAACAGGAATTTTTGAATGTTTTAAATATGCTTGGCTGGGTGTCGGCGATTTTAGTCCAACGATGCTGATTATCAGTTCAGTTATCATTCTCATTATTTTAGCAATCGGAACCGTCATTTTCAACAAAGTTGAAAAGGGTTTTATGGATACTGTATAATAAAACAACTTCTCGGGCAACTGGAACCAATTAACACAAACACAAAAATGAAACCTATCGCAATAAAGGCAGAACACATTTCTAAACAATACCGTCTAGGACAAGTTGGAACGGGGACTTTATCTCACGATCTCAATCGTTTCTGGCACAGGGTGAGAGGAAAAGAGGATCCTTACTTAAGGATTGGAGAAGTTAATGACAGAACAACAAAAGGTGGAAGTGATTATGTCTGGTCCTTGAAGGATATCAATTTTGAAATAGAGCAAGGTGATGCTGTAGGAATTATTGGTAGAAACGGTGCAGGAAAATCAACTTTATTAAAATTACTCAGTAAGGTTACAAAACCAACTACTGGAAAAATATATACTAGTGGAAGAATTGCTTCTTTGTTAGAAGTAGGAACAGGTTTTCACCCGGAGATGACAGGTCGTGAAAATGTATTTTTGAACGGTGCAATTCTTGGTATGACGAGAAAAGAGATCACAAGAAAATTTGATGAAATTGTAGATTTTTCAGGTGTAGAAAAATACATTGATACGCCAGTAAAGCGCTATAGTTCAGGAATGTATGTGCGTCTTGCATTCGCAGTAGCTGCACATTTGGAATCAGAAGTCTTAATTGTAGATGAAGTTTTAGCGGTAGGAGATCTGGAGTTTCAGAAAAAATGTTTGGGAAAGATGGGGGATGTAAGCTCTGGAGAAGGGAGAACCGTCCTATTTGTCAGCCACAACATGGCATCTATCAAGCAGCTTTGTAATAAAGGAATCTTTTTAGATAAGGGAACGTTGAATTATGAAGGAAACATCGATAGATGTGTTGAACTTTATTCTAATAGTAATTCTTTTGAGGGAAACTCTTTGATGGACTATGTCAAGACAAAATCCCCATCCCTTATAATAGATGATATACAAATTAACGGCTCGTCTCAAACCTCGCTTTTCATTCCGAATGATGTTAATGAGATTAATATATCAATCAAGGGGCAAATAAAAGAACCTATGCATTTTGATGTTGAAAGCTTTTTCTTTAATAATTATGATACCCCTTTTGCATTCTACAGTCCTTCCCACTATGGTGGTAAAACCCAAAAGTTTGAACCGGGCGAATTTTCATTAGAAAGAACTATCACTTTACCTGCTGATATAAATAAAGGGAGCATGTATATGTCGTTAACGCTTTGCGACCCAGGTAAAACAACATTTATGGAACTAACATCTAAAATAAAGGTAGAGTTTGAGGGCGTTCCAATGAAAAATGGATGGGTATTTATGATTGATAATGCCGGGATGTTATATCTAAAATAACTTTGACTATGAATTGGCTTATCGAGAGACTCAGAAGATCATATACGTATAGGAACAAAATTAATTTTAACGATTATTTTGCGCATACATTTGCATCAGATCTCACAGAACAAGAAGCTTCGGATGCTATTGAAAGGGAGGTTCTAAGCTCAAAGTCAAGTATGATTGCTCGATTTGGAGGAATCGAACTCGACGTTTTAACCAATTATCTGGAAATTAAAAAACCTAAGATATTCCAAACATTGGATTACATTAAAGGTGATTTTAATAATTTTGGATGGAACGAACAAGCTATTGATAAACTTAATCTATTCTCTAAAAAAAATGAAGATAGGTATCAACTCATAGAAAAATTTTCTAAGCTTTTCCTTCAGGATATAGAATGTCTGGATATTCTTGGTTCTTGGCAGGAAAGTGAGAAAAGAGTTAAAAAATATTATCCAAAAAAATTGATTACTGTAGATCTAAAGGATCTTGAACCTTATTATCACAAGAATCCATGGAGCAAAACTCTTAAAAATAAAAAAATTCTCGTCATACATCCATTTACGAAAAGTATACAGGAACAGTACGAAAAAAGAGAACTGCTTTTTAAAGATAAGAATGTTCTGCCTCAATTTGAGTTAAAAACGATCAATACATTTCATACCTTTCTCGGTATCAATCAAAATAAATTTGAGGATTGGTTTGAAGTTCTAAACTTTATGAAGTCACAGATGGATGAGGAAGACTATGACATAGCAATTATAGGTTGTGGACCATATGGTTTCCATCTTGCAGCTCACGCCAAGCGTCGTGGCAAAAAAGCAATTCATCTTGGTGGTGCTACTCAGCTACTTTTTGGAATTATTGGTACACGTTGGGAAACCACAGGTTGGAAAGATATATTTCATTTTAAAAATGATTATTGGATAAGACCTTCGAGAGAGGAAACCCCTGACTTTGCAACTACTGACAAATTAGATTTCTCTGCATATTGGTAATATGAAAAAAAAATTCATAACATATGGTAGCAACGCTTTCGTTCATTCTGCTAAAAGAATTATCGAAGAAGCCAAATCTTTAAATATCTTCGATGCAACACAGCGATATGATTACAAGGACTTACCGTTATCCATTCAATCTTCTCCTTTGTTTTTAGATAAGAAAAAAGGAGGTTTCTGGATATGGAAAGCTTATGTTATATATGACAGTCTTTCAAAATTGAAAGACGGAGATCTTCTGGTTTATTCAGATTCTGGATGTGAACTAAAAAACCCTGATGGTTGGAAGGCAGAATTAGAAATACTGAATCATAAAAACGCTATCTTCTACCAATACAGTGAAAACCGTAATTATGCTTTTAGCAAATTTAACCCTGCTTTTAATGACAGTCCTAAGTTAAAATATTGGATGAAAAAAAATCTGCAAGAAACTTTTCAACCCATTTTTGACAATGAAACGTGGTTAGAAAAAAATAAGTTAATGGCAGGATTCATCATCGTAAAGAAAACACCTGATACAATGATGCTTATAAAACAATGGCTGGATGTGATGATCCTTCGTCCTGATCTCGTAGCGGATCCTTTGCTTTTTGAAAAACAAAGTTCCGAATTTTCATCACATCGGCACGACCAATCTGTTTTATCAATAATTGTTCGATATTACGAAGACAAAATTAATATCTTAGTTAAAGATGAATTGAGTGAAGGTGACTATCCAGATCAAATTCTAAAAGCAAGCAGAAGATTGGATTATGTCCCAGACAACAAACTTAAAAGCCAATTAAAAAAACTTTATTATAGAATAAAAAAATAATGAAAAAGAATTCCAAAATATATGTTGCCGGTCATCGCGGACTAGTAGGAAGTGCAATTCTAAGAGCATTGGAAAAGCAGGGCTTTACGAATATTATCACAAGAACTTCCAATGAAGTTGATTTGAGAGATTATAACCAAACTGCAGATTTTTTTGCACAGGAAAAACCGGAATATGTATTCTTAGCAGCAGCAAAAGTTGGTGGAATCCAAGCTAATAACACATACAGAGCAGAGTTTCTTTATGAAAATATGATGATCCAGAACAATGTGATTCATCAGGCTCACACCAACGATGTTAAAAAGCTTTTGTTCTTAGGTTCAAGCTGTATTTATCCAAAAATGGCTCCTCAACCTTTGAAGGAAGATTCTTTATTAACTGGAACTTTGGAACCAACCAATGAACCATACGCTATTGCCAAAATTGCGGGAATCAAAATGTGTGATGCTTACAGAAGTCAGTACAATTCTAATTTCATTTCGGCAATGCCAACCAATATGTATGGGCCCAATGACAATTATGATTTGAATAATTCTCACGTTTTGCCTGCTTTGTTAAGAAAATTCCACGAAGCTAAAGAACAAAATCATCCGGAAGTTGTAGTCTGGGGAACAGGTACACCACTTCGTGAGTTTTTACATTCCGATGATCTTGCGGAAGCATGTATCTTTCTGATGCAGAATTATAATGATTTTGGACACGTTAACGTGGGTATAGGCGAAGACATCAGCATTAAGGATTTAGCTTTATTGGTAAAGAAAATTGTTGGTTACGAAGGCAGTCTTGTTTGGGACACTTCAAAACCGGACGGAACACCTAGAAAATTGATGGATGTTACAAAAATCAATGATATGGGTTGGAAAGCAAAAATAGAATTGGAAGAAGGTATTAGAGATGTTTATGAGAAAAAATTTAAAAACTAAATGTTGATTTGTCTTTCTATATTAGGTGGTGGTCGTGGAAATGATCTTTTCCAGTTTATGCACGCAGATGCGTTTTGCAGAAGAAATGATGTGACTTTTTATTCTCCGACTTTCACAGAGAAATATTGTAAGGATTTTCCAAATCTTCCAGAATCCCCAAAAACGCCTTATATAGTTAAGAAATTTTTATATAATCGATATTACAGAAAACTTAATCCAAATTGTATTATCGGCTTTAATGACGAAAGAGAGATTCCAAAATATAGAGAGCTAGTAAAAAAAGATTATTTGGTCAATTTCTGCTACGGTTGGTTTTTTAATAATGATCTTTACAGAGAAGAAGATATCAGACATTATCAAAAACTGTTTGAACCAAAAGTTGATAAAGATACTTTGAGGCAAAAATATCTTCAGCATAATACTGATGAAAAAATCATCATTATTCATATCAGGAGAGGCGATTATAAAGACTTTATGGAAGGAAAATTTTTCTTTGATGATGATCTTTACATTAAGAAAATAAAAGAATTTCTAAAATCCCTCCCGAAAGAAAATTATAAATTTCTGATTTGTACCAATGATGAAAATTTTGATTTGGAGCGATATATACAAGAATTTGGAAATGTAATTCAGTCCAAAGAAGGACCAATCGAAGATCAATACCTAATGTCTCAGGCACATTATCTTTTAGGTGCACCTTCAACATTTTCTCAATGGGCAAGTGTAATGGGTGAAGTTCCTTATTATCACATCTATGATCCGGAAGAAACGATTACGAAAGACAAAATAATTAACGAAATAGGAGGTTACAAATACAAAACAAAATAGATGAAAACGGCATTAATAACAGGCGTAACAGGGCAAGATGGTTCTTATTTGGCAGAACTACTTTTAGAAAAAGGCTATAAAGTTCACGGAATCAAAAGAAGAGCATCTTCATTCAATACTCAGAGAATCGATCATCTTTATGTAGATCAGCACGAAAATCATGTGAATTTCAAATTACATTACGGCGATTTGACAGATTCTACAAACATCATTAGAATCATCCAAGAAGTTCAGCCAGACGAGATCTATAATCTTGGTGCAATGTCGCACGTGAAAGTATCATTTGACTCTCCGGAATATGTGGCCAATGTAGATGGAATAGGAACTTTGAGAATTCTGGAAGCTGTTCGTATCCTTGGTTTGGAAAAGAAAACCAGAATCTATCAGGCTTCAACATCAGAACTTTATGGTGGTTTGGAAGAAAATAAAAATGCTGCTGGTTTTTATGATGAGAATTCGCCTTTCTATCCAAGATCTCCTTACGGTGTAGCGAAAATCTACGGATTTTGGATTACTAAAAATTATCGTGAAGCCTATAATATGTATGCTTGCAACGGAATACTTTTCAATCACGAGTCTCCAAGAAGAGGAGAAACTTTTGTAACTAGAAAAATAACGATGGCAACCGCAGCAATCGCAAAAAGAAAACAGGAAGTTCTTTATCTTGGAAATCTTGATGCACAAAGAGATTGGGGGCACGCCAAAGATTATGTTGAAGCGATGTGGAGAATTCTGCAGCAGGATGTAGCAGAAGATTATGTAATTGCAACAGGAAAAACGACTTACGTAAGAGATTTTGTAAGAATGGCTTTTGCAGAAGCAGGAATAGAATTAACATTTGAAGGAAAGAATGAAAATGAAGTGGCAAAAGTGGCAAAATGTAACAATCCGGAATATCAATTAGAAATTGGTAAAACTGTTGTGAAAATTGATCCTCAATATTACAGACCCACAGAAGTTGATTTATTAATTGGAGATCCTACAAAATCAAAAACAAAACTTGGCTGGGAACCAAAATATGATCTTGCCAGTCTTGTAAAAGAAATGATGCAGGAAGATTTGAAAATAATGTAAAAACAAAATAGCGGAGAGATTTTTCTCTCCGTCTCTATAAATATTCATAATAATTCTATGCAAAATCAACCTCTGATTTCTATCATAACTGTAGCTTATAACAACAAATCTGGTTTGGAAGAAACGATTAAAAGTATCATTTCGCAAACCTGGAAAGATTTTGAATTTGTTATAATTGATGGTAATTCTAATGATGGAAGCAAAGAATTATTAGAGTCGTATTCGTCTCAAATTAATTTCTGGATCAGCGAACCTGACAAAGGAATTTATAACGCAATGAACAAAGGAATTACCAACTCAAAAGGAGATTATTTGATTTTTATGAATAGTGGTGACCGTTTTTCTTCAACGGAAATTTTAGAAAAAATAGTACCTCATTTTAATAACGAAGATATTATTTACGGAAATGCTTATTATGAGCTGGAAAACCGTAAAAAATATGAATATAGAATACCGTCCCGAATAACTGTTGGGTCACTCTTGAAAGAACCAATCTGCCATCAGTCGGCTTTTTTCAAAAAAGAACTTTTCGAAAAATATGGGATGTATGATGAGGGTAATAGAATTGCTTCTGACTGGACTTTTATGATGGATATTTTTATTCATCATAATATTTCTCAAAAGTATATTAACGAGTTTATAAGTATCTTCGAAAAAACTGGAATCAGCAATACCAATACGGATTTGAGTTTCAGTGAGCAGAAAAAATATCTGGCCGAAAATGTTTCTGAGGAAATCCAGAATATGGCAAAATATTTTGATGAATACTCTAAATTCTACAACGGAAAACCAGGAACAATGCTGAGAAATTTCAAAGACAAAATCTACAATTTGATTTATCGCAAAAGAAATTACGAGAGAAAATATATCGATTAGATTTTCAAAAGCGGATTGATATATTTTGGAAATTTACCATACAAGAAGAAGTCCTTATCAAACTTCATTTTATAAAGATAGTATGCCAATAAAGAATTTAAACTAAACTCTTCTTTTGCAGGAAAATAGTTTTTGAAATCTTCTTTAAGATCGGAATAAAAACTTCGGAAGGTTTTATAATCCAGCAATGCTACTTTTGCTAATAAAATTCTTTTTGCAAAATTCTTGACATAATTTTGTGTTTGATTATTAATATCATATAAATCGTACTCCTCGGAAAATTTTAGTTTTTCTTTTAAAATTGCTTTATAATCATTCAGGTTTTTGATACCAACATTTGCAGTAATAGAACCTTTATTAGAATAATAATAATTGTAAGTCTTTTTATTTACAAAATTGACTTTTTGCGCAAGTGCAGATGCCTGAAAAACCCATAACTCGTCCTCATGGAGTAATCTTTCCGCAAATCTCAGATGGTTTTTTTTTACAAACTGAATATCATATAATTTGTTCCAAACAACAGAAGCCCATTCTGTTGAGAAAAAACCATTTAGAATTTCATTATTTATATAAGTTTCTTTTTTATTTTTAAGCGTGTGATAGTTGCTAACTGTCAACTTACCATCTACAAAAAAATTATTTCCCCCCATTACAATATCGGGTTTATCGTATGTTTTATTAATAAGACTTTCTAATGCGGTAGAATCTACCAAATCATCATCAGCATCTATAAAAAACAGGTATTCTCCTGTTGACATTTCGATTCCCAAATTTCTGCTAATACTGGGACCTGAGTTTTTCTCATTTGTAAATATTTTTACATCTAAATCGTTGTTTATAAGCTTATAACGATTCAAAACATCTAATGTATTATCAGAACTTCTGTCATTAACAAGAATAATTTCAAAATTTTTGTAGCTCTGATTTTTAATAGAATCCAGACATCTAAGAATATAATCTTCAGCGTTGTAGACAGGAATAACAATAGATATTTTTTTCATTGATGTTTTAGCTTTTTATTGATCAGAAAATTTAAAATAAGAAAAGGATTGATACCAAAAAACTTCGTGAAAAATGGCTGCTTGGTTTTTGAGGCAATATCCCAGTAGGTTTTTACAAGATTGGACTTTTCTTCTGGAGATATTTCATCTTGAAAACGTTCTTTGATATTCAGTAGAGAACTTTTGGGGCTTTTCAGAAGAAGTTGATAGTAGTTGTTCATTAAGCCATCTTCAAGATAATCACCAAAAGCCAGAACTTTATCTGTTACTAATATTTTAAATTGCCTTTCTATTCTCCTGAGAATTAATGATTCTGGGCAGAACTTTTCACCTTCAAATTCGGGGAAATAGAATTGTTGGTGAACATTTGTTTTGATGCAAAATATCATTTCACCAGGAAATTCCCATTCATAATTTATTCTCCTAGAAGAGATCCACTCATTCTTTCCATATTTTGCTTTATCATAATTTATTTTTTCAGAAAACCTTATGAAAGTAAAGCCAGCAATTTGATCATTTTTTTTTATTTTATGAGAAAGTGATTCCATCTCTTCAACCGCATTTTCAGCTAAATAATCATCACTATCAATAACGCAGAAAAATTCAGTTTCTGTTTTTTTCAGCCCCTGATTAACTGCAAAATGTTTCCCCATATTTTCCTGAAAAAAATATTGTATCTCTATCTGATCTTCATTTTGGAAATTTTGTACCAACATTTTTGTTTCATCGGAAGAACCATCATCTACAATGTGCCAAACAAAATTTTTATTGGTCTGAGTCTTTAAACTTTCATATAATTTTGGAAGAATATAAGCTCTGTTATAAGTAGGAGTAAAAATGGTTAAAAACGTTTTCATTTCTACAAATTTATTAATATTTAAGAAACACAAAAAAATACTTTATCAAATAATAAAATTTGAAGGATTATTTGTTTCAAACAGACAAATATCTTTGTACTTTTACATAAATATTTAAACTATTTTTTATTTTAAAGCACAATGATTCCAGTAACGAAACCATTTTTACCGCCCCAACAAGTTTATCAATATTATTTGGAAGGGATTTGGAAAAGACAATGGCTTACCAATATGGGTCCGCTTGCCAATGACCTCGAACTGAAACTAAAGGAATTTTTGAAAGTCAGTCATTTACTATTTGTGACTAATGGAACAGTTGCTATACAAATGGCTATCAAAGCATTGAACCTGAAAGGAGAAATTATCACAACACCTTTTTCTTTTGTTGCGACTACAAGTTCTATTGTTTGGGAAAACTGCCAGCCTGTTTTTGTCGATATTAACCAAGATTCATTAAATATTGATGCGGATAAGATTGAAGCTGCAATTACTGATAAAACTTCAGCAATTTTAGCAACACACGTTTATGGAAATCCTTGCGATGTTGTGAAGATTGAGGAAATAGCAAAGAAAAATAACTTGAAAGTGATTTATGATGCGGCGCACGCTTTTGGAGTAGAAATCAATGGAAAATCTATTTTTGAATACGGCGATATTTCCACTTGTTCTCTTCATGCAACCAAACTTTACCACTCAATAGAAGGTGGATTAGTCATTACAAAAAATCCCGAGTTACTAAAAAAACTAGCATATATTAGAAATTTTGGATTTGACGGGCCTGAGAATTTTGCAGAACTTGGACTTAACGGAAAAAACTCAGAATTTCATGCTGCAATGGGATTGGCAAATTTGAAATACATTGACTCTATTCATAAAAAAAGAAAGGAAATTACAGAAAGATATGATGAAAAATTACATAATCTAAAAGCTGTAAGACCTGTTTGGCATTCTGATTCTGAAAATAATTTCTCTTACTACCCCATCGTTTTTGAGAGTGAAGAACTGATGTTGAAAATCATTGAACATCTTAAGCTCCATGAGATTTATACAAGACGATATTTTTATCCTTCGCTTGCCAATTCTTTACCTTATGTAAAATCTGAAAGCAATCTGCCAATTACAGAAGATATTGCAAAACGTGTGCTTTGTCTTCCGCTTTATGTCGATTTGACTTTGGAGGAAGTAGATATGATTTCTAGGTTGATGCTAAGAATTCAAAACAATTAAAATATGTTGATTGTAGGAGCAAAAGGTTTCGCCAAAGAAGTTTTGGAGATTTTTCATCAAAAAGATGAAACAGAAAACTTACATTTCTATGATGATGTATCCTCGGATATTCCTGATTTTCTTTACAATCAATTTAAAGTTTTGAAAAGCGAACAAGAAGCTAAAGAACTTTTTGAAAAAACCTCAACTGAATTTGTTATAGGAATTGGAAATCCCCAATTACGATATCAACTGACTGAAAAATTCCAAAATCTTGGCGGAACATTGATATCATCTATTAGTAATTTTGCAGAAATAGGAAGCTTCGGTGTTGAAATTGGAGATGGTTCTAATATTTTAGGAGGTGTAAGAATTTCCAATGATGTACAAATTGGAAGAGGAACCATTGTTTACTATAATTCTATCATTACTCACGATGTGACGATTGGAGAGTTTTGTGAAATTTCTCCTGGCGCAACTTTGTTAGGGAGATGTAAAATTGGAAAGTTTGTAAAAATTGGAGCTGGCGCTATTATTTTTCCTGATGTGGAGATTGGAGATTATTCGGTTATAGCTTCCGGAGCGGTTGTCAGAAATAACGTTCCGGAAAATTCGATGGCTGCCGGGGTACCTGCAAAAATTAAAAAGAGTGTTGAAAGTTAGTATTTCCTATTATGGAAATTGAATTATTTTTTAAAATCTACAAATGCTAGGAACATTAATATGGAGAGTAAGAGAAGCGACTGCTGTTTTGTTGGGAAGAAAGAAAACCCAAAAAGAGTTGCCAAAACAAAACTTTTCTGAGAAAAATTTGACAAACCTCAAACCATTCAAAATCAATGATGAAAAACTAAATCAATTTTTATCAGGATTATCAATTGAATTCATTTTTAGTGAGTTTAATGAAGAAAGAGTGAACGCAGGTGGTGCAGATCTCAGTCAGCAATTAAGATTAGACCCAAGTCTCAGCACATTGAAAAAATATTTTCCTAATGCAAAATATACGGTTTACTCAGATTTTGATTTGAAAATAGAAGGTATCAATCTGAAAAAAATTGAAAATCCTGTTCTGCAGGATAAAAAAAATCTGAAAAGACATTTTTATCATTTGGCAGATTATTACAAATTCAAAGGGATGCTGGAATCAGAAGCTGATATTGCAATTTCCATTGATTCTGATATGTATGTTTTGAATGACAATGTTTACAGCCTGATTTATCTGACAGAGAAATTTGGCTTCTGTGTTCCAAACAGTTCCGCCCAGAGTATGAATTTTGAAATCGAAACATCTCTTGATACAATTCCTATAACTGATGAAAGTAAAGGTTTTGGAACAACTAGTAATATTACGCCGATGACTCTTTCTAAAAAATCAGAAGTGGGAAAAATATTTTATCAAAATTGTTGTGAAATAATGGAAAAGGAACCTTCTCGTGCATCAATTGTGATGTGGAAAGCAGCATGGAAAACTGGCAACTATCCATATTTACTTCCAAAAGAATTTTGTGTTTGTCGTGGTAATGAAGGCTTAGGAAATGAGGTTATACTTCATGTTGGCCATCCTTCCGTTGCTCAATTTTATAATGTAAGATTACAATAATGAAAAAAACATTGCTTTTCATTGCGGACAGACCAGATTGGGCATACGAGTTTATGATAAAAGCCTGGCTGCCTTTTTTACTAAAAGATTATGACTGTTTTATAGCTTATGATGATGATTATTCCATCAAAAAAAATAATTCTAAAAGCTTAATATTCCGAATAACTTATAATATTAAAAGTCTTATTAAGTTATGGTTTTTTAAATTTCTCAATAAAAATGAATCTGTGCACTTCATTCACAAAAGTGCAAAATATTATTATCCGAGATATATTAATGATAAAGTTTATAAATATAAAACAGATCTTACAAAAGAATTGACAACCAGAAAGAATTTTGATATTAAAGTCGAAATGGCTTATTATTTCCAGTATATGGCAGAATTCCCTTTTACTGCTGATAAAAATATTGTTGGCATCTTTACAGACAAATTTCCTCACGAAGGTCCTAACAATGATGTAAAAAATGATATTGATAGAAACCTACTGAATCTGGAAGAATTTTTTAAAAAATATATTAAACCTTATGATAGACTCATCGTGGGTGGTGGCAATCTTTTGCCACGATATAAAAAATTGACTAATAAAGTTGATTTTGTTTACGGTATTTATGGTCAAGAAAACTTCGTTGAAAACAAAAATGTAGGCAAAAATGATTTTCTAACTATAGGCTGGACAGGAAACCCTACGAGGAGCATGAAAGGTTTTGAAGAATATATTGTTCCTGCTATAGAAAATGTAAAAAAAACAGGAAGAGATATCAGATTAAAAACCAAATTCTCTGGTCCATACACAGAACTATTCACTTTTTACAAAGATGTAGATCTTATTATTATTGCTTCTGACGCAGATTCCGGCCCATCTATGTATGGTGAAGCGAGCTTGTCCGGAGTTCCTAGTATATCTACAAAAGTTGGCTTGCCATTGATGGGAATAAAAAATGCTGAAAACGGCTTTCTCATTAATCGTGATATTAGAGAAATAGAAAATCAAATTATCAGTCTATATGATAATCGTAAACTTTTGCAGTCATTAGCCTCAAGAGTTAAATCTGATTATCTGCAATGGATGGATAATAAAGTTACCATTGAGCATATCAAAAAAGTGTTGGAGGACTAATTTATGCTATTTAATTCTGTTAGTTTTGCGATATTTTACCCCTAGTTTTTGCTTTGTATTGGCTGACAAAAGCCAGGAGTAAAAAGAATAATATTGTATTGTTAAGCGACTCAACTGGCAAGAATTCAATAAATACAAAGATTGTAAAAAAACATATTAAGGTTGTAAAATTTTGTGGGGATCAATAAAATAAAATTAATTTTAACTAATTTTCCCAAAAATTCAAACGCAAATAATTTTTCAGATTATAACACCCAACTTTTAAAAAGTATTATGAATATAACTATTGTAATATTGATTTCATAGATTTTACATATTTTAGCTATAACAAAACTTACTTTTCAGATTTGATTCACTTATCGGAGAGAGGTTCTGAAAAATTTTCAAAATATCTTAAGATCATAATCTTAATCACTTGCTTAAAAGCAAATTCAACAAAAAAAACACTTTACAAAATGATTGTAGGCAACGGTCTAATAGCTTCTTTATTCAAAGAAAATGATTATAAGAATACTATTTTCTTTGCATCTGGAGTTTCTAATTCGTTAGAAGATCGTCCGAAAGAATTTCTGAGAGAAGAAAACCTCATCAGAAAAACAATATCGGAATACCCCAAAAAGTTATTCATTTATTTCTCAACATGTAGCGTTTACGATTCCTCCAAAACAGGAAGTGATTATGTTCTTCATAAACTCAAAATGGAACAATTAATCAAAAGTTCCTGCGAAAAATATTTGATTCTAAGAGTAAGTAATGCCGTTGGAAAAGGTGGTAATCCTAACTTATTAATGAATTATCTTATCCGTTCCATCAATAATAATGAAACGATTAATGTTCATACAAAAGCAACAAGAAATTTAGTTGATGCAGAAGATATTAAGAACATTACTTTTCAATTAATTGAAAAATCAGAGTTCAATAAAATAGTGAATGTGGCTTATGTTCAAAATTATACCATCATTGAAATATTAGAAATCATTGAACGTTTTTACGACACTAAGATTCATCTTAATCTTATCAAAAACGGCTCTGGTTATGATATTAACATTCCCGATGTTGAAGATTATTTTAGAATTAACAATCTTAATAACAAAGAATCTTATCTTTGCCGAATCTTAGAGAAATATTACTCTTAAACTATGAACGATTTTAAAGATAAACTTAATAGTAAAAATATTTTAGTCACAGGCGGAGCTGGTTTTATTGGTTCCAATCTTTGTGAAGAACTTATAAGTCTAGGCGCAAATGTAACTTGCCTTGACAACTTCTCCACAGGTTTCAGAGAAAATCTGGAATCCATAAAAGACCATTCGAATTTTAAATTAATTGAAGGCGATATCCGCAATTTGGAAGATTGTAAAAAAGCTTGTGAAAACCAGGATTTTGTATTGCACGAAGCAGCGCTTGGTTCTGTTCCAAGATCAATCAATGACCCCATTACAAGTAATGACGTGAATGTGGGTGGATTTCTTAATATGCTTGTAGCAGCTAGAGATGCCAACGTTAAAAGATTTGTTTATGCTGCAAGTTCATCAACTTATGGCGATTCTGAAAGTCTTCCAAAAGTTGAAGATAAAATTGGAAAACCATTGTCGCCTTATGCGATTACAAAATATGTCAACGAATTATATGCTGATGTTTTCAAAAGAACTTATGATTTTGACACCATTGGTTTGAGATATTTCAATGTATTTGGAAGAAAGCAAAATCCAAACGGCGCTTATGCAGCTGTTATTCCAAAATTCGTAATGCAATTGATGAATCACGAATCTCCTGTTATCAACGGCGGTGGAGAATACTCAAGAGATTTTACTTACATCGACAATGTTATTTTGATGAATCTTTTGGCTTTAACTTCCGACAACTCAGAATCTGTAAATCAAGTTTACAATACAGCTTTCGGAGAAAGAACAACTCTCAATGATCTTGTAAGTAATCTAAAAGAATACCTATCCGATTTCGACCCTAAAATTGCAGAAGTAGAAGTTATCTACGGCGATTATAGAAAAGGTGATGTTCCGCATTCTCTTGCGAGTATCGACAAAGCAAAAAATTTATTAGAATATCAGCCAAAACACTCTATGAAAGAAGGTTTGAAAGAAGCTGTAAAATGGTACTGGAACAATCTTAAATAAAACAATGAATCATAAAATTACAATCATAGGTCTTGGTTATGTAGGTCTGCCCTTAGCAAGATTATTTTCTACAAAATATCCTGTTGTAGGATTTGATATTAATGAAAAAAGAATTGCAGATCTCAACGCAGGAAAAGATGATACGTTGGAAGTCGAAGATGATTTGTTGAAATCTGCATTGGTTCCAAACAATCCAAATTTTGGAGAAACAGGATTATTCTGTTCCAATAAATTTGAAGATATTGCAGATTCTAACATTTATGTTGTAACCGTCCCGACGCCTGTTGACAAAAATAATCGTCCGGATCTTACGCCACTTTACAAAGCCAGTGAAACAGTTGCTAAAGTGCTTAAAAAAGGTGACATTGTAATTTATGAATCGACAGTTTATCCTGGTGTAACAGAGGAAGAGTGTATTCCTGTGTTGGAAAAAAATTCGGGATTGAAATTCAATATTGATTTCTTTGCGGGTTATTCACCGGAAAGAATCAATCCAGGCGATAAACTTCATACCGTTGAAAAAATATTAAAAGTAACTGCCGGCTCTACTCCGGAAATCGGAAAAATCGTAGATGATCTTTACAAATCGGTGATTATTGCAGGAACTCATTTGGCGCCAACGATTAAAGTTGCAGAAGCGGCTAAGGTGATAGAAAATTCTCAAAGAGATATTAACATCGCATTCGTTAACGAATTGGCAAAGATTTTCAACTTGATGGGAATTGATACGCACGATGTTTTAACTGCTGCCGGCACAAAATGGAATTTCTTACCATTCAAACCAGGTTTAGTTGGTGGGCACTGTATTGGTGTAGATCCTTATTATTTGGCTCAGAAAGCTCAGGAATTTGGTTATCATCCGGAAATTATTTTAGCTGGACGTAGAATGAATGATTCTATGGGACAATACGTAGCCAGTGAAACGGTGAAGCAAATGCTAAGGCAGGATCTAAAAGTTAATGGTTCTGATGTTTTGGTTTTAGGCTTTACCTTCAAAGAAAATTGTCCTGATGTTAGAAACACAAAGGTCGTAGATGTTGTCAAAAATCTTGAGGATTATGGAATCAATGTTTCAATTTATGATCCTTGGGCTAATCCGGAAGAAGTCAAGCATGAATATGGTTTGGAAACTTCCACAAAAACACCTTTCAAAAAATATGATGCTGTAGTTTTAGCAGTTTCTCATAAAGAATTCGAAGATCTTAACATCAAAAATCTTCTATCCGAAAAAGGAATTATTTATGATGTAAAAGGAATTTTGGCAAAAGAAGATGGCGTAAAAAGACTGTAATCAGCGGTCAAATCTCCATCGGAAAAAGTTATATCCGACAAACAAAGGCAGGCGATAAAATAAGTCCTGCTTTTTTAGTTTTGCAGAATAATTTGAAGAGAAATAATCTGTAACACTCAAAGATTTCATTTGATTATAAGCTTTGTAGCTTCTTTTCCATAGCTTTTCATTTTTCTGCGCTTTCCAATTCATTTGTAAAGTTGTTGCTTTAAAATCAACCAGATATTCCAAAATTAATTTCTTGTTGTAAGCATCTTTCTCTTCACGATAAGCCTTGTCCATATAAGACGCAATCGTAATCCAATTCCCAAAATGCTTCTCCCCCCTATTATGAATAATTGAAGCGCCGTGGAAATAATATAGATAAGTATTCTCTCTAAGGAACGCAATTTTTTCAAACTTCAGCATACTCTGGAAACTCCAAAGAACATCCTGAGAAAAGAGATCTTTCACAAAATACAATTGATGTTTCATTAAAAAATCCATTCTTACAAGCTTATCACAAGCCATTACAGGATATTGTCCTTTCACAAAGTTCCAGACAATTTCTTTGTTACCCTCCAGAATATCTATTTTAGATTCGATTGGGAAATAATTTCTTTTCCAGTTTTCTTCTTCATTGATACAGACACTTTGTCCCAAAACCATTTCTGCATTGGTTTCTTCTGCAAGCTTTACAAGATGTTCAATCGCATAATCTGTGATCTCGTCATCACTATCCAGAAAATAAATATACTTTCCTTTTGCCAGATCTATTCCCGCATTTCTAGC
Organism: Epilithonimonas zeae; assembly: GCF_900141765.1. Classification (NCBI taxonomy): domain Bacteria; kingdom Pseudomonadati; phylum Bacteroidota; class Flavobacteriia; order Flavobacteriales; family Weeksellaceae; genus Epilithonimonas; species Epilithonimonas zeae. Next base: position 524,427 of record NZ_FSRK01000002.1, on the reverse strand, counting down.
CATAGATAAACCTTGGTTGGTTGGCTGATTGAAAATAATAAAATCATAATCCGGATTTCTCTGAATAAATCTCTCAGCAATTTCCATAGACGAATCTGGTGTTACATCATTCACCAAGATGCATTCAATACTTTTGTAGGTCTGATTAACAACCGACTGCAAACATCTTTCAATGAATTGTTCAACTTTATAGACAGGAATTACGATTGTAACAAGCGGACTCATCAGGTGTATTTTAATTTTATTAAATTTAGGCAAAAATAGAAATAAAAATCTGGCATAACAGTATCTTTGCATTAATAGAAACACAATGGGCTTATTTTCCAAAATTATTTTTAAAATACTGAAAGAGAATTCTCTCGAGGTCGTCCGAAAAAACAAAAATTCCAAAATTGGGAACGCATTCAGAATTGGGAATTATTCTCATTTTTCTATTCATCCGTCTGCTTCTTTGTTGATTGGCAGTCGGGTTAATCTTAGAAACTATTGCAATTTTGTATTGGGAGAAAACGCGACAGTTATTCTGGAAGAGAATGTTTTTATGAATAATTATTGTTCTATTAATGCTATAGAAAGAATAGAAATCGGGGAAAACACTTTGTTTGGCGAAGGCGTAAAACTCTACGATCACAACCACGAATATAATGGGAAAGTTGTTGAACATCGCAAATTCAAATCTTCTCCTATAAAAATCGGTAAGAACTGTTGGTTGGGGAGTAATGTCACAGTTCTGAAAGGTGTTACGATTGGTGATAACTGTATTATTGGTGCAGGTTGCCTTATTCATAAAGATATTCCGGCTAATATGATAATCAAAAATATAATCGAGTTATCTACTATTGCCCATGAAAAATAATTCACCAATGCTTAGTGTCATAATGATTACTTATGGCCAAGAACGTTATATTTCCAAAGCAATTGAAGGTGTTTTTTTGCAAAAAACCAATTTTCCTGTAGAATTGATTATTTCTAATGATGCCTCACCAGATAATACCGATGAAATTATTAATAGAATAGTTCCATCTGCTCCAGCCAATATTTCTGTAAAATATATAAAGCATATAGAAAACCTTGGTCCTATTCTTAATTTTCAAGATTCTTTGAATAAAGCAAAAGGAAAATATATCGCCGTATGTGAGGGAGATGACTATTGGATAGATAGTAATAAGTTACAGTTTCAAGTTGATTTTTTAGAAAAAAATCCGGAAATCTCTCTTTCATATCATAGGGTGAAATACCTTAGGAATGATGAAGAAATCATATTACCTCATCATGAAGGTAAAAATGAAGTAACCATTAGTAATATAGAAAACCTTTCAAAGATTAATTATATCAATACACCGAGTGTAGTATTTAGAAATAATCTAGTTCACTATGATACCACAGTAATGACTTCTAAAATTGGTGATTATCCACTATGGATGCTATTGGCAGAAAAAGGTAATATTATTTATTTCCCAAATATTTTTGCAGTTTATAGAGAAGGTGTTGGGATACAGTCATCTCTTTCCAAAACAAAACAGCTAGAAACTACAAATGAAATGTTATTCTTGTTAACAGAATATTTTTCCGAAAGGAATAATGTTTTAAATAATCTTGAAAATCAAATCTATAATAACAAAAAAAAACTGGAAGAATTGCTGAAAAGAGAAAACTATTTTTTCAATATCCTTTTTTCATTAAAAGAGAGTTTCATTTATTATAAACGCAAATTTTTCTAATGGATAAGAGAATAAAAATTGCCATTGCAACAAACGGGAGATTGAAACCAATGGGAACCTTTAGCAGAAATTATATAGAATATTTACCTTTTGCAAAAATAGTGCTTTTCGGAGGTTTTATTCCTTATTTTTATATGGGGACATCTCAGAAACAACAAAAAATTCTTAGATATTGGTATTCCTTGTTATCACTAAAAAATCAGACAAAACTGGATAAGTTGATCAAAAACAGGTTCAAGAAGATTCTACAAAAAGAGAAAGTAAATTGTGTCTTAGCTGAATTTATGAATACCGGATCAGCAATAAGAGAAGCATGTAAGGAATTGAATATTCCTATTGTTGCTAATGTTTTGGGATATGAAATCCATCAGGATGCAGTTGTAGAAAAAAACCACCAGGAATATAGAAAATTGGCCAACTATAAATCTATTGTTGTACCCGTTGCAAAAAATATGATTCCTAAGCTGAAGAATGTTGGCTTCTTAGACAGTCAAATTATATTCTCTCCTCTTGGTGCTAGAGATGAGTTTTTCGAGATCAATCCAGATTATTCATCGAAAAGATTCATTGCGATAGGTAGATTTGCAGAGATGAAGTCTCCCCTTTCAACAATTAAAGCATTTCATAAAGTTTTAAAAAACTTCCCTAATGCAAAACTTACTTTTGCTGGTGACGGTGAACTTTTTGAAGACACAAAAAATCTCGTTGATCAACTGAGTATTCAGGATTCAGTAGAATTTGTAGGTTGGATTTCACCTGAAGAACAAATTAATTTGCTTTCCAAAAGTGCCATCTTTATCCAGCACTCTGTCACAACTTCTATTGGGGATGCAGAAGGTACACCAGTAGCAATATTGGAGGCTTCTGCAGCAGGACTTCCGATAGTTTCAACAAAACACGGAGGGATTGTTGATACAGTAATCGATGGAAAAACCGGTTATCTTGTGGATGAAAATGACTGGGAAGAAATGGGAAATAGAATGGAAGAACTTTTGCGTTCTCCGGAACTTATCGAAGAATTTGGGCAAAATGGCAGACAATTTATTCTCGAAAATTTTTCGATGAAAAAACACATCGAAGAAATTGAAAAAGCAATCCGAACTATAGTCAAATTATAAATGCTCCTCCATCCAGATTCCTAAAACCAATAACGACCAATGTTTGTAATTGTAGTTCAACTGCCTCTGAACTTCACTAAAATTTAATTTGGTAAATATTTTTGAAGATGGATTTTTGAGAATTTCTGTTGTCAATTTTTCCATTTCAGAGATTTTTAGCCAATCTACAATTGGAGCTCCGAATCCCTGCTTTTTTTTATTCAGAATATTTGAAGTCAATAAGTTACCAAATGCTTTTCTTAATATCATTTTTGTTTGACTGGAATTAACTTTATATTTTGCAGGAAGTGCAGAGCAAAATTCAACTAATTCTTTATCTAAAAAAGGCGTTCGCAGTTCGATGGAATGCATCATGGCAATACGGTCATCTTTTACAAGATAATCTCCGGAGATGACATTTGTAAGATCCATTTTCATGCAGGTGTTCAGGTTATTTTTATCTAGTTCAAATGGATACTGATGCTCATAATCTGAATCGATCTTGAGCAATAATGAGGTTTCTTCCTTAGAAAAATTGTTATGAACCTTTCCTTTTTGATAAGCCACGATATCAGGGAATTTGGCTCTGAAAATTTTATCCAGAAAATATTGTCTGGACTTTTCTAAACCTAACTTCCCGCTGATTGTAGAACCGATTTTATACATTGGTAAAAAAGCAGAATTTGCGCTACCTTTTTCTAGAATTTCTTTTTCTTTTTGATACCATCCGTAACCACCAAATAATTCGTCCCCGGCGTTACCTGTAATTACAACAGTCATATTTTTTGCCGCCTCTTTGCAGATAGTATAGGTAGCCAAAATTGCAGTATCTGCAATTGGTTCATCCATATTTTTAAGAACTTCAACCAAAGTTGTGGAGATTTCAGAATTTTGAAGTGCAACTTCTTTATGAGCCGTTTTATACTTCTCAGCAATACTTCTTGCATCTGGCATTTCGTCCCAATCACCTTCATATTGAAAGCCTAACGTTATCAAGTTTTGATTTTTCTGTGAAGAAAGGGCAACCAAAGTTCCAGAATCTAAACCTCCACTGAGAAAAGCGCCAACTTTTACATCTGCAACTAACTGTTTTTCAACAGAACGTTCAACTAAATTTTTAAACTTAGCAATAGCCTCTTCTTCGGAGATTTGCAATTCATTATTTGGAAAATTCCAATATTGAGAAATCTTAATTTCTCCGTCATTATAAATAAGCTGATGGGCAGGAGGTAAAACTTTGATATTTTTATAGATGCTTTGCTGGCTGTCGACATACATATGCCTCAAAAAATGATAGAGGGCTTCACTATTCAGCTCTTCATCAACCAATCCCGACGCAAGAATGGCTTTGATTTCAGAAGCAAAAATGAATTCTCCATTCTTTCCAATAGCATAATAAAAAGGCTTTTCTCCAAAACGGTCTCTTGCACAAAACAGCTTTTGATTTTTTTCATCCCAGATTGCAACTGCAAACATCCCATTGAGATGCTTAGGAAGCTCGGAACCATGCTTTTGATATAAAGACAGAATAACTTCTGTATCGGTATTGCTTTGAAAAGGATATTCTGATAAATTTTTTTTCAGTTCGCGGTAGCCGTAGATTTCACCATTGAAGGCAATACATTCATTCTTTGTATTAGAATACATTGGTTGATGACCATCTTTGGAAAGATCAACAATAGCTAATCTTCTGAAACCTAAAAAACAGTTTTGAAAATACTCTTGACCTTCATCATCCGGACCCCGATGGATGATAGAATCGGTCATATTTTTCAGAGTCTTTTTATAAAAATTTTCTTCAAGAATATTTTTCCTAACAATCCCTGCAATTCCGCACATATAGCAATATTAAGACACAAATCTAAGATTATTTTGTTAATTTTGAGCATATTATTAAATGATGAAAACTTTCTCTGTTTTAATTGCGCACTACAATAATTTTGAATATTTCAAAGATTGTTACAAAAGTCTTACGCTCCAGACTTGCAAAGATTTTGAAGTCGTTTTGGTAGATGATTGTTCTACCAATGACTCTTTTGAAAAAATAAAAGAACTCACGAGAGATGATTCAAGGTTTCGTCTATATAGAAATGACAAAAACCAAGGTGTGGGATTTACAAAAAAACGTTGTATAGATTTAGCAAAAGGAGAGATTTGTGGTTTTGTTGATCCCGATGATGCAATATCTGAAAATGCAATAGAAAGAAGTATGAAAAATCATACAGAAAAAAATGTAGTAACCTATTCTAGGCTTTTGTTGTGCGATAGTAATCTTAATCATTTAAAACTTTTCCCACAATCAAGAGCCATTAAAAATGGTGATCAGAAATTTTTCAATATTTTCTTAGAAGCTAATCACTTTTTTACTTTTAAAAAATCTGCTTATAACAAAACATCAGGAATCAATCCGGAACTCACTTCAGCCGTTGATCAGGATTTGTACTTAAAATTATATGAGATTGGCAATTTCACTTTCATTAATGAGGCTTTATATTATTATAGATTGCACGAAAAAGGTGTTTCACAGGAAAAATCCAAAAAAGGTAAACTGAATGAAAACTGGCAACAAGTAATTCTAGACACAGCAAAAAGAAGAAATATTGGAAGATTATATGGTAAAAATATTCAGGATATAAATGACCTGCCAGAGTTCATTTTTAAGAATCAAAACACTTTTTTTAAAAAAATCCAAAGAAAGCTGCAGTAATGGATATAATTATTAAGTCTTTCAACCGTCCATTTTATTTGGACAGATGTATCTCTTCCATCGAAAAATATGTGTCCGGAGATTTCAAAATTAAAATTTTGGATGATGGAACACCTGCAAAATTTTTAGATCAGATTCGCAAAAGGCATCCTGATGTCGAGATTCTTTTATCGGACAATTATGATAAAAAAGTTAATGCTATTGGAGAGAATTTACTTTCCGGCAAGCCTATTAATGGTATAAAAATTCCCACCAAATTCTGGTACGAGAATGTTAAAAATGCTTCAGACTACGTCATTGTAACAGAGGATGACGTGTGGTTCACAAAACCTGTAAATCTAGAGGCGTTACAACAACAAGCCCGAGAATTTGATATCCATCTGCTTAAGTTAGGTTGGCTTGGTAATGAAAATGAAAGAAAAGATCTGATTTTAAAATCCATTTCAAATGAGATTGAATCTGCAAAACCGAAGGATCTTTTGCTGTTAAACAAAAAGTTAATGGAAGCTTTTTTTCATAATCAGTACAAATTTTTCACAATTCTTTACAAATTAAAAATCGTAGATAATCTGACACCGTTAAAATATTGGTCACTTAACTCCATATTGATGGGGTTTTACAAAAAAGACTATTGGTTAGAAATATGGAAAAATATGGATGGAAAAGTTGACGAAAAAAAACAATTAGCGAATGCATCTGTTTTTTATAAAAAACATCAACAAAACCCAAATTTTATTTCAAGGCTGAAAACAGAATCGATGAAAACCACTTTCCAATCATCCGCTACTAATTCCTATCACGAATATGGTTTCGATTTTGATGTCAACCTATTCAATCATTTAATCAATGAAGCTTGGCTGAGAGGTGAATTTGATGCTATGGAAAATTTCCCTAAAGACTTCTCTTTGAATTACTTTAAGAAATTTGTTGCTGATAAAATCAAATTTCCAGAATTCCAAAAATGGGCAGACCAATTCCGGAAACAGTATGAAAATATGGGCTGCCAGACAGAATAAAAAAACTCTGAAGTAATTTTCGGAGTTTTTTATTTTAGATCTAGTCTTTTATAATAAGACCCGCATATTTACCATCAAATTCTACAATGTAAGGCTGCAGATTCTTCGACTCACAAAAATCTTTAAAAGCAGCATTATCTCCAATATCATCGCTCATAAAAATCCCACCTTTTCTTACCTTACTGAATAATAGATTGTAAGCCCAAATTCTGCCATTATAAGATTTATCACTATCGTAATGAACCACATCAAAAGAATTGGCTTTACCGAAAATTTTAGGTAAGGATTCTTTATCCGCATAACGATAAAGATCCCAATTATTTCTATACTTCTGCGGAATGACGCAACCTACGAAATCTTCACTTTGATTTTGCAGTAAATACGGCATGTCCGAACTGTAAAGTGTTCCGTTTCTGTGAACCAATGAGGCCAAAGCTGCAAAAGATGACCAGCCATAAGCTACACCTGTTTCAACAGTTTTCTGAGCATTGGTAAATTCATTAATATAATAGATAACACTTAAAGATCCTGCTCCTCCTAATTTCACAGGTGCTTTTGCCTGAACCTGAAGCGCATCTGCAAACTCCTGAGGAAATAGCTTCTCAAACGGGATAAAAGATGTCTTCAAAACATTTTCTATAAAATCTTTTTCCGAGATGGCCAAGGATGCACACCACTTTTCTGCATCTTCCTTACCTCGTAAAGCAGAAGATCTATTGAATATATTTTTCCAGATTTTTCTTCTAAGTTCAGGATAAAGATCCGGGCGTTTCAGATACGCAAAGAAAGTAGATGCAATTTCGGAGATTTTACTCATACAAATATGTTTTGAGTTGCAAAAATACAAAAGAATTGCACAAACAATGCTTATATTTGTTTTTTGAGAATTTTTTTTGAAAAATACAAATGCATCGAAAAATCAAAATCCTTTTCCGACACCGCTCAATGGAAATAGGAGGCGTAGAAAAAGTTATTCTGAGCCTTCTGGAAAATCTTGATAAAAACAAGTTTGACATTACCTATATCGTTAGCCTTTATCAGGGCGAACTGCGTGACAAAGTTCCTTCTCATATTCGTTATATTAAAATGAATAAAGGGAGAGAAGACTTTTCGACTAACCCTTCGATCCATAAGATTCAACTTTCATTAAGAAGTTTAAAGATTAAATTCTTTGAAAAATTTCCGACTTGGGTTGACAAAATTTATCTGAATGAAAAATTTGATGTAGAAATCGCATCAACTTATTCAGATTTTGCTCCTGTTCTGGGGAGTTCAAATCACAGATCGAAAAAGATAGGATGGTTCCATTCAGACATCACTTTTCCAAAATTACAACCTCTTGTTCCAAAAATCTTGAGTCAGATCCCAAAGTTTGATTATTTCATTTTTGGATCACAACAGACCAAAGATATTTTAGAAGCAACTTATCCTAACCTTGATTTGCCTGAAAATAAAGTCATTCTTAATGCAATTCCAATCCAAGAGATTAAGCAAAAAGCGACAGAATTTGTTCCGGACTTTAAGACTTCTGATCCTGTTTTTGTTTCTGTTGGAAGATTGCATTCCAGAAAAGGGTATAAAAAACTGATTGAAGTCCACTCTCAATTGATTAGAGACGGATTCTCTCACAAAATTATTATTATTGGTGACGGCGAAGAAAAAGAAAACCTTGAAAATCTTGCAAAAGAATTAGGTGTAGACCAATCTTTTATTCTAATGGGATCTTTGCTCAATCCTTATCCTTATGTAAAAAATGCAGACTTTTTCATTATGCCGTCCGAATCAGAAGGCTGGCCTTTGATTATTGCAGACACTCTCATTCTCCAGAAACCTATTATTTCGACTGCTGTTGGTGGCATTCCGGAAATGATAATCCATAAGGAGAACGGACTCCTTATCAATTATGATTCGGAGGAGATTTACAATGCAATGAAAGAATTTATGACCAATAAAAACCTGATTAACAGCTTAAAGGACAATTTAAAAAATTCTGAAAAGCAATTTGACAATCAGAAGATTTTTGATGCCGTAGAAAATATCTTGATTAATTTAGCTGGAAAATAACTAATGAATTTCATTTACAGAATCATTCTAAAAATCCATACTGTTTGGGAAGACATCTATAAAAATGCTTATATAGAGATTTGTAAATCACGCGGCATGAAAGTGGGAAAAAATGTCATTTTCATAGAAGCTCCTGCTTTCGGTTCAGAACCTTATTTGATAGAAATTGGAGATCACACAAAGATTACCGCAGGTTGTACATTCATCAATCACGACGGTGCAATGTATGTCATACGCAGTATGGAAAAATATGCTGATGCAAGAAATTTTGGAAGAATAAAAATCGGCAATAATTGCTTTGTTGGCAATAACTGCATCTTCCTTCCGGGAGCTCAGATGGGTAACAATTGTATTCTGGGAGCAGGATCGGTTCTTAACTCCTCTATGCCAGACAACACAGTGTTTGCAGGAACTCCTGCAAAATATATATGTACTATAGAAGAATATGGAGACAAAGCACTGCAGAATAACGTTATATATCCCCGCGAACTGGAAAAAAACAGACCGCAGCTTGATAAATACATCCACGAAAACTTGCCTCACCATTACAAACCAGTAAAATAAGAGAATGATTTATTAATTTTAATCATTCAAAAACTATTCATATCCTAATATTTATTTTTAAGATGCTTATCTTTGCAAAAATTTAGGAAAGAGTATAATGATTAATATTGCAGCAATAGAGTATTATTTGCCCAAAAATATATTAACCAACGAGGATATTTCGAAAGAGTTTCCGGAATGGAGCGCCGAAAAAATCAAGGCAAAGATTGGTGTAGAGTCCAGACATATTGCTGATGAGTCTGAGACGGCTTTGGATTTGGCAGTTCAGGCTTGTGAGAAACTTTTCAAAAAATACGACAAAAGCAAAGTAGATTTTATTTTATTCTGCACGCAGAGTCCCGATTATTTTTTACCCACGACAGCCTGTATTTTACAAGACAAATTAGGTCTTGCCAAGAACATTGGCGCATTGGATTTCAATCTTGGATGCTCTGGTTTTGTATATGGACTAACCCTTGCTCAAGGGCTTATCGCTTCTGGCGTTGCAAAAAATATATTATTGGTGACCTCCGAAACTTATAGCAAATTTTTGGATAAAAGTGATAAATCCAACAGAACTATTTTTGGAGACGGAGCAGCCGTAACTATTGTTGAAAAGGATGATTCTAAAGAGCATTATCAATTTTCTGTAGGGACAGACGGCAGTGGTTTCAACAATCTGATTGTAGAAAAAGGAGCTTCCCGAAACAAAACAGAAGAGCAGCCTACCCTTTTTATGAAAGGACCAAAGATTTTCACTTTTGCTGTAGAAAACATCCCGAATTTGATTCAGGATACGCTTAAAAAGAATAAACTCAAATTGGATGAGATTGATTTATTTGTTTTCCACCAGGCGAGTTCTTACATGCTGAATTATCTCAGAAACCTTTGTAATATTCCTGAAGAAAAATTTTTTGTTGATATGAAAAATATTGGCAACACAGTCTCGGCAAGCATTCCTATCGCTTTGAAACTGGCTTTTGAACAAGGCAGAATAAAAGAAGGATTCAAAGTCATGGTAGCAGGTTTTGGCGTTGGCTATTCTTGGGGAGCGGGAGTTTTAGAATTCTAAAATTTGAAAAAGAAAATCCTTATCAGAATTGGTTCTCTTCGTCACGGTGGCGCAGAAAAAGTTCTGGTGACTTTCTTAAAAAACCTTCCTAAAGACAAATACGAAGTCGATCTGTTACTGAATCTCTATTCGGGAAAATATCTGACAGATGTTCCTGATTGGGTGAATGTAATGTTCCTCAACCGTGGCGAGATGATCACGACCAACCGCCCAAAAGATATTCCTAAAAAAATATACCGTGTTGTTTATCAGCAGCTGCTGAAGAAATATCCAAAGATTCTTTACAAAAGAAAACTCAAGAACAAACAATACGACATCGAGTTTGCCGCAATCCACGGTTTTATGGACGAAGTGCTGAACAGTCCGTTGAAGTCCTCCAAAAAACTGATGTGGATCCACAATGACCTGACTCAAGTGAGTGGCTACACGCCGGAAAAAATCAGACGCTTTTTCAATTATGACAAGGTGATGGTAATTTCTGAAAAGATTCAGAACACTTTTTTATCGTTAGCAAAAACCGAAGAAGAAAAATCAAAGATTATTAGAATTTATAATCCTTTGGACACCGATGAAATTCTCACCAAATCTCAGTCCGAACTTCCATCAACCATCAACCATCAATTATCAACCAATAACAATCCATTATTCATTTCCGTAGGCACGGTTTTCCCTCAGAAAGGATTCGACAGATTACTAAGAGTTCATAAAAGACTTTTGGATGAAGGTTTCCAGCATAAAGTATTGATTGTAGGCGACGGCTACGATTTTGAAAATGTAAAGAAGCTGAAAACAGAATTAGCAGTTGATGAATCAGCAATAATGCTGGGTTTTACAGACAATCCTTATCCTTATTTCAAAGCAGCAGATTTTTATATTCTGAGTTCCCGTTACGAAGGCTTTCCAACTGTTTTGTTTGAAGCAATCACTTTAAAAAAGAACATTATTGCAACCGATGTTTCCGGCGTACAAGAAATGTTAGAAGGCGGGAAATTAGGCTTAATTACAGAAAATTCTGAAGAGGGAATCTATAGCGGAATGAAACAGGCTTTAAACAATCCTGAAACTTTCCAAACCTATCAGGACAACTTGCAGAATTATGAGATGCCTTTCAATTTGGAAAATTCTGTCCATTCGATAATGGAAATCATTGATAATTTGTAATTTTATCCAATGGGTTATTCTGTTATTCAAAAAGATTTTTACAGGGAAAGTGGAAAATATCTGTCATCTTTTCAGATTCTGAAAAAGTGTTTCAGCCCCAATCTGCATTATATTTATATTTTCAGAAAAACACAAAAGCATTACAAAAAATCAATCATTGGCTCACTTTACAAGCTGATCCTGCGGCATTACCAAATCAAATACGGATTTCAGATCTACCCACAGACTCAGATTGGCGAAGGACTTTATCTTGGACATTGGGGACAATTGGTCATTAACCCAAAGGCTAAAATCGGAAAAAACTGCAACATTGCTCAAGGTGTAACCATCGCTCAGGCTAATCGTGGAAAAAATGAAGGCGTTCCTGTGATTGGTAACGAAGTCTGGATTGGTCCAAACGCTGTTATTGTAGGAAATGTCGTTATCGGTAATAATGTTTTGATTGCTCCTAATGCTTACGTCACAACAGATGTCCCTGATAATTCTGTAGTGGTTGGTAATCCCGCTGTTATTTCTTCAAAAGCCAATGCAACGGAGAATTATATTAATAATAAAGTTTAGTGCCAGAAGTAGATTTTCAAAACAGCAGATAGAATGATATGACTTCTGCTAAGACAGATCTTCTTCCTGTTCAACCATTTCAAATGTATTCTCAGAGTGAGGTTCAGTCTTTCAATCCTATTCGTTCCATATCTTTTGGAATGGTGAACCACTTTTGGAATTAAATATTGATAGTTCTTCAGCTGGTCGGTGAATATCATTTTTGCTTTGGCATTCAATAAAGTTTTCACTAAAGCGTTCAGGGTTTGATTATTTCTTTCTCCAATACAGAATGCTGCGGTTTCTCTCGTCACCTTATCAATAGCATAAACCAGCCACATCGGGTTGCTTTTCTTTCTGATAAAAAATCGCATCTCATCCAGTTCATAAGTCTTTCCGAATGATAGTACAGGAGGTACAATATTTTATGCTATATTTTTAATTCTTCTGAGCAATGTCGTAGCTGATATTTGTAATACTCTTGCAATAGAACGGATAATTAATGGATTGATATTAGAGTGATAAACTTTGTAAGTATAATAGTCCAAAAACCTTTTATGACAACCTTTACAGATATACTGTTGTTTTCTGGTTTTTGTAGTCCCATTTCTAATGATCTTGCCTGAATAACAAAAAGGACAAATTCCTGTATCACTAACTTTGACATATCTATAATGATTCCCAATCATTTGCATTCTATTTTTTCTCCAAAAATAAACGAGGGTAGGTAATTCCTACTCTCGTTTTTAAATCTATTAATTATTATTTTATTTGATTTTTAATGAGTTAATATAAAAAATCACACTTATAACTAACTTTGAAACATTACCAGCTCCCGAAGCCCCACTTAAAAATCAATCTTTGATAAGCCACAGCTTTTTCTATTAAAAAAAGTTAATTTACAATCCATCAAAAAATCATTAGCGATTAAAGATTATCTTTGCGAATTATTTCTAGGATGAAGAAACTTGTCATAATTCCAACTTACAACGAAAAAGAAAACATCGAAAAAATCATTTCGGCGGTTTTTGATTTGCAACAGGATTTTCACATTTTGGTTGTAGATGACTCTTCTCCGGATGGAACTGCGGAAATTGTAAAAAGTTTGCGGGAAAAATATCCGGTTCAGCTTCACTTGACTGTTAGGAAAATCAAGGATGGATTGGGCAAAGCTTATATTCACGGATTTCAGTGGGCAATTCATAATGATTATGATTTCATTTTCGAGATGGATGCCGATTTTTCTCACAATCCGAAGGATTTAATCAAACTTTATGAAGCCTGCAAAAATGCAGACATGTCCGTTGGGTCCAGATATTCGCAGGGTGTGAATGTGGTGAACTGGCCGATGGGAAGAGTTTTGCTGTCTTACTTTGCTTCGAAATATGTACGTTTTGTTCTTGGGCTTCCTATTCACGATACGACTGCGGGATTTGTTTGTTTCAGAAAAGAAACATTGATAGCAATCGGTTTAGACAAAATCAAATTGAAAGGTTACGGTTTCCAAGTTGAGATGAAATATAGAGTTTTCAAGAAAAACCTGAAAATTGTAGAAGTTCCAATTATTTTTACAGACAGAACAGAAGGTGAAAGCAAAATGAATGGCGGCATCATCCAGGAAGCCGTTTTTGGTGTTCTGAATCTCAAATGGAAAAACCTCATCGGAAAATTGTAGTGATTATGAAATATTTATTTTATATATCAATGATTTTCTGCGTGTTGTCTTGCGAAGAAGCAATACAGAAACCTGAACATATTTTGCCCGAAGAGAAAATGTCTGAGATTATTGCAGATTTTGCCATCAATGACCAGAGTTATAACATCGGAGGAAATATCAATACGGAAAATGCGACGAGATTTATTCTTAAGAAATATAATATCAAAGGTCAATTATTTTCGGACAGTTATAAATATTATATGACGAAGCCGGAAGATTTGAAAGATATTATGAATAAAGCTCAGGACATCATCAAGTCAAAAGACCCAAAAGCAGAAGCTTACATCAATAAAAAATTAAAAGAAACTAACGCAAACGGAACTGTTCCTGCACAAGCGAGATAATCGTTGTGGAAATCAAGTTCTATTCGGTAAAATAATAACCGAAGCGAAAATTAAGATATACGAATGAAATTTTTTGAAATCGAAAAAACTTCAGAGTCCAAAGCGAGAGCTGGAGTCATTACGACAGACCACGGACAAATCCAAACCCCGATTTTTATGCCGGTTGGAACTGTTGCATCGGTGAAAGCCGTTCATCAGAGAGAACTGAAAGAAGATATAAAAGCCCAGATTATTTTAGGAAATACTTACCATTTGATGCTTCGTCCCAAGATGGATATTATGGAGCAAGCGGGCGGACTTCACCAGTTTATGAATTGGGACAGACCAATCTTGACGGATTCTGGCGGTTATCAGGTTTTTTCTTTGGCAAAAAGCAGAAAAATCACTGAAGAAGGTGTGAAATTCAAATCACATATCGACGGCAGTATGCATTTTATGTCGCCAGAGGTTTCTATGCAAATCCAAAGACAGATTGGAGCTGATATTTTTATGGCTTTTGATGAGTGTATTGCTTATCCGAGTGATTATAATGCTGTGAAAACCTCAATGGAACTCACGCATCGTTGGTTGAAAAGATGTATCGATTGGACTGAAGAAAATAAAGAGTTGTACGGTCATAAACAAAGATTGTTCCCGATTGTTCAAGGGTCTTGTTATTCAGATTTAAGGAAAATTTCGGCTGAGGTAATTTCAGAAGCTGGAGCAGAAGGTAACGCTATTGGTGGACTTTCCGTAGGTGAACCTGAAGACGAAATGTACAGAATCACAAACGAAGTAACAGACATTCTACCAAAAGATAAACCAAGATATTTGATGGGTGTTGGAACTCCTTGGAATATTCTGGAAAGTATTGGTTTTGGTGTTGATATGATGGATTGTGTAATGCCGACGAGAAATGCGAGAAATGCAATGCTCTTCACTTGGCAAGGAGTGATGAATATGAAAAACGAAAAGTGGAAAGCAGATTTTTCACCGTTGGATGAGTTTGGAACAAGCTATGTGGACCAAGAATACAGCAAAGCTTATGTACGTCACCTTTTTGTAGCGAAAGAATATTTGGCAAAACAAATTGCTTCGATTCACAATTTGGCATTTTATCTGGATTTGGTAAAAGTGGCTAGAGAACATATTGTTGCAGGCGATTTTTATCAGTGGAAAGACCAGGTTATTCCGCAGTTGAAGCAAAGGCTGTAAAAAGACAAGAAAAAAGTAAAAAGAATCAAGATTTAATCAATTATCAATCATCATTTATCAATTATAACTAGATGAAAATCATAGACCTTTACGTCATCAAAAAATATTTGGGAACCCTCATTTTTATGTTGGTGTTGTTATCTGTGATTATTATGGTGGTGGACGTTCAGGCAAAAACCCCAAGGATTGAGAGCAACGGATTTACGGTTGGTTATTTTTTATTGAATTTCTATCCGTTTTGGATTATGAATTTGATTCTGACATTTATGTCGATTCTCGTTTTCATTACCGTAATTTTCTTCACTTCCAGAATGGCGAATAACACAGAGATTGTTGCTATTGTAAGTAGTGGAGCTAGTTTCCATAGATTTGCAAGGCCTTATCTTGTGACTTCTTTGCTGATTGCGTTTATCACTTTAGCAGTTAATCACTTCATTTTACCTTGGTCCAATATCAAGAAAAATGTTTTGGAGCCTTACACCTACAACGCTATTAATAAAGAAAAACTTCTGGGAAACATGAGCATTGCCTCCAACATCAATCCCAGCGAATATATTTTTGTCAACAGCTACAACAAAAAGGAAAACCGGGGAACTGGTTACATGTATCAGAAATTTGATAAAAATAAGAAATTGATTTATCAGATTACCGCGACGGACATCCAATGGGACGCAAACAAAAAGAATTTTGCCATCAGCAATTATACAGAGCGAACGGTCAAAAAAGATAATACCGAGATTCTTGGAAGCGGACCAACTAAGATTCAGGATTTCAAATTACCACCGTCCGAATTATTTCCTGACAAACTGGTAGCTCAAAACAAAACAACGCCAGAATTATTGGAGATGATAAAGCGTGAAAGAATGAAAGGGAATAATAACGTAACTTCCTTTTACAATGAGCTTTATCAAAGAACGTCAATGCCGGTTTCTATTATTATTTTAACATTTTTAGGATTGTCTTTGTCATCTGAAAAAAAACGTGGTGGATTAGGTTTGAACTTGGCGTTAGGAATTGCCTTGGCATTTTTATTTGTGTTCTCTTTTCAGGTTCTGAATGTCGTTTCCGAAAACAAAACACTCACGCCTTTATTGGCAATGTGGCTTCCCAACATCGTTTTTGCACCGATTGCAGCTTATCTTTACATTAAAAGAGCAAATCAGTAACTTCAAGATTTTCAAATTTTACACTTTTGCTGAGCGTAAGTGCCTTTGCAAACTTATAAATGTAATATGGAATAAAATCTTTGCGAGATTTGCGTTCAAATAAATCAATAAAGCAACGCAATTTCTTTATGAAAGAATTTCTGCAAGCCTTCATTTTCTAAATCAATCCAAAGAAAACCATTTTTGTCAGCATTTTGTATTATGCCATTTTGGCGCACATCATTTATCTCAAAAACCGAAATCTCTTCTTTTCTGAACAGGTTCTGGTTGTAATCATCCAAAATTTCCTCTTCAGAAGGAAAGTTTTCTAATCTTGAAATCACACTTTGATGAAATTGAATTGCAAATTCTGTCATGTCAAAATTGAGTCCTGTGGTAGTCAAAACCGAACCGGCTTTAGGAATATGGGAAAAATCATCTTGTAAAATATTGATTCCAATGCCCAAAATGTAAAATTCCTGATAATTAATTTTCTTTTTTTCGATAAGAATACCGCAAACTTTTTTTCCGTTGAGGATAACATCATTTGGCCATTTTATTTTAGCCTTGGCATTGGTCAGATTGGCAAGGAAATCCCGAACAATAATAGCGGTATAATAATTGAGGGATGTACCAGAGATATTGATTTTAGAAGATTTTACAGCAATACTGTAAGCCAGATTCTGATTCGGAATTACTCGCCATTCATTTCCATATTGTCCACGACCTTTGGTTTGATTAAAAGTAAAAACGGCAGTTGATTCGTCATCACTTAAAAGAGACAAAATTTCGTCATTGGTAGAAAAACATTCTTCAAGATGTATAATGCGGCTCATTTATGAAAACTTTAAGAGATTATTGCGATGGAAAACGGGAGATAAATAGATAAAAATCAATAAATTTGCAAATTAGACAATTTTTTGAATGAGTAAAAGTACAGAAAAACAATTATTGGTAGACAAAATCGTAGAAGCGATTCAAGATACAAAAGGAGAAGACATTCAAATCTTCGACTTATCAAACATAGAAAATGCAGCAGCAGGTACATTTATCATCTGCAGTGGAAACTCAAACACGCAAGTTTCTGCAATCGCTGGTAACGTAGAAAAAAAAGTTAGAAACGAACTCAACGACAGACCTTGGCACGTAGAAGGGACTGAGAACTCTATGTGGGTTTTGGTAGATTACGTTTCTGTAGTGGTTCACATTTTCCAAAAAGAAATCCGCGAGTATTACGATATCGAAGAACTTTGGGGAGATGCCAAAATCACGAAAATAGAAAGCTAAAAACAGATGCGTTTTGCATCAACAATTTTAAAAAATAAGAATGAATAACAAAGGATTCAATTGGTTTATACCGGTTTTGTTGGGACTTATTTTACTGATATTTCTTCCAGGACTTTTGGGAGATTCTATGGTGAAAAATATAGATGAAAAAGATTTTTACAGTCTTGTGCAACAAGGCAAGGTAAACGAGATAATGGTCTTCAAGGACAATTCCAAAGCCGATGTTTATCTTACCAAAGCAGCAAAGGCAGAATTAGAAAAAGGAGAGAAAAAAAGCGATCCGCTTTCTGTAATCAATATCAAGCCTAATCCGGATTTTGTATTGACTTACGGTGATTTGAGATATTTTCAGGAAAAATTTGATACAATCAATTCCAAACTTCCGAAACAAGCTACAATGGAATTTGGAAAAAGCCAAAGCGGAATGTCTGAGATATTCTTCACGGTTTTGATTTGGGGAGGATTTTTCGCATTGATTTATTTCTTTATTTTCAGAAAAATGGGCGGTGGTGCTGGAGGTCCTGGCGGACAAATCTTCAGTATCGGAAAATCCAAAGCTAAATTATTTGATGAGAAAGACAAACTGCAAGTTACTTTCAAAGATGTTGCAGGATTGGAAGGTGCTAAAGAAGAAGTTCAGGAAGTTGTAGACTTCTTGAAGAATTCTGAAAAATATACAAAATTGGGAGGTAAAATTCCGAAAGGTGTTCTTTTGGTAGGTCCTCCGGGAACTGGTAAAACCTTATTGGCGAAAGCTGTTGCAGGGGAAGCTAAAGTTCCGTTCTTCTCACTTTCAGGTTCAGATTTCGTAGAGATGTTTGTTGGGGTTGGAGCTTCCAGAGTTAGAGACCTTTTTGCTCAGGCTCGTGCAAAATCACCGGCAATTATCTTCATCGATGAGATTGATGCGATTGGTAGAGCAAGAGGAAAAGGTGGTTTCCAAGGTGGCAATGACGAACGTGAAAATACATTGAATCAACTTCTTACAGAAATGGATGGTTTCGGTACAGATGTGAATGTCATCGTAATGGCAGCAACTAACAGAGCTGATATTTTGGATAAAGCATTGATGAGAGCTGGACGTTTTGACCGTTCTATCTATGTAGACCTTCCGGAATTGCACGAGAGAAAACAAATCTTCGATGTGCATTTGAAAAAAATCAAGTTAGACGATTCTATCGATAGAGAATTCTTGGCAAAGCAAACACCAGGTTTCAGTGGAGCTGATATCGCAAATGTTTGTAATGAGGCTGCACTTATCGCAGCAAGAAACTCTCACGAAGCAGTTAACAAACAAGATTTCCTGGATGCTGTTGACAGAATCATAGGTGGATTAGAAAAGAAAAATAAGGCTATCAAACCTTCAGAAAAGAGAAGAGTAGCTTTCCACGAAGCTGGTCACGCAACGATCTCTTGGCTGGTAGAGCACGCAGCGCCACTTCTTAAAGTGACAATTGTTCCTAGAGGACGCTCTCTTGGAGCAGCTTGGTATCTTCCGGAAGAAAGACAATTGACAACAACTCAGCAAATGTTGGATGAGATCTGTGCAACGCTTGGAGGTAGAGCAGCTGAACAAGCTGTTTTCGGAAATATATCTACAGGTGCTTTGTCTGACCTTGAAAGAGTTACGAAACAAGCACAGGCTATGGTTACAATTTATGGACTGAACGATAAGGTTGGTAACATTTCTTACTACGACAGTTCAGGTCAGTCTGAATATAGTTTTGGAAAACCTTACTCTGAGCAAACCGCAAAATTGATTGACGAAGAAATTTCGAAGTTAATAGAAACTCAATATCAAAGAGCGGTTACAATTCTAACTGAAAATAGAGATAAGTTAGATGCTTTGGCAAGTAAACTTTTGGAAAAAGAGGTAATTTTCCGAGAAGACTTAGAAGAAATCTTTGGAAAACGTGCCTGGGATCCGGAATTAACTGAAAAACCTGTATCCAGTTTAGATAATCCTGCAGACGCTGGAAATGTCTTGAATACAGAGAGTTAATTCTAAATCTATTGAAAATACAATAAAAAAGTCCTAAATAATTTAGGATTTTTTTATTAAAATAAAGTTTTGGTTTTTAGAGTATTATAATAATTCTTTACATTTGTAATAATTAATAAAAAAAGCACAGAAATTGAGTCTGTTTAAGAAAATCGTAAATAAGATAATGAACCAGCCCGAAGAGGTCGAACCAGATGTAACAAAACTGGCGGATCAGCTTCGTGATGCAGATTTGGATTATAAATTTGCGCAGCTTTTTACGCATTCTGGTGGCTTTTTCAATTATTGTGCTGATGAGTCAGAAGCTTTGCAGACGCTTAATCAGATTGTAAAAATCGAGCAAATTAATAACGTGTTTTGCTGGGATCAGGACTTGAAAAATTTTCTGGATGTTATCAAAACAACAAACTCTCCTGAACTCACAGAAGATAACGACGCCGCTTTTATCACTTGCGAATATCTGATTGCTTTTGATGGCAGAATAATGCTTTCTCATAATAATATTCTTCATTATCACTCCTCACGCCTACCAAGCAAAATCATCATTATGGCCAATGTTTCTCAGATTGCGAGCAATTTGAACGAAGCGATGATGAAGGTAAAACGTGCAGGAAACCTTAAGAATTTGACTTCTATCAGCGGAAGCCAGTCCAAATTGGATACTCCTAATAAGGATAATACCAAACTTTTCTTACTTTTGCTGGAAGATTAAATTTCAGTTTTGGATAAAAATTTCATTCAGCGTTCTATTTCAGGACTTGTATATGTTCTGGTAATAGCGATTTGTACCACACCTTTGGGAGAATATCTGTTCAGCAGCTTTTTGCCAGAAGTCAAGCAGCAATATCTTTTTTATGGTTTGATAACATTTTTCCTAGTTGTAGGACTTTATGAATGTATCAAGATTATGAAATTTGATAACAGCATTTACAAATGGCTGGTTTTCCCTATTGCTGCATTTATCTATTACAAATTCACGAAACGCTTTTTCTATCACGGTTTTTTCTTTGATTATAACTTCAGCGAGATGTTGTCTTTGGCGTTAATTCCAATTGCAGCGATTACTCTTTTCAAATATTCCAGAGAACTTTACTTCGAGAATGGTAAACTGATTTTCACAGTCGTTTATTTGGCTTTGCCTTTTGGTTTTGCTTTAGGGTTGCCAAAATTTAGTACACTGGATCCAAGTAAGCCTTTTACTTTAGAAGTTTTTATGCTTTTTGTTTTGATTTGGAGCAGTGATACTTTTGCTTATCTCACAGGAAAATTCTTCGGAAAACATAAAATGGCACCAAGAATTTCGCCTAAAAAAACTTGGGAAGGTTTTGCCGGGGGTGTAATTCTGACATTAGTTTTAGGCTTCTTTGTAGAACAATATTTCCCTGAACTGAGAGGGAATTGGATGATTGTTGGATTCCTTGTTTCTGTATTCGCTCCGTTGGGAGATTTGGTAGAAAGTCAGTTAAAGCGTAGTTTTGCGGTTAAAGACAGTGGAAATATTATTCCGGGTCACGGTGGTATTCTTGATAGATTGGACAGTTTTATCATTTGTGCGCCGGTTATTTACTTATATTTTATTTTAGAAAAATTGGTTTAAAATTAATTATATGAAACTTCATAAAGAATCGAAAGGAACCTTGATTGTTGCAATTTTGTTCATTGCATTTATCGGAACCATATCTATTTATTATTTACAATTATGGTCTTTGGTTATTCTAATTCCATTATTGGTGATGTTAGGATTGATTTTCTGGTTTTTCCGAGTTCCTACAAGAGCTATTTTGGACCACACAGAAAATGTAATCGCCCCTGTTGACGGAAAAGTGGTAATGATAAAAGAAGTTTTCGAAGATGAGGTTTTGAAAGCTAACTGTATTCAGATTTCTATTTTTATGTCACCGCTGAATGTTCATATCTGCCGTTACCCTGTTAGTGGAGAAGTGAATTACAAAAAGTACCACCCAGGAAAATATCTGGTTGCGTGGCACGAAAAATCTTCTACAGAGAACGAAAGAACTACAGTCGCTGTAAAAAGTTTGACCAATCATCAAGTGGTTTTCCGCCAGATTGCGGGTTATGTGGCGAGAAGAATTGTTTTCTATTGTAATGTTCAGGATACGGCGAAAGCAGGACACGAATTCGGATTCATTAAGTTTGGTTCCAGAATGGATGTTTTCCTTCCTTTGGATACAGAAATCCTTTGTAAAATCGGAGATAAGACCAAAGGTGGTTTGGACGTTATCGCAAGAATGAAAGATTAATATTTCATCAATATAAATTAAAAGAGACTTAATTAATTAAGTCTCTTTTTTTATCCGAGAATTCTACAGTTCGGTCGGAGTTTTCGCAGGTTCGGTCGGATAATTTTCTTTTTGATGTTCAGGCATTCTACTTTTGAACCATCAAATAAATTTAAAACAATGAAAACATCAGTATTCTTTTCTCTATTCTTAATTTTATTATCATTTTTTTCTAGAGCTCAAATGGATGACAAATTCTATCAGCCAAAAAAAGAAATGAAACCTTTGGAATTCAAAAATATCGAAAATGTAAGTCTGCCTGTAGAAAATGATACCATTACAGCAGTTGTTTTGAAGCCAGAATCAAAATCAATCTCAAAAACCATTTTATTTTTCCATGGAGCGGCAGGAAATATCTCCACTTATCAATATATTACTAAACCCTTGGTTGAAGATGGATTTCAGGTTGTAATGGTAGATGTTAGAGGTTACGGAAAATCAACAGGAAAACCAACACACCAGAATGTGGCAGAAGATGGTCAAAAAATGTTCAATTATCTATTGACCCGACAAGATATCAAGAATACAAAAATCTATATTTATGGAGCTTCTTTGGGCTCTCAGATTTCGACACACCTGGCTAAAGATAATCAGGCTAAAATCTCAGGACTGATTTTGGACGGCGGAATGTCCTCTTTCACAGATATTGCCATCAAATTTAAACCGGAAATGAAAGAAGTTATTGAGAAATATGTGATTTCTCCTTACTCGGCGAAAGAAGATGTTAAAGCTTTGAAAGGACTTCCAAAATTATTTCTTTACAGCAAAGGCGACTCGACAGTTCCTTTTGAACACGGGCAAGTCATTTATAATAATGCACCAGAACCTAAACAGTTTTTAGAATTTTCTGGAGAACATATCCAAGCGATGGTTGTTGACAAAGATAGAGTTGTAAAAGCAATTGAGCAATTATAATAGAAAAGGGAAGATTAAATCAATCTTCCCTTTTATTTTTTAGCTTAATAAGGCTTTGTATTTTTCTCGGTTATCAATCAGTACCCAAATATTGATTAATAAAAGAATAACTGCGATAATTCTACCTTCATTTGTTGGAAATAAAGTGAAGTTGTGAAGTACAATTCCTACCAGTACGGGTAAGATAACTATTGCGCCCAAAGCTCTGGTTTTTGGAATGATGAACAATATTCCTCCAATCAATTCGACTAAACCAATTAATGGCATCAACCAAACGATTTCTCCAAAAGCAGCAAACAATTTTATTTGCTCCGGTTTCATTTCCGGCATTGGCATATAATGCAGAAACTTGTCTAATCCGGCATTGATAAACATAAATCCGAAAAGTAAGCAAAGAACGAATTTTACAATTTTCATATAATATAGTTTTAAAGTTAGTCTTAATTCAAATCAGATTTCTTGATTAATTTCTTTGTCACTTTTCCAAATTTTCCTTCCAAAGTTATCAAAAGTACGCCACTCCATTTTGGATTTAAGTCTAATGAAATAGTTCCATTACTACTATTTATTTTTTGTTCAGAAAGTTTTTGTCCAAGAACATTATGAATAGAAACATTGATGTCTCCGCAGATATTTTTAAAATTAAATGAAACTTTATTATTGGCAGGATTTGGAAAAGGTCCTTCGATGTTTTTACTGTTCAAATCTTCTACAGAAAGTTGAGCCACATCAAATGTCCAATAACCTTCCGGAGCAACAATAGGTCTCGTTATAGATTTTCCGGAATTGGCCTGAGCCCAGATATAATATTCGATTTTCTTCGAGGTTGAAGGAAGGGAAAGATTAGCAGTCCATTTGCTTTCAACAGAATTATTCATACTCGTTTCCTGAAAACCGATATCACCGGATTCTCTCCAAAAAACTTTGGCTTGAGCAATTCCGGAATTATGCTTGATTTGAGCTTCCACAGGAACACTTAAACTATTGACATTTTTAATTTTAGAATGTGCTATCCAAAGCGGGTCAGCCACGCCAATCGTGTGCGTAATACAATGAATCGCACCACTTAAACTTATCAAATCCTCGCCAGAGTTGTCAACATCTATCCCCACAACCGTGTAACCCGGCATCAGTTGTTTATAAATATTGAGAGCCGGTTCATCCACTTCTGGACGATAAGTTGGAACCAAAATAGTTTTGTTAATGATTACGGCATTCGTATAAGTTCTGTATGCTCCGCCGGTATTCGGATAAGCGCCGGTTGTACTTGCCGGAGCCGGAATCCATTTGATGTCATAATCATTTCCAAAAGGTGTTTTGAAGGTATTTTTAATATAATCGATGTTTTGTTTGATTTGAGGTCCATCTGCAATGCCTTCCGGATATTGGCTCACAAGAATCGTTTCCTCATCCAACAATTTCATATGCATATCAATATGATGAATCTCGTCGTAAGGCAAAACAGTCATTTTACGATAAGAACTGATTCCCATATAATCTTTGAGAATTTTATCGACCTGTTCTTCGGTTTTTGCACTTACGCCGTAAGAATTTCCGGTTTTATTTTCATCCAAAATTAATTTCGATGCAAATGCATTTCCCATTCCGTCTGACATAAAATTTCCTCCTGTGTTTACCAAATCGTTGGGTGAAGTATCGGTCACATAAAGAGGAACGCCGACATACGCTGCGTGACTTGTCGGCAAAGTATTATCCAAAGGACGCGGACGATTATAAATCCAGTCTACCAAAGCACGTTCTCCAACATCATTAGAATAAACCGTGTTCGCAGCGTAATCTCTAATCCAGATACTGTTTGTATTGGCATTCAGAAATCGGACATTCGTTAAGTCAACGCCATTGTTTGTCAAATAAGTGCGAACTGTATTTTCGGAAGTTGTGGCAATCAGAACTTTACATTCTTTAACAGCAGCCTGTACAATCTGCCTTTGAATATTTTGGTATTGAGTGGTCCATCTAATAACCAGATATTCAACTTCTTCCCATTGAGCCGATGTTCTTACAGGAGAAGTCGGAGCAGGTGTTCTTTTGGTTTCTGTAAACTTATAATTTGGAAGAAGAAGCTTTTCTTCTTGTGTCAAACCTTTTGGAAGAACTTCCTGAGCATTAAAGGAATTCAGAAAAAGCAAAGAAAATAAAAATCCGGAATAAATTTTTTTCATATGAAACGATATAATTGACGAATTTATAAAAATTTTGGATTGAATTTGAAAATAAAAAAATCCGCTCAGAATTTCTGAACGGATAATATTTATAAAATTAAGTCTAAAGTTTATTTCAAAGCGATTTCAATCACTTCGCTCATATTACTGACATAGTTAACTTTTAGATTTTTAAGATAATCTTTTTTGATTTCCTCAACATCTTTTCTATTAGCCTCACAAAGAATTACTTCCTTAATTCCTGCTCTAGTTGCAGCCAACAATTTTTCTTTGATTCCGCCAACAGGCAACACTTTTCCACGGAGTGTAATTTCGCCGGTCATTGCCAGATGAGATTTCACTTTTTTGTTTTTGTAGCTTGAAACCATTGATGTTAACATTGCAATTCCGGCAGAAGGTCCATCTTTTGGTGTTGCGCCTTCCGGAACGTGAACGTGGATGTTTTTCTTCTCAATATCTTCTTCAGAAATTCCTAATTCTTCATAATGAGCTTTGATGAATTCCAATGCAATCGTTGCAGATTCTTTCATCACGTTTCCAAGATTTCCGGTCATTGTCAGTCCGCCTTTTCCTTTGGAAAGAATACTTTCGATGAACAAAATATCACCACCGACACTTGTCCAAGCCAATCCAGTTACAACACCCGGAACATCTGTGATTTCAGCTAAAGTTTTTGGTCTTGGAACTCCAAGGATTTCGTCCACCTTTTCAACGGAGATTTTCGGGTCAAATTCATTTTCCATTGCCAACTGCAAAGCGACCCAACGGGCAACGCCAGCAATTCTTTTCTCCAATGTTCTTACTCCACTTTCCGAAGTATGAGCATCGATAATATGTTTCAATTCAGTATTTCCTAGTTTTAAGGATTTAGCATCCAAACCATTTTCCTGAAGTTGTTTTTTGATTAAGTGTCTTTTAGCAATTTCGATTTTCTCTTCCAAAGTATAACCTGCAATGCTAATGATTTCCATTCTATCCAAAAGCGGACGTTGAACAGACGAAAGTGAGTTGGCTGTCGCAATAAACATCACTTTGGAAAGGTCGTAACCCATTTCCAAGAAGTTATCATAGAAATTACTATTTTGCTCAGGGTCAAGAACTTCTAGCAACGCTGAACTTGGGTCACCGTGAATACCTTGTCCGATTTTATCAATCTCATCCAAAACAATCACAGGATTCGATGTTCCGGATTTCTTAATGGATTGAAGAATTCTTCCCGCCATTGCTCCGATGTAAGTTTTTCTGTGTCCACGGATTTCGCTTTCGTCGTGTAATCCGCCAAGAGAAACTCGAACATATTTTCTTCCCAAAGAATCCGCAATCGACTTCCCAAGTGAGGTTTTACCAACTCCCGGAGGACCAACCAAACAAAGAATTGGCGACTTCATATCGTTTTTTAATTTCAGAACCGCGATGTGTTCCAAAATTCTTTTCTTGATATCTTCTAGTCCAAAATGTTCTTTATCCAAAAGCTTTTCTGCTTTTTTCAAATCAAAATGATCTTTGGAATATTTTTCCCAAGGCAAGTCTGTGAAAAAATCCAGATAATTTCTCTGAACATTATAGTCCGGAGAATTAGGATGCTGGCGTTGAAGTCTTTGAAGTTCCTTTTGGAAATGATTTTCAACTTCGGCGTTCCAAGTTATTTTTTCAGCTTTTTTCTTGAATTCGTCTGCGTCAGATTCTGCACCGCCACCTAATTCGTCTTGAATCGTTTTGATTTGCTGATTCAAGAAATATTCACGTTGTTGCTTATCAAGGTCTTTGCTTGTTTTCTGATGAATCTGATTCTTCAGTTCCAAATGACGGAAATCGTCGTGCATCAATTCGTACAATGTTTTTGCACGTCCAATCAAGGTTTTTTCGTCTAGCAATCTTTGTTTCTTATCCGAAGAAAAATTACCGTTGGCTGAAACGAAATTCAATAAATCTTCCTGTCCGTCAATATTTTTAAGAGCAAACTGCGCCGCATTCGGAATGTTTGGGTCGATGTTGATGATTTTTTCTGCCAAATCCTTGATGTTGTCCATCAATGCAGAAAATTCTTCTTTATCTTTTGGTTGAGAGTCTTTTTGTTTTGTGATTTCAGCAAGAAAATAAGGCTCCTGAGAAACCATTTTTTTGACTTTGAATCTCTGAACACCTCTCGTAATAGCTGTAATATTGCCTTCCGGAAGTTTGATGATTTTGATAATCTTTGCCAAAGTTCCGATAGTGTAAAGGTCTTTCTCAGTTGGATTTTCCTCATTCGGATTTTTCTGACTGATGATTCCAATGAATTTATTTTCCTTTTGAGCTTCCTCCAGCAATTTTTTGGATTTTTCTCTTCCTGCTGTAATTGGAATTACCACTTTGGGGAACATTACCATATTTCTTACGGGAAGAATCGGGAAAAGATTTTGAGATTCATCACTTTCCTTAGTATCGAAGTCAGAAAAATTAATTTCTTCAGCAATTATTCCAAGACCTTCGTCAAGAATCTCTTCAAAATTGATATTTTCAAATTCTGTCATAATATAGTTGATGACATATTGTCATTAATCTTAATTGATATAAAGATTGATTCTCTATATTTCTTAGAAAATCAATCTGGTTCTATGTTGGATTATAATTTCGCAAGAGCTATGCCATCAGAAAAAATAATACAATTTGTCAGTTTAATAATAAACCCTTTCAGAGTTTGAAACTCTGAAAGGGTTGTAAGTATTATTTATTCTCGCTGATTCAGTAGATTAAACAGATTTTCAATAAAGTTCATCTGCAAAATTAGCCTAATCTGCGAGAAATATACTTTTATATAAATTACACCAACATTCTCTGTGCTTTTTTCACACCTTCGACCAAGATATCAATTTCTTCCAAAGTATTGTAAACTGCAAAACTTGCACGAACAGTTCCGGCAATATTGAAGAAATCCATAATTGGTTGTGTACAATGATGTCCGGTTCTCACAGCAATTCCCATTTTGTCGAGAATCATTCCTGTGTCAGAAGCAATTCCTGCGCCTTCCAGATTGAAAGAAACAACACCAGTTCTGTTGGCTTTTTCTCCATAAATTTTGATTCCGTCAAGTTCCAGAAGTTTTTTCTGAGCGTAAGTCAGAAGTTCGTTTTCGTGAATTTGAAGACTGTCGTGACCAATTTGATTGATGAAATCAACAGCTGAACCCAAAGCGATATTTCCACCAACGTTAGGTGTTCCAGCTTCGAATTTGAAAGGCAAGCCGGCATAAGTTGTTTTCTCGAAACTGCAAACTGCAATCATTTCGCCACCACCGTGGAATGGATGAAGATTTTCCAAAACAGATTCTTTACCATAAAGAATTCCAGTTCCCATTGGTGCGTACATTTTGTGTCCCGAGAAAACGAAGAAATCACAATCCAATTTCTGAACATCAATTTTAAAATGTGGAGCAGATTGTGCGCCGTCTATCAAAACGTAAGCATTGGAAAGTCGTCTTGTTTTTTCGATGATTTGTTCGATTGGATTAACGATTCCCAAGGCGTTAGAAACCTGATTGAGAGATACAATTTTAGTCTTTTCATTAAGAAAAGAATCCAAAACATCGATTTGAAGGATTCCGTTTTCATCCATTGGAATGACTTTCAGTTTTGCACCAGTTCTTTCGCAAAGCATCTGCCAAGGAACAATGTTGGAATGATGCTCCAGATAGGAAATGATAATCTCATCATCTTTTTTTATTTGATTCGTCAATGCATAAGCCACCAAATTGATTCCTTCTGTTGTGCCTTTGGTGAAAATCACTTCGTAGTCGTGTTTGGCGTTGATGAACTTTTGGATTTTCTGTCTGGAAAGTTCCATTTCTTCTGTCGCCAATTGACTCAAGGTGTGGATGCCACGGTGAACATTGGCGTTGATGGTTTCGTAATATTTTTTCCAAGTTTCTAAGACTGAAATCGGTTTTTGAGAAGTTGCGGCGTTGTCCAGGTAAACTAGTGGTTTACCGTTAACTTGTTGATTCAGAATTGGAAATTGTGCTCTGATATGATTGATGTCGAACATTTTGTTTTAGATGTTAGAAGCTAGATTTTAGACTAATTGCAAAATTTAAAATCAATAATTAAACGTTGAATGTTTGCAGCCCGACTTGAGCGGAAATCCTTTTTTGCTTGTACTCAAGTTCTATTGAACTGGAAACCGTCTGCAAAAAAGATTGGGAGCGGAAGGCGGATAAAGCTGCCCAAATAATTAATCTTGTTGTTTTAATTATTTAGAATGTGTCAAAGTTACGGCAAAATTTATTAAAAATTTCGATGTTAAATATTTATAAAATGAGTGTGATTCTTGTTTTTAGGAACAATTATTGAGTATTTTTGGGCAATTCATTTATTATTAACAAATAAATAGCGAAACTATGGCATTCGAATTACCTAAACTAGGTTATGCATACGATGCGTTGGCACCAACAATCGATGCGAAAACAATGGAAATCCACCATTCTAAGCACCACCAAGCTTATGTGGATAATCTTAATAATGCAATTGCAGGAACAGACCTTGAAGGAAAATCTCTTGAAGAAATCCAAAAAACAGGTACAGATAAACCAGCCGTGAGAAATAACGGAGGCGGACATTACAACCATTCACTTTTCTGGGAACTTTTGACTCCGGGCGGAAGCAAAGAGCCAGTTGGAAGCGTGAAAGCTGAAATCGAGAAAATCGGTGGTTTTGAGAAATTTAAAGAAGATTTTTCTAATGCGGCTAAAACTAGATTTGGTTCTGGTTGGGCTTGGTTAGTTAAAAACGCTGATGGTTCTGTAGTTGTTTCTTCTACTCCGAATCAAGATAACCCACTAATGCCTGTTGCTGATGTAAAAGGAACTCCGATTCTTGGATTGGATGTTTGGGAGCACGCTTACTACCTGAATTATCAAAACAGAAGACCAGATTATGTGTCTGCGTTTTTTGATGTGATTAATTGGGATAAGGTTGAAGAGCTTTATAACAAATAGACTGAAATATTCTAGACACTAGATAACAGACAAAACCACCAAAATTTGGTGGTTTTTTTATTGAATTTGAATTGAAATGCCGTTTATTTTTTTATGATTTTGCTGTTAGAGATTTCACCATTTTCTGTAACTATTTTCAAGATATAAACTCCAACTGTTACGGGAGCTAAATCCATTTTACTGTCGCTAGTTTTCAAAACTTTTTGTCCATTGCTGTTATAAAGCTCCAGAGATGTAATTTTTTTGTTTCCAGAAACATAAATAAAATCTGCAGTTGGATTAGGATAAACAGTAATGTTTTTGTTTTTTATTTCGTCTGTACCGAGTTGTTTTAGTTTGAAAATCAACATTATTGTGTGATTTTCTATCACATTTGAAAAAGTATAATTATTTGGTTTTCCAATGTTTTCATTGTCTACTAAAACGGATTCTATCTCGTATCCATCAGCTGGAGAGAATTCGAAAGTCTTGGATAAACCGTCATTTACAGCCACAATTCCCATTGGTGAAACAGCTCCCCAAGTTTTATTATTGATATCAGAAGAGATGATGCTTGTAAGATACTCGCTTGATTGCAGGTAAGGATATCCGTGGTTTTCGCGTATTTTCCAAACGTTCTCGAAATCCCAATTCAATCCATTCCCATACGTTAATTGTTTTTGGAATTCTTCAATAGATTTATTTTCTCCAGACCAAAAATCACTGGTACCATCGGTAACAATTGCACCGTTAACCAGCATATTATCAAGCGCATAACTATTAATTACTTCTGTTTCAAACTCTATATCGCCAACTAGTCTGTGGATTTTGTTAAGATTTCCTTCTGCTGAAGATTTAATCCAAGGATTAAGAGCTGCAGAATTTACAATCGGAGCCCAAGTAGTTCCAGCCAAACCTCCCACGAGTGAATATCCGCCGGTCACTGTTCCATAAGCATAACTATTAGAAATACCGTTACTAAGTCCTATCAGACCGCCAACATACATCGCAGTATTGTCAGTTGCCGTTACATCACCAGAAGCAAAACAGTTTTCAATAAAAGAATTACTGAAGCTAGAGCCTGCCAAACCTCCTATATCAACATAACCTCCTTCCGGAGTGCTATCGGAAACAATTTGCGTCACATTTCCAGTCGCATAACTAAAAGAAACAGTGCCTCCCATAACCCCAACTAATCCTCCAAGTGATTGACTTCCGCTCACAAATCCGCTTGCGTGGCTACTTGTAATTGCTCCATAGGATTGTCCAACTAATCCACCTCCAATCTTTTGGTCTGTATAAACGATACCTGTTGCATAGGAATTAGTAACTGAATCAGAAGCACCGACTAAACCACCAACCCACATTCTTCCTGTGATGTTTCCTGTGGCATAAGAATTACTGATAGGTGCATAAGAATCTCCAACTAACCCACCAAGTGTACTGATTCCCGTTACATTTCCTGAAGCGTTAGAGTTATTAACTGGTGCTTGATTAACACCAATTAATCCTCCCATAAAGTTCCCTGTAAAAGAACCGCCTGTATTTTTAACATTACTGGAAGAACTAGAACCTGAAACTTCGGCTGATGTTTTTCCAATCAATCCACCTACGTTATCTCCTTCTGTATTGACTTCGCCGGAAGACTGACAGTCGCTTACTAGCGATGAGCTTTCCCCAATCAATCCGCCAACATAGCTACCTGTAGCATTAATGATTACATTAGCAGAATTATTTTGAATTAAAGTATTACCTGTTGAACTTCCTAAAAGTCCACCGGAATAACTTAAAGCAGTGATTGTTCCAAATGTTTTTACATTTGTGATACTGCCTCCTTCGCTTTGTCCTGCAAGAATACCGACATAATTTCCTCCTATGATGCCAGAGGTTGAAAGTTGGATATTCAGATTGTTGATAATAGCATCTTTGGTAACACCAAATAACCCTAGATTATCTGCTTCGGTTCTCGAGAACCAAAGGTTTTTAATTGTAAATCCATTTCCTTGGAATGAGCCATAAAATGAGGTTGATTCCACATCGCTTGCATTTCCTATTGGTTCCCATCCTACAATGGGATATTTATCGGCGATTAATGAAGCTAAATCAATATCGTTCATCACTACAAAATGGATATTGCTATTGGCTTGCCCTAGAAAATTTCTGACTTCATCCAATTGGGTTGAGTTAGAGATCTGATAAGGTTCTTGTTCCGTTCCGTTCCCTGATCCTGAAAACTGAGCTTTTGTATTAAAAGATATCAATAAAAATACAAATGCTGAAAAAATAAATTTGATTCTTTGCATGTAATTACTTTGTTAGAAATATTTCACAAAAGTATTGGGAAAACTATCATTTGGACAAAAAAAGGAGGTGTGCAAAGAGTGTGCATCTCATAAAATATTGCTTATCTTTGATATGTGGAATTTTATTTATGGTTGATAATCAGTCGAATTAAATGTTTTCCTTACCTTTCATCTACTTTAAGTTTTTTTAATTTGTCCGTCAATATGTTATTGATTAAATATCTCATCAGCGTATTATGAAAATGCGTTTTTTTCTGAGTTCGATTTTTGTTTTATTAAGTTTTACCAATATTTTTTGTTCAACTTATTTGCAAAATTTTAATACTATTGCTTCTGAAATTAATAGGAAAGCCTTCATCCAAAATAAAGAAACGAGGAATCTTTTATCCAGGTTGGAAAAGATTGCCGATACACATTCTGAGCTAATTCCGCAATATCTATATTGGGAATCGGTGGCTAATTATGCGCAAGGTAAATCGGATTTGGAAATTAATTCTAAAATCAATTCTAAACTCAAGATTTTTGATGAAAATAAATTTCCTTTCGAAAATGCATTGTTGCTTCATGCCCTAGCTTTAAATAATGCTATTACCGGCAATTACACAGATAGTTTTACCAATTCTCTAAAAGCTTTAATAATTTATAAAAGAATAGGAAATCAATTATTTGTGGCCAGGATCAATCAATTACTCGGAATTATCTGCTTTAGGACGAGGAACTATGATATGTCACGCCAGTTTTCTAAGCAGTCCTTGGTAAAGGCGCTTCCAAAAGCAGAATATTATAAGTCTGCTATCAATCTCTACAGCAGTCAGGCTTTTGACAATAATGGTCGCAAAATCGCATTGAAAGAACTGGAAAAATTAATTCCTGTAGTAGAAAAGCTGAATGATTTGGGTCTGTTGGCAGTGGTTTATCTTAATATCGGATGTTGTTATTCTTTGGAAAATCGAGAAGATTTGTTAAATATTTATTTTGGTAAAGCTTTAAATATTGGAAATCAAATTGATAACAAATCGTTTACCACATCTTTGCTAATTAATTTAGGTTCTTATGCCTTGGGAAACAGCAATTTTGAAAAAGCAGAATCAGACCTTGATCAAGCAGAAAAGTTATCTATTGAAACAGGAGACGTAGAACAGTTGTCCTTGGTTTATCAGATTAAATCATTGATTTTTGAGAAGAAAGGTAATACAAAAGAAGCTTTTATCTATCTGAAAAAATACAATGAGCAAAAGGAAAAAATCCTTAGTAACTCTAAAACCATCGATTCTTACCAAACTTACATGTCAACCTTTCTGGCATCGGCGGAGAAAGAAGTCGTGATTTCTAAACAAAATACAATGTTGGAAAAACGTAGATTCCTGATAACTTTGATCTCCTCTATCTTCATTATTCTTTTAGGTTCAGCTTTCCTTATTATTTTCTATCAAAAAAGGCGACAACAAGCAATTATTAGAGAGTCTGAAAAAGAATCGCTTCAAAAACAATTGCTTTATGAGAAAAATTTAAAACAGCTTCAGGAAGAAAAACATAAAGAATTATTGGATGCAAAAAAAAGAGAGGTTGCATCATACTCTTTAATGCTTTCAAGTAAAAACACTGTGCTGAAAGAAGTTCTACATAAAGCTGGTCAAGCCAATGGAGAAAATCAAAAGCAGATAATCTATGACAATATCATAGAAGTGGTGAAAAATAATCTCAATACACAAGCAGAAAGCCACAAGTTCATTCATCATTTTAATGAAGTGCATCCTGATTTTTTTAATAAATTGAAAGTAATATGCAAAGATCTTACAGAGAATAATATGCGGATGTGCGCCTATTTCAAAATGGGGATGACAACAAAGCAGGTGGCTACAATACTGAATGTCTCAGGAGAAACAGTCAAGAACGGGCGCTATCGTCTAAAGAAAAAACTGATGCTGAAAGAAGAAGACAGTCTGGATGATTTTGTGAGAAGTATATAACGGTTGTTAATTCGTTTTTACTTCTTCAGTAGGTTTGTCCTCGGTTTTTTTGTCTGTTTTATTTTCTTCTTCTTTTTTTGCTTTCTCTTTGTCGAGTTTTTCCTGTTCAACTTTTGCAATCGCGGCAAGACTATCTTTTTCTCGTTTTATCGCCACAGCATTGATTTTTGCCATCACAGCTTCGGAAGTTGCACCCGGACCAAAAGAATCAATAGCTGTTGTATCATACGTGATTTGTGGTGCAGCATCCAATTGGTCTGAATTGTTCAGAACCGGTGCATTTTTTGAACAAGATAACATTGAAGCAAGAATCAAAAAGAAATAGAATTGTTTCATATCAACAAATATCGAAAATTATTTGATATAAAATTCAGCAATCACAGGAAAATGGTCTGAGATTCTGACACTTCTGTCTACTTTATAACTGATAGGCTCGATGGATTCTGATGCGAAAACGTGGTCGATTTTCAGAGGAAATTTGAAATCGTGGAAACTTGTTCCGCTTCCTTTTCCGACTTTTAGAAATGTGTCTTCCAGATTTTCAGATAAGGTGTAATATTCATAAGAATTTGGAACCGAGTTGAAATCTCCGGCAAGAATAATTGGGTAAGGCGAACTGTCCAAAAATGATTTTATTGGAGTAATTTGACTTTGATGTTTTCGGAAAGTTGGAACAAGTTTGTGCAGAATGTTCTTGGCCTTTTCTTCATTCACATTCATATCTTTAGTGGGTCTTACCATATCTTTCTGTAAGTAAAAAGGTTCCATGTAAACATTCACAAATCGAATAATTTTTTCATTAACCCTGATATCAGCATAGATGCAACGTCCGTTTTTTGCATCAGTTTCTACAATTCCGCTTTTTACAATCGGAAATCTTGACTGGATTTTAACAACGGGAAAATTTCTTTCAAAATATTCAAAGCCTTTAAGATTTTCAGCACTTCTATATTCTTGTGTGAGAACGACATCAGCATTTTGACTATTAAGAAAACTATAAATGCTTTCGTCTCCAAATTTCCCTGATTTCCCATTGAGAGAAATCAATTTCAAATTCGGAGTTTCGGTTTTCGTAGGTGTGAAATTAATCCAGCGTCTCGTAGGAATGATAAAAAATAAAGATAAAACAAGAAAAACCACCGCTCTTTTTTTCCAAGTAATAATCCAGAATATCAATAAAATAATATTAATAATAATGAGAATCGGAAATCCTAATGATAAAAGATTAAGAAACCCCAAAACATTTGGCGGGATGTAAGCATTAATTATTGTTCCGAAAAGCAGAGCAATAATTATCAGATGAAATACCGTTAAAATTAATCGAATGATTCCCATTTATTGGATTCTGTCTCGGTGTTTTTTCCAGTTTCTGATGTAAAGAAAACCAATCAAAGCGCCTCCAAGATGGGCAAAATGTGCAATATTATCGCCACTGAATTGTCCAAATCCCAAAACGATTGAAACCACAATAATAACAGGTGTTAGATACTTTGCCTTAATAGGAAAAGGAATAAACATAAACATCAACTTGGCATCTGGAAATAATGTAGAAAACGCTGCAATGATTCCGAAGATTGCGCCTGAGGCTCCAACCATTGGTGTTCTCAATATATTAAAAAGACTTTGAGCAGAGTCTCTCACAGCTTCAGAATTAGAAGAAATTGGCATCTCTCCACTGTAGTTAATGTCTGCGTACTTATAAATTTCGTGGATATCGTAAGCTTGACTAGTTAAAAAATTTGTGATTTGACTTACTTCAACATAGTTCCAAATATTGTACAAAACGAAACCACCTAAACCTGCAGCAAAATATAGAATAATGAATTTTTTTTGTCCTAAAACCTGCTCCAAAACTGGTCCAAAACTGTAAAGCGTCAACATATTAAAAACAATATGCATAATACTTCCGTGCATAAACATATGCGTAATAATTTGCCAAGACCTGAAGTTTGGAGATAAGGGAAAATATCCTGCTAAAAGCGCATCAACATTGATGTTAAAATTCCCAAGTAACAATGTACCTACAAAAAAGATGACATTCAGGATGATTATATTTCGGGTAACAGGTGTTATTTGTGGAAACATAGTTTAAAATTTATTTTTAAAATCGTCAAACGGAACTTCCATCCAACATTTTTTTCCGTTTACGGTGTATTGTGGGAAACCAAGGTCGATAAAATCTTTTACCAATTGTTCAACCTCAGTTTTATAAATGAAATCGAATTTTGATTTAGTTTTCAGCTTAACCCATTGGTATTCAAAATATTTGTAGAAATCTTCCTCGGTTCTGTATTCCAAAACTTCGAATATTTTTTCCAGAAATTTGATAACCTGAGATTCCTTCAAAGCTTCCGGAACGGTTTCGATTCTCAATACATTTTCCTGAGCCAAAGTCATTTCGAAACCAAAATCCGGCAAATATTTTTTGATGGATTTGTATTTGTTTTTTTCGATTTCATTCAGATGATATTCTAACGAAAACAACAAACTTTGCCCCGCTTTTTTCGTCGGCAGATTTTCCTGATGAGAAGACATCAACACACGATGCATTCTGCCCAAATCCAACATGTAAGTTTGTCCGTCCTTGTTCAGAAGCCAATAACCGTTGGGCAATCGGAAAAGATCTTCGTCCAAATCATCATCTTCAAAAAGGTTGATTTTGGAAGGTGCCGCAGTGGCTGTTGCCTGATATAATTCGGCAAGATTAATCCTTTCTTCTTCCGTGGTTTTTTCTACAGAAAATGGATTGAAATCTCTATCCACATTAATGGAAGAAGGCATTGGCGAACTGTAATTGCTTTTGCTTGGCGTCGGGGAAAAAAATGCTTCCATTTTTGGATCTCTTTCGAAATCGAGACTTGGCGCAACGTTATAAATTCCCAAAGAACGTTTGATGGTAGACCGCATCAAAGCGAATATCAAAGCTTCGTCTTCAAACTTAACTTCCGTTTTTTGTGGATGTATATTCACATCTATTTTCTCCGGATCCATTTCCAGATAAAGAAAAAATGAAGGAATATAACCTGGTTGTAATAATCCATCAAATGCTTCCTGAACAGCTTTGCTCAAGTAAGGACTTTTGAAATACCTTCCATTGACAAAGAAAAATTGCTCACCACGGACTTTTTTCGCGCCTTCTGGTTTTGCAACATAACCTTGCAAATTGGCCCAACCCAAATCTTCCTTGATTGGAATCAAAAGCGGTTGCAACTTTCTCCCGAAAACATCAATAATGCGTTGCATTTGACCGCCTTTTCTTAGTTTGAAGACAGGTTCATCATTATGGAACATTTCGAACTCGATATTCTCGTGAGCCAAAACAACTCTCTGAAATTCATCGATGATATGACGAAATTCTACATTGTCATTCTTCAAAAATTTGCGTCTCGCAGGAACATTGTAAAACAAATTCTTAACAGAAAAATTGGAACCTTCAACGGTTTGAATCGGGTCTTGAAACTGGAAAATTCCGCCTTCAATATAAATATTCGTTCCGACTGGCGCGTCTTTCTGTTTGGTTTTGAGTTCTACCTGAGCAACTGCAGCAATAGAAGCCAAAGCTTCTCCACGGAAACCTTTGGTCGCAATTTTAAAAATATCTTCCGTCGAACGGATTTTAGAGGTTGCGTGACGTTCAAAAGCTAATCTGGCGTCAGTTTCAGACATTCCAATTCCGTTATCAACAACCTGAAGCAAGTTTTTCCCCGCATCACGAATAATGAGCTGAATCTTACTGGAACCCGCATCCACAGAGTTCTCCAATAATTCCTTGACAATAGAAGCTGGTCTTTGCACGACTTCTCCTGCAGCAATTTGATTGGCAACATGGTCTGGTAAAAGTTGAATGATATCTGACATCTCTAGAATTGAACTTTCAAAAATAAGGATAAGAATCGAGCGATGAAAGTTAAATAATTATAAATAGAAATTCGATTCACAATAACGGATATCAATAGCTTTGGGCTTTAGCCCAATGGTAAAATTAGATTACGAAATGACTTTAGCCGAAATTTATAATATGTTTTGGCTGAAGCCTCTAATGTTGTTACTTTTGTGAATGGGCTAAAGCTCAATCCTATTGATATTTAAATCACATTTAATGAAAAGAGACCTCTATATTGATTTTGCCAAAGGACTGGCAACCATTTCCATTATATTTATCCACACGGCGTTTTGGAGCGGACAGTTTTATATGCCGGTGGAAGCGCGCGTTTTTTCTCTGGTTTTTGATGTAGCGTTGTTTTACGCATTGAGCGGAATCACGTCTGGGAATAATATCGAAAAGACACTTTACAGATTGCTGAAGTTGCAAATTACCTATATGATTTTTGTAACGTTTCTGTTTTTCCTCGATTATTTTTTCAAAGTTTTTGGATTAAGTTTTTTCTCTTTTGATTGGCTCAAAGATTTCTATTCAACATTTGGAAGCAAATATGTTCCGAGAAGTATTTCGTCTGAACCGCAATGGCAGATTTTGGGAAATTGGTATTTGCACGAGTACTCCAACTGTGATACTTTTCCTGTGGTGATGGGAAGTTTTTGGTATTTGAAAGTTTATTATATCCTGACAGTTCTCGGTGTTTTGATTCTGAGATTTTTCCCAAAACACATCAATTGGTTTATTGGTGTTTGTGTGGCTTTAACTTTAATATTCAATTTGTTTCCTCAATATTATCCTAATGGGCAAGGCGGTTATGTTGCATTTTATATGGCTGTATTCCTGATTGGAAACCGAATGAAAGGCAAAATGATTCCAACGAAAATGGTTCCGGTTTTGTACGGATTGGTAGCTGTTGCTTTAGCTTGGATGTTTTGGAATTACGGAGGCGATATGTTCTATAAACTCAACAAACAAAAATTCCCACCGAAGATTCCTTACATTATTTGGACACTATTCTCATTAGTAACTTTATTCGTTTTCTATAACCGATTGAAAATCACTAAATCAAATTTCATTACAAATGTAGGACAAAATGCAATCTTCTTTTATTTTGCTCAAGGGATGAGTTCATCTTTGATTTATTTCCTTGTTGTTCCGATGAAAGATTCTCTGCCTTGGTATCTGTTGGTATTGATTATTTATCCACTGAATATTTTCTTAGCGTTTTTGATTTCCAAAGGTTTGAAAAAAGTAGATGATTTGGGTTGGATGGTGTTGGAATTTTTGAGGGAAAAGACAACTTCGAAAAATCCATAAAAAAAGCGCTCCTAAAAGCGCTTTATAAATTTTAATCATTTCTTTTTCTTCCGCTCATCGCTACAATTGCGACGATGATGATAAGAACCACGCCACCAATAATCCAATAAGTCGGATTGGTTTGCCATTCTTCCGTAGAAGTTGTGGTTACATTAGTAGTTTTTACAACGGCTGAATCCTGAGCGAATGTCAAAGCAGATGAGAAAAACGTTAAGAAGCTAAAAAGAAATAATCTAGAACGATTGATAATGATTGAATTTTTCATAATTTTATTATTTGGTTGATGATAATTTTTCAACATCTGTGCCAATTTTTAATATAATTAATTATAGTATAATTATATGGCAGTTGAATTCAAAAAATAATTTTTTATTAACAAAATATTTAATAACAATCAATCAAATCCTTATTTTTACAAAAAATATAAAATGTTCCGTCTTAAACTTCTTACAGACCCACGTTGGGCTAACATTGCAGAAGGTAATCTGGAAGAGATTCTTACCGATCACGCTTGGTGTGAGCAAAAAGCAGCGACCAATGCCATCGGCCTTATCACCATGGTTCCAGAATATACAGAAATGGTAACCGAACTATTGGCCATTGCACAGGAGGAATTGGATCACTTCAATCAGGTTCACGAGATTATCAAGAAAAGAGGTGGCGTTCTTGGAAGAACCCGCAAAGACGATTATGTGAACGACCTTGTGAAGTTTCTGGTAAGAGGTGGTAAGCGAGAAGATCAGATTATTGACAAGATGCTTTTTGCTGCGATGATAGAAGCCAGAAGCTGTGAACGTTTCAAGGTTTTGACAGAAAATATCAAAGACGAAGAACTTAAGAAATTCTACCACGACCTGATGGTTTCAGAAGCCAATCATTATACAGCCTTTATCGGGTTTGCAAGACAATTGGGCGACCCGGAAACTGTGAACAAACGTTGGGAAGAATGGCTGGAATACGAGGCTAGCATTATGAAATCCTACGGTAACAAAGAAACCATCCACGGCTAAAATCTAAAATGGACAGAAATCTCAACGATTATCTTCGACTCTTTATACGATCCTTTATTCAGGGATTGATTATTATTGGGCCTCTTGCCATCACGGTTTGGGTCATCTGGAGCGTCGTGAGTAGTATTGATAATTTGGTGCCTTCAGTTTCGGGAAAATTCCCAGGACTTATATTTTTCATCGTAATTTTCGGAACCACATTCATTGGGTTTTTTGGTAACAAATTTATTATTGGAAGGCTCATTGTTGACGGTGTGGACTATGTTTTGGAACATATCCCAGGAATCAAATTTCTCTACACTTCGCTAAAAGATGTTCTTGGATCTTTCGTTGGAGATAAGAAAAAATTCAATGTTCCGGTTTGGGTCAAAACGAATGAGAATCCTGAAATCTGGAGAATTGGATTTTTGACACAAGCTGATATGTCCGTTGTTAATCTTGACCAAATGATCGCCGTTTATCTGCCCCATTCCTACGCGGTTTCCGGCTGGGTCATCATCACCAAATTCAATAACGTCAAAGAAGTATCCGGAATGAGCGCCGCTGAAGCCATGAAATTTGCAGTTAGTGGAGGTGTTGCCGGCTTCCATTCAGACGACAACGTTTTCAAAGCGCCGGAGTAGTTTTTAATTAATAATTAATAATGAATGTTTCTGTTCATTATCAATCCTTTCCGAAATTAATTTCATTTTTTATTAGGGCAGCTTTTTCCGCCTTCCGCTCCCAATCTTTTTATTTTTTAGCAAAAAAACAAAAAGGATTTCCGCTCAAGTCGGGCTGCGGGTTTGTACTTTTAATAAATTTTGTCAATTAATTTCAACTTTTAAAAATTAATTATTCATTCTTAACTATTCATTATTATGAAATTACCATACGCAGAACCATTTAGAATCAAAATGGTCGAAGAAATATATCAATCTACTCAAGAACAACGCGAAGAATGGCTGAAAAACGCCAACTATAACCTATTCAACCTCAGAAGTTCCCATGTCTTCATCGATTTGCTGACAGACAGCGGGACGGGCGCAATGAGCGATAAACAATGGGGCGCATTGATGATTGGCGACGAAAGCTATGCTGGTTCCCGATCATTCGAAGCGTTGCAACAAACGGTTGAAAAAATCACAGGTTTTCCTTATTTATTGCCAACACACCAAGGTCGTGCAGCTGAGAATGTATTATTCTCAGTAATGGTAAAAGAAGGCGACATTGTTCCAGGAAATTCTCATTTTGATACAACGAAAGGTCACATAGAAATCAGAAAAGCGCACGCCGTAGATTGTACAATTGATGAAGCTTTTGACATCAATGACCTTCATCCCTTTAAAGGAAATCTGGATTTAGAAAAACTGGAAGCGGTTTACAAAGCTCATCCGAAAGAACAGATTCCGTTTTGTCTGATTACGATTACTTGCAATTCTTCTGGCGGACAGCCAGTTTCTTTAAAAAACATCAAAGCGGTAAAAGAACTGTCTGACCGATACGGAATTCCTGTTTTGTTTGATTCGGCGAGGTTTGCTGAGAATGCTTACTTCATAAAGAAAAGAGAAAAAGGTCAGGAAAACAAAACCATTAAAGAAATCTGCAAAGAACTATTCTCTTACGGTGACGGGATGACGATGAGCTCCAAGAAAGATGGCTTGGTAAACATTGGCGGATTCATCGCTTTGAAGAACAGAGAAATTTTTGAACAAGCTTCTAATTTCACAATCATCTACGAAGGTTTCATTACTTACGGTGGGATGGCTGGCAGAGATATGTCAGCTTTAGCGTCAGGACTAGATGAGGCGACAGAGTTTCCTTATCTGGAAAGCCGAATCTCTCAAGTAGAATATCTAGGAAACAAATTGATGGAAGCCGGAATTCCTGTTCAGAAACCAATCGGTGGACACGCTGTTTTCATAGATGCACTGAATTTCTTACCAAATATCAAAAGAGAAGAATTCCCTGCTCAAACATTGGCAATAGAGCTTTATAAAGAAGCTGGAATTCGTGGCGTAGAAATCGGGACTTTACTGGCTGACAGAGATCCGGAAACAAGAGAAAACCGCTATCCAAAACTGGAGTTGCTGAGGTTGGCAATCCCAAGACGAACTTACACGAATAATCATATGGATTATGTTGCTGCAGCAGTAATCAATGTTTTTGAAAGAAGAAACGACATCACAAAAGGTTACAAAATCAAACGAGAACCAGAGATTTTGAGACACTTCACAGTTCAATTGGACAAAGCATAAAATAAAAAGAGAGCAATTTGAATTGCTCTCTTTTTTATTTGTTTTTCTTAACTTGCTCTGCTTTGGTTGTTTTGAATTCAACTTGCTGAGGCTGAGTATTTGTTTCATTACCTCCAGGAGTTCCTGGTCTGCTGATCGAAGGAGTGGCGGGTGAAGCTACACTACCTTCACTAGCATCCAATTGTTGTTTCAATCTTTGTTTTGCTTCTTCAGACGCGGTATTTGTTGGTTGCGGTTTTTGAGATATTGCATTTCCGCTTTCATCTGTAAGTTCTAGCTTAACATCACTTTTCAGATATTTCAAAAGATCTTTTGCTTTCTTACCTTCCGGTGTTTTACCATAATTGAGAACAATTTGTTCCAACTGTAATATCATTATTT
The DNA here is from genome assembly GCF_900141765.1 of Epilithonimonas zeae. Taxonomy (NCBI): domain Bacteria; kingdom Pseudomonadati; phylum Bacteroidota; class Flavobacteriia; order Flavobacteriales; family Weeksellaceae; genus Epilithonimonas; species Epilithonimonas zeae. Next base: position 481,370 of record NZ_FSRK01000002.1, on the reverse strand, counting down.
CTTTTCCAGCAGTTTTTCCAGCATTGTAGGCTTGCAACAAGTAAAACTTAGGAACCAGCGCATCCTTTGGATTGTCCGCAATAGCTTTATCAATCATTGTATTGGACTCAGCATATTTTTCTGTCAGATAAAGCGTATAAGCATCCGCATAGAGTTTTTCCACATCTTCTGATGACTTGTTGAAATCCTTGTTTTTCGGATTTTTCACAAACTCAGCGTAAGAAGTGTAAGGATATTTTTCTAAAATCAACTGCTTTGCTTTTTCTGCATCAGCCGGATTTTTCTCATAATTGAAGATGAAGATATTGTACAACGCCATCAAATCGGTTTCCTCATCTGGTTTATTATCTACAAGGTCATACAAAGTTTTAGTTGCCAGTTTGGTATTTCCAAAAAACGACTCATACATCCTTCCCATCCCAAGACTTGCAGTATCTCTGTCTTTTTTTAATCTTCCCAATTCTTCCGGAGAAGTTGGGATTTTCTCAATATAAAATTCTGGCTCCAAACGTCTCGGATCCGGCGCATTAGCAATACCTAAAGCTTCATTCTTCATTTCTTCAATCGTTGTCGTTTTTGCCGAATAACGCCAGTTGTCCATCAAAGTTCTGTTACCCCAAGTTTGTTTAAAGGATGTTTCTCCTCTTGGGATATTGTTGGCATTAGCAAAATAGAAAGTTGAGCCTCCGGTATTAATTCCAAAATTTTGGAAGCTACCAGCATCCGTAGAGTTATTAGCGAAAATAGAATTAGCATTATAATCCGAATTATCAAAACCTTTGCTGCGTTCAGCACGCTTCTTTTCCAGTTCTTCTACTGCTTCTTTCTGTTTGATTTTCTCAATATACTTTGTGAAATATTCTCTTTTTTCATCAAGACTCATTTTGGAAAGATTCAGAATACTGTCATTCTTTTTAACAACGTAATAATTCTTAGAAAGCTTCTTGATATTGGCTGTTAGATCTGTCAATCTGTCTTTTTCAGGCTTATAAGTCATCACAGCTAATGCACTATCGTAGTAAACACCGGCAGTCAAATAGTCGTCTTTTGCAAAATATTTTTTAGCCAATTCGGAATAAGTTAGTCCACGAATCTGCGGATCAGACTGTTTTTCCTTCAATGCTTTTCTGAAGAAAGAATCAGCGATAGAATCTTTTGTGGCAGAAGTAGCAATTAATCCACTTGCGTAGTACAACTCATTTTTACGGGAAGCATAAGTTCCTTTTTTGGCAATTTTAGCAAGGTAAGCCATCGCCTCATCGTAGCTATCGGCTTTTCCATCAAAAGTTTTAGCGATTTCTATCTGAGATTTAACCTCAAATTCATAGCTGTTTGCATATTTGTAAGCTGCAGCAAAAGATTCTCTGGCTTCATCCTTTCTATTAAGATTTGACAGAATTTGCCCGCGTAAATAGGCGATTCTGCTTTTTATTTTTCTGTTTTTGTTATAAGTAAAGGCTTCTTCCAAAACTTCAGCAGCCAATTCTTTTTTGCCCCATTTCAGGAAATTATCAGCTTGATAAACTTTCAGAATTCTTTTGTGTTCTTTGGTTAATTTGATCTTCGGATCTTCTTCCAAATCTCTGAAAACCTCATCAGCACGATAATATTCTTTTAGTTTAGAATAATTAACCGCTTGATAAATTCTCGCCAAAGGCAATCTTTTATCCTTGCTCATTGTGTTGAAAATGTAACCCAATGCGTCCAGAGATTCCAAATATTTACCTTGATACATTCTTGCCTTTGCCAACAAAATATAAGCGTCAAAAATCTTTTTATTCTTCTCTACGCTGTTTACAAGAACTGAATATTTGGTAATAGTTTTCAGTGCTTTAGCTTCGGTAATTTGTAATGTTGTAGCGCCTTTTTTATTGGGATTTGCGCCTCCCATTCTTTCGTTACCATCTGGAGAAGTATTTCTGGTAGCTCCTCTTAGTGGCATTGGCCCAGAATCAGAATTATCTGTTGCGACTGTACCATTTTGGACATCAGTAAGATTATCTTCTGTGGTGTAAACAGAAATATAAGGATCGTAAAAGTTGTCAACGTGCGCTTTGTCTCTGCTTTCCATCTCGGCAAGAAAAGATTCTCTACTGTTGAATAAAGTATTATGAAACGTCATAAACCGGTTAATAGGACCACTTTTAGTTTTTTTCTTTTTGTGGCGCGGGTTACAGGCAATTACGCTTACGACGGCAAGTATGATTAGTAAATATTTTCTCATCTAATTATTTCAAAATGAAATTTCTGGTTGAATCTGTAAAAATAACGAAATTTTGTAAGGAAAATTATCTAAAGCTATTAGTTTTACAAATTGCTTGGAAAACAATTCAGTTTTTTGAGTTCTTCGTAAACCAAATCCACTGGAAAACCCATCACAGAATAGAAAGAACCGGAAATGTGTTTGATCTTTGCCATTCCCAGCCATTCCTGGATTCCGTATGATCCGGCTTTGTCAAAAGGTTTATAATTGTTGATATAAAATTTAATTTCTTCATCGCTAATCTCAGAAAATTCCACATCAGTTTTACTCGTTTTACTGATTTCCAAATCCGATGTTTTGATTGTAAAAGCTGTATAAACCTGATGTATTTTTCCCGAAAGACTTTTTATCATTTCAAAAGCTTCATTCTCGTCTTTTGGTTTAAGAAGAATTTTTTGGTCTAATGCAACAATGGTGTCCGAAGTCAAAAGAATTTCGTCTTCATTAACATCGAAAGCTTTTGCTTTCTTGGCTGAGACATATTCTGCGATTTGATTCGGATTCAAGTCAGAAGGATAAGACTCATCAACATCGATTTTAACGATGTCGAATTGATAACCTAATTGTGATAATAATTCTTTTCGTCTAGGTGAATTGGAAGCGAGTAATAATTTCATTTGCTTATTTCTATTTTTCAATGGTCAAATGGAACGATAAATCGTTTCATTTTCAATTATTTAAGCTGACTTTGTTTCTTCGTCCAGATTCCATTTTCCCTGAACTTTCATCACTTGTTCTATCACATCACGCACAGCTCCTTTGCCTCCATAAATTGGTGAAATATAATCTGAAATGGCTTTCACTTCCGGAACTGCATTCGCTGGACAAGCAGAAATCTCAGCTAATTTCATAATCCCGATATCCGGAATATCGTCACCCATCATTAGAATTTCGGAATCTTGTAAATTATATTTGGATTTGAAATCTTCGTAATCAGAAACTTTGTGAGAAGATTTAGCATAATAATCTTTGATGCCAAGATACTCCATCCTGTTTTTCACCATTGGGTCATTTCCGCCAGTGATAATGCCAATGATGTAACCTTGTTTCAGAGACTGAACCACCGCATAACCATCCAAAACGCTCATCACACGAGACATATTCTGGTCTGGCAAAAGGTAAACGCTTCCATCTGTAAACACGCCATCGACATCAAAAACGAAAGCTTTTATATTTTTAAGTTTTGGTAAATAACTCATTTTAAATTTTTAAAAATTAACACAAAAAAGTCCTCTCGAAAGAGGACTATAAAAATAGTGTTTTATGTCTAATTAAGGGTAAAGAGCTGGTTCAATTTTGTTGTTATTATTTTTGATTTCCTCTCTTTGATTTTTTTCCATTGCCCGCAGAACCTCTGAAGGTTCCGACATCATTTTTCCATCAATATTCAGCGTTAGCTTCATATTTCCTTGTGATAGCATCTGGCGTGTATCTTTTACAGGATCATTTTTGTATTCTTTCCACTGTTTTTTGAACTGCTCTTCAGAAACCTCGATTTCTTTTCCGCCAGGAACACCGAATGTTTTTACAACAATCCCGCCACGTGTACTTCCGATTTCTTCTTTTTCAATTTTCTCAACTTCATCAAACTTTTTGCTGCCAACAAACTTGAATATATGCGTTCCAGTAGAATCTTCCATTTCCAAAATCAAACCTGGTAATCCTGAAAATTTATAAGGTCCGTCCTGAAAAGGAAAATCCTGAGAAAACCAAGCCGTCCAGGTTCTTCCACCGAAGTCGAGCGTTGCTTTTTGAACTTCGAATTTATCAATTGTCTTCTTATCAGGAAGTATTTTCCAGGCCATAGGATTTTCATTTTTAACACTGAATCTAGAGTTACCAATACCGGTATGTAAAACGATATTGAAATCCGGATAAGATTTGGAAACCGAATATCCAATTTTGCCTCCATTTCCGCCACGGTAGTTAAAATTGGTAGAACCTGTTGCAATTTGCTTTTTAAAATAGGCATCTCTTGTAGAATCACTTACAAATTTCTGCCTGCTGTAGAACTTGCTGCCGTCTTTTTTGATGTCCAGATACATCAATTCTGTCTCAAGCGAATCTTTCTTTTCGAGATTAGAAGCGAACTTGTACTCATACATAATCCTTGTTCCTTGAGCAAATGATGCTAAGCTCAAAGTAATCATCAATAATAAAAATGTTTTCTTCATAACTAAAGATTTAGTGATTTAAAATTAAGAAAAATAAAAAGGCAGACGAAAAAAATCGCGCTACCTTTTTGGTTATAATAAAATAGTGTGTTATTTGAAGTTGAATTTTACAGTGAACATAAACTGGCTTGGACGGATGTTGTACGTGTTTCTTCTTATAGAGTTGGTAAGGGTATTCACAGAAATAGTTTCATAAACTTTTTTATTTCCAATGTTTAACCACTTAAACTCAAAATCAATTTTCTTTTTTACCCAAGTATATTGATAGGAAACATCAAAAAATGAATTTCTATAGCTTTCCATAGCAAGAGTTGTTGTTATATCATCCCATATAAATCCGAAAGTATGGTTGTCCGAAGGATAGATATATGTAGCTAAATTGTGATTCCAATCACTGTTTTTATTGGTTAAATTGCTAGAGTTATCTGTACTTTTTCTCCAGTTCATTGTTAGATTATAATCTACGCTTAGCCAGCTAAAATATGTGTTATTGAATTTGAGACCAAAAGCTTGACCCTCATTTTTAATTGAATAAAATCTTTCATTGATTGTCTCAAAATCTTCATTCACATCACTTATCATACTATAATTTTTACTGTTGCTATTCGTAAAATTAACAGAGAAGTTTGTTTTGAAACTTGGAAAATATTTTCCTATTTCTGCTCTTTGACTATTGGATGTAGATGTATTATCTCTTTCCAGTATTTCTGACAGGATTGTTCCGTTTGGTGATATTCTCTGATTGGTAACCAAATTATTAGTATTGTTCCCTATTCTATAACTTACATTAAAGAATAAATTATTAAGCGGGTTTCTATATTCTAATCTTGAACTTGCATTTCTAGATGTAGTCTCAGGAAGTTGAGAACTCTTAACTTGTACAAAGGTTGGATTTGTAAGAATATTTCCAGCATATAAATCTCCAAAATTTCCAAAACTATTAGCAATACTTCCAAAAATCCAAAGTTTGAAAAACGATGCAAAATCATAAGAACCAAACATAGTAGGCTCAAATCTGGTTTTATTGATCGCTTGTCCTGTTCCTCTTAAGTTATCGTTATAATCAATTCCATAAAAGTTTACTGGGAGTGTTAGATTCAAGTTTATATTTTGAGATTTGTAATTAACACCTACTTGTGTATAAGGCTGAACCTCATTCCAATTGATGTTGTTTTGATAATCCAAACCATATAAAGTTGATTCATTCCCATTAATTCCATTAAGATTTGATTTCATTGAATTGAAATTAACACTAATTCCAGCTTCTGGCGTAAAAGTCCATTTTCTATAGCTTAATCCAACTGATGCAGAATGCGTTGTATTAATACTTTTTAAAGAAATATACTGACGTAATGCTTCAAAATTATTCGGAATAAATTGCTCAGGAGTGCTAAATAATGGGTCTGGGACAAAGCTAGAATATCTTCCTGGTCTCGAACTTAATGTTTGTTTATCATTCTGGATACTCACATAGCTCATTACATTGAATAACTTATCCTTCCAAGGCAATATGGTGCTTAAAGAGTTTGTAAAGTTAAATGTAGGAGCATTAAGGTTTTCGTCCGCACTTATTTGGTTAAAAGCATCAGCTTGGTTATCTGACCACATTCCTGTCCACGTTGTAGTATTTTTAAAGAAGCCTTTTTTTGCATTCTTTGTAAAGATCATTTCCCCTTTAGCTTTATTAGTATAGAAATCATTATGTATCGTTCTTTCTATATTAGATCCGTTAACTAATATTTCATTAGAATATGAATCTCTTTCAATAGCATTGTTGGTGTAATTAGCATTTAGTTTTAGTTCCCATTCTTTATTTTTGAAAGGACTTGTTAATAGGTTTGCAGAGAAAAAATGAACATTATTCAATAAATACCTTTTTTCTGGTAAATCTGGTGTTTGAGCTTGTTCTACATTTAGCCAACGGTTTGCTGATACTTGGCTTCTTCTGCCTTCCCATCTACTGCCAAAAGATAAAAGATTTCCTTCATTCTCAACACTTTCACCATTATTATTAGCCTTGTAATTAACAACCCATTGATTTTTCTGTCCAAAAAACATTGGTGTTAATTTCACATTCCAAAGTAATGGACTGAAGCCTGCTCCAATTTCTCCACGACCGGTCATTGTTACAGATTTTTTTAGCTTAATGTTAAGAGCAGCTTGTTCAGAAGGAACTTTATCTCTAAGAATACTTACCGGCTGGTGATTTTCCAAAACCTCTACTTTGGAAACAGCATCTTTTGGCAACGAGTTATTGATTGTTCCATAACCGCCTTCCATCAAGTCTTTTCCATTAACATAGAATTTGTTAATCGCTTCACCTTGATAAAGTACAGTTCCATCTTTGTTAACCTCAATCCCTGGGATTTTTTTCAAGACATCAGCTAAGGTTCTGTCATTTTTATTTTCAAAAGACTTTAAGTCGTATGAAATGGTGTCGCCTTTTTTGGTGATTAGTTTTGTTTTAAGTCTCACTTCCTGGATTTCTGTAGCCTGAGAATCCATTGAGAAGTTCAGTTTTTGATCTTCGTTTTTTATAGTTTGTGTAATTGGTTTCTGATTAAAGGCTTTAATTTTTAAATCCAGATTACCTTCCGATGAGTTTACAGAAACTTTGTATTCCCCTTTTGCATTGGAAATTCCGTATGCTAGGATTGCATTTTTTCCTGGTTCTTCAACTGTTACACTTGCGCTTGCAAGCGGTTTTCCATCGGCATCGGTTATCACTCCGGAAATTGTTTTTTGTGCCAAAACAATCATAGAAAAAGATAGGATAAATAGAACTGATAATAATTTTTTCATAGTTAGTAATTGTATCACTAAATAGTTAGTAATTAAAAATTGCAAAATGTTACAAAGTTTTTTTTGGAGTGCAAAAAAGATAAAAAGTTAAATGACTGATTAATTTATAAATCAGAAATTATAATATAGATTTAAACTATTTGTAATTGTTATAAATAAAGGAAATGTTTTTTCTCTTCGGAAACATTAATTTAATAAATTTGTGCCTTAATATTACATTAATATGGGAATCATTCTAAAACCAATTGATATAGTAGACGATATTTCTAAAGAAGATTTTCTGGAAAAGTATCTCAAACCACGCAAGCCTGTTGTGATAAAAAATATGGCGAGAAACTGGCCGGCTTACCAAAAATGGACGATGGATTATATAAAGGAAGTTGTAGGCGATGTAACTGTTCCTTTGTATGACAGTGCAAAAGCGGATCCTGCGGCTCCAATCAATGCGCCGACTACCGAGATGAAGTTTGCTGATTATATCGACCTCATCCAAAGAGAACCGACTGATCTTAGAATCTTCTTCTTTGATCCCATAAAACACGCTCCAAAAATTCTGAATGATTATATTTCTCCAAAGGAATTGATGGGTGGTTTTCTGGACAAATATCCAAGTATGTTTTTCGGTGGTAAAAGTTCTGTGACTTTCTTGCATTATGACATAGATTTGGCGCATATTTTCCACACGCATTTCAATGGTAGAAAACATGTTCTTCTTTTTGATTATAAATGGAAAGAAAGGTTGTACTGTCTGCCATATGCGACCTATGCTTTGGAAGATTACGATATAGAGAATCCGGATTTCAAGAATTTCCCTGCACTGGATGGTGTAGAAGGTATAGAATGTTTCTTGGAGCACGGCGATACGCTTTTTATGCCAACAGGTTGGTGGCACTGGATGAAATATCTGGACGGAAGTTTTTCTCTTTCTCTGAGAGCTTGGGATAAAAGTTTTGCTGTAAAAGTCAATTCCCTTTGGAATCTTACAGTGCAAAGAGGTTTTGATAATTTTATGAAGAAAAATTTCAAAGCTAATTATATGAATTGGAAAGAGAAAAAAGCAATCGCAAGAGCCAATTATGCTTTGAAAAGAGGATTGCCTAAGTAATTGTTTTCAATTCTAAAATAAATAAAAATGCAACTCAATCATTGAGTTGCATTTTTATTTATAACAAGTGAAATTGGTTTAAACTACACCTTGAGCCAACATTGCCTCAGCTACTTTTACGAAACCTGCGATGTTTGCACCTTTTACATAGTTTACAAAACCATCTTCTTCTTTACCGTAATCTCTACAAGCTTTGTGGATGCCAATCATAATCTCTTTCAATCTCGCATCTACTTCGTCGGAAGTCCAGTTCAGTCTGATAGAGTTTTGTGTCATCTCCAATCCGGAAGTAGCCACACCACCAGCGTTAGACGCTTTTCCAGGAGAGAATAATACTTTATTATCCAGGAAATAATTGATAGCGTCTAAAGTCGAAGGCATATTCGCCGCTTCGGTTACACAAAGACAACCATTTGCAACCAATGCTCTTGCATCATCCAGATCTAATTCGTTTTGAGTTGCAGAAGGGAAAGCAATATCACATTTTACTTCCCAAGGTCTCTTCCCAGCGAAGAATTGTGCTTCCGGATATTTTTTAGCATAATCCTCAGCTCTGTTGTTTCCGCTAGCTCTCAGTTCAAGAAGATATTCGATTTTTTCTCCAGAGATTCCGTCTTTATCATAAACATAACCATCTGGGCCAGAAATAGTAACTACTTTTCCACCAAGGTCATTAATTTTTTTGATAACACCCCAAGCCACGTTTCCGAAACCTGAAACTACAACCGTTTTACCTTCAATTTTTTCGTTGATTGTTTTCAGCATTTGCTCAGCGAAGTAAACAACGCCATAACCAGTTGCTTCTGGTCTGATCAAAGATCCTCCGTAAGCCAAACCTTTACCAGTCAAAACTCCGGTAAACTCATTTCTGATTTTTTTGTACATTCCGAAAAGGTACCCGATTTCTCTTGCGCCAACTCCGATATCTCCTGCAGGAACATCGGTTTCCGGACCGATGTGTTTGCAAAGTTCCATCATAAAAGCTTGGCAGAAACGCATAACTTCCATATCAGATTTTCCTTGAGGATCAAAATCAGAACCTCCTTTTCCACCGCCCATTGGCAATGTTGTCAAACTATTTTTGAAGACTTGCTCAAAAGCTAAGAATTTCAATACGCTAAGATTTACCGTTGGATGGAATCTGATTCCACCTTTGTAAGGTCCGATTGCAGAATTCATCTGGATTCTGAAACCTCTGTTTACCTGAATTTCTCCTTTATCATCAATCCAAGGCACACGGAAGATGATTACTCTTTCCGGTTCTGCCATTCTCTCTAAGAGCTTCATTCCGGTATATTCTTTTTTCGTAGCGATGAAAGGGATTACGGTTACCGCAACTTCTTTTACAGCTTGGATAAACTCGGGTTCGTTAGGGTTTTTGGCTTCGATTTTTGCCATAAACTCCTGAATCTTTTCTTCAACGTTAAATAATTCCATTGTTGTACAATTATGACAACAAATTTAATTTCTTTTTCGAATTTCGCAAGTAATATTTTGATTTTTATTAAAAATTTAATGATATTGATTAAGTTTTTTGCATAATGTATAATTACATCTTTTGTATTAACAATATTTGAATTTAATATTAAATAACTTCAATTTTCGAAAATGTAGGTTTTGTTAATTTAATTGATATTGTCGTCCGGAAAGACAGTTGATGTAGCCATATATCTCTAAATCAAGAAGAATTGGCAAAAGTTTGTGATGTAAAATGCCCGATTTTTCTGCTAATTCGTCTAAAGAAATCGTTTTATTTTCTGTCATAATTGCTAAAATTTTGTGATGATCTTTTTTCTCCGGATCAATTTCAATTTTGGCTTCTTCTTTGGGGAATAATTCGGTTTGAGGAATGAAATTTAGATTTTTTATTAATGAATTGATATCGACAATCGGTTCGGCTTTGTTAAGAGATATCAACTGGTTACAACCTTGACTGTAAATGTCAGTAATTTTACCTGGCAACGCAAAAATATCGCGATTGTATTGGTTGGCAAAACTCACAGTGGTAACAGAGCCGCCACCGTAAGCCGTTTCCACGACAATCAGATTGGAAGAAAATCCGGCGATGATTCTATTTCTTTGTAAAAAATTTTCTTTGGCCATTCCTTCGAAAGAGGCATATTCAGTTATGAGTGCGCCGTTATTTTCAAGAATTTTATTGGCTAAAGTTTTGTTCCTGGCAGGATAAATCGAACTTAAACCTTGTGCTAAAACAGCAATGGTTGGAATTTTATTTTTCAAAGACTCTTCGTGAACGCAAGAATCCACACCTAAAGCCAAACCACTGACTGTCGAAACTTTAGAACCCGATAATCCGGCAAGTAAATCCTGAATAAAAGTCTTTCCGTAAGAAGTCATTTTTCTGGTTCCAACCATACTAACAGGATTTCTGTCAGGATTCAGATTTCCTTTGTAAAAAAGAACTACGGGAGAATCGTCGCAATTCAAAAGATGTTTTGGATAGAGTTGATCAGTTTGAGAAATAATGTTGATGCCTTGTTTTTCACAAAGTTTAATTTCTTTTTCAGCAATGAGCAGAAATTCTTTATTCCCGATATTCTGAATTGTTTGTTTACCAATTCCGGATGTAGAAAGAAGAGATTTGGTAGAAGATTCCCAAACTTTTTTGGCTGAGCCGATATTTGCAATCAGCTTTTTAAGATTGATGTTACCAATGTTTTTGCACTGTTTCAGCGCAAGAATGTAAAGATATTCTTCGGAAGTCATAGCTCATTTGTGTTATGACCAAATTAAGAATTATTTTTCTCTTTTCCGAATTTCATCCAGATAATCCCAAATAGATTCTTGTTTCAATTGAGGTAATTCTTCGAAATCTTCGGGATGATTGGCCATATACTCTTGCCAGATTTTATCATCCTTTTCGTTATAATAATTAGGGAATTCCCAGATGTATTTCTTTTTTTTATCGCCAATTTTTCTGAAAATAATTGACAAAATAACTCCAGTAATACTTCCTGCTAAATGTGATTGCCAACTGATTCTGCTCGGCTCTTCCAGATTGGAGAAAAATTCTTCCGGAAAAATTCCCCAAATCAAACTTCCATAATACAAAGCTACAACCATAGAAATGGTCAGTAATTTCATATTCCAACGGAAAACACCACTGAAAAAAATGAAAAATGCCAACATGTAAACCAATCCGCTGGCGCCAATAATACAGCTGTAGTTCCATTCTCCGGTAGTAATATCAATAGGAGGCAACATCCAAACCAATAATCCTGCTGCAATCCAGCCAATAAAAAAAACACGGAATGCTATTTTAGAATAAAATTCGAAAAGTAAAAATAAGAGAATCGCAATCGGCATAGAGTTTCCGATAATGTGATCCAGACTTCCGTGTAAAAGTGGAGCGAGGAGAACGCCTTTTAGTCCTTCCGGCATCAGAGGAATCAAAGCTCCATTACAACCTTGGAAAAATCCAATGTTTTGTAACAGGAAAAAACTCCACATCAGAACCAACATAATAATTGGTACTAAAATAGATCGCAAATTGAAGGATTTTAAAAACATTGATTTTACATTCTCAATTTTACAGCCAATTTTGAAAAAAGGTAATTTTGTCTGTAAAAAACAGGTCAATAAATGTGAATTTGGTTATAAAGTCAGATTATTAGAAATTTAGTTTTATTATTTTTGTTTAAAATTTAGATCTTAATGAAAAAGGTATTGGTGTTGTTTATCCTATTATTAGGCATTTTCTTTAATGCACAGGTAACTGATTATCAGAAAATCATCGACTCTATCGGTCAAAAAAAATGGGACTCTACATCTATAGATCTTGATAGTCTTTCCAATCCGAGGATTATTGATATCAAATCTTTGAAAAGAGATGAAGTGCAAATCAATAATAGCGTTGTGATTGTTCCTAACAATGATGCAAGCCCGCTAACACCATCATCTATTTTGACTTTACCTACATTGAAACGTTGGTTTATATTTGGGCAAAATACTTTAGTTTTCAACCAGTCATCATTTGCCAATTGGTATGCTGGAGGGAATAACAATATTGGTGTCATTGGAAAGGTGAATTACAATATTGTCTATAAAAAAGATAAACATTATCTCGATAATAATATCCAGTTAGGTTACGGTTTTGTTTCTTCTACAGGTCAATCTACCAGAAAAACAGATGATTACATCAACATTATGACCAATTACGGCTATGAGTTGGCGCAGCATTATTATTTGTCAACCGGTTTTCAGTTTCTATCACAGTTCACGCCGGGATTCAATTATTCTGCAACACCAGATCCGGTTTATGATAACAGAATTTCTAAATTTATGGCGCCAGGTTACCTTAATTTAGGTATTGGTCTTTCATATAACCCCAATGAAAATTTCCAGTTGATTGTTCGTCCTTTGAATGGGAAATTCACCTTCGTATTGGATAAAAAACTTCAAACCAAAGGCAACTATGGTTTGGAAAGAGACGGGCAAAGTATGAGAGCTGAGGTTGGTACAATGGTGAATGTTCTTTATAAAATTAAACTTTTCAAAGATGCAACCTATGTGAACCAAATCAATTTCTTCAGTAATTATCTGGAACATTCGGAAAGAGTTGATATCAATTACAGCGGCGCTCTTAATCTAAAATTCAACAAGTACATTACGACTTCTGTAACGGTAGATGTAATGTATGATCACGACCAGATTCAGAAAGTACAAAGAAAGCAAACGTTAGGAGTTGGCGTTACTTATAATCTGGGTTATAAGGTTGACAGAGATAGCAATACAGGTGTTATAAAGCCATTCATTAACTAATCATTCTTCTATTTATTATATTTGTTTAACCAAAAACAAATAAATATGAAGAAAGTTCTATTATCAGTAAGCCTTTTATTCGCCTTAAGTTCCTATGCACAAGAACAGCCTGTGCAAGATTCTACCAAAGCTTGGTCTATTATCGGACAAAATACATTAATGCTCAATCAATCGGCATTTTCCAATTGGGTTGCCGGTGGTGCTAATAATATTGGCTGGCAGGCTGGAGTCAATTACAATATGACTTATGAGAAAGACAAAGATCTTTGGGAAAATCTCATTATTCTTGGTTATGGGATGAATAATACCCAAGGCGTAGGAAACCGGAAAACGCAGGATGTGATTAATCTTTCTACCAATTATGGGCGCAAAATTTCTGGAAATTGGTATGCCTCAGTTGGGGCTGGGTTGATTTCTCAATTTGCTCCAGGTTACGAGGATGGTAATAATCCCGAAGCTTCCAAAATATCCAATTTTATGTCTCCTGGCTATGTTAATGTGGGAGCAGGTTTTACTTATAAACCCAGCGATAATTTCACAATGACATTGCGGCCTGCCAACGCAAGATTTACTTTTGTTTTGGACAAAGATTTGCAATGGGCAGGGAATTATGGACTGAAGAATGACGGCGATTCTATGCTGTTCCAATTTGGTTTCTTGGGGACGGCGCAGTACAAAGTAAAGTTGATGGAAAATATTACATTGCAAAACAATGCTTCGGTTTTTTCTAATTATCTAGACCATCCGGAAAGACTGGTTTTGTCCTATTCCGGAATTCTGAATATGAAAGTCAACAAGTACATATCGACCAACGTCACTTTGGATCTATTGTATGATCATAATCAAATCAAGAAAACACAGTTGAAGCAAACCTTAGGAATTGGTTTGGCTTATAATATTGATAATGGGCAAAAGCGTTCGGAAAACAAACGTAATCAGGAATGGAAAACGAAATAAAAATTTGAATAAAAAAAAGCGGAGATTAATTCTCCGCTTTTTCGTTTAGCCAACCCATTTCTCCAAAATGTTTTTTGAATTTTTGAATTTTTGGTCCCACGACAGCACTACAATATGGCTGAGTTGGATTAGCATTATAATAGCCCTGGTGGTAAGCTTCCGCAGGCCAGAATTTTTTGAAAGGGACAATCTCTGTTACATATTTTCCGTTCCATTCCTGCTTTGCTTCAGATTCTTTCATCGATTCTTCCGCCTCTTGTTTTTGCTTTTCAGAATGATAGAAAATTGATGATCTGTATTGCGTTCCAATATCATTTCCTTGTCTGTTAAGCGTCGTAGGGTTATGAAGGAACCAGAATACTTCCAATAATTGTTTGAAAGAAATAATCTTTGGGTCAAAGGCAATTTCTACCACTTCTGCATGCCCGGTAGTTCCGGTACAAACTTCTTCATAAGTTGGGTTATCCTTGTGACCTCCAGAATAACCAGAAGTTACAGATTCTACGCCTTTCAGCATATGAAAACAACTTTCTACACACCAAAAACATCCGCCTGCCAAAGTGGCATATTCCAAATTGTTCTTATCCATTTTTTGATTTGTTAAAGGTTTTGTTTTTTTCTCCTGCCCATTGCAGTTGATGAGGAAAAAACTAAGTATTAATAATAAATAACGATTCATTTTCAGAAAGAAAAAATCCTTTGATTTTCCTTGTCATCAATAGCAAAAATTATTCCTATCAAAAAGAAACATCAAAGGATTTATGAATATCAATTATTTATTTTCCCATACAAGAGCACTTGCTCCTAATATAGCTGCATCTGCCTCATCCAACTCACTGAAAACCAATTTTACTTTTGAGCGGAAGATAGGAAGCAGGTTTCTTTCCATATGCAATTTGGCAGGTTTTAGCAGGAAATCTCCAGCCTTGATAACACCACCAAATAACAATATTGCTTCTGGAGAAGAGAACATTACAAAATTTGCAAGCGCTTCTCCTAATTTTTGTCCAGTATATCTGAAAACTTCGATTGCCGTTGGGTCTCCCTTTTCAGCACACTCGAAAACTGTTTTGGAATTGATAGATTCCTCAGGATATTGATTCAGCATAGAATCCGGAAACTCAGCACGGAATTTTTTTGCCGTAATCGCAATTCCCGTTGCAGAAGCGTAAGATTCTAAGCTTCCTTCAGAACCAGTGCTCCAGTGTTTTCTTCCTCCAGGTTTCACAATTGTATGTCCTAGTTCGCCAGCAAATCCATCGTGCCCGTAGATTAGATTTCCACCGCTGATGATTCCACTTCCAACACCTGTTCCAAGTGTTATCATTATGAAATCTTTCATCCCTCTTGCTGCTCCGAACATCATCTCTCCAAGAGCGGCCGCATTAGCATCATTGGTCATTTTGCAGGGAACTCCGAATTTTTCTTTCATCAATTCCGCAAAAGGAACAACGCCTTTCCAAGGAAGATTGGGAGCCAATTCAATTGTACCTTTAAAATAATTAGCATTTGGCGCACCAACACCTATCCCATCTAAAGTCGTATTATTAGAGACCTCATCTATAAGAGGTTTGATATTGGTGTACAAAGCATCGATAAAATCTTCTACCTGCTTGTAATCTTCAGTTTTTATACTTCCTTTCGCAAGGATTTCTCCGCGATGGTTGACCAAACCAAATTTAGTATTAGTTCCGCCAATATCTATTCCTATTGCTATTTGCTTAGATAAATCAATTAATGACATTAATTTTTAATTTTTTAAGACCCTAAATTTAGGGAAAATCAATGTAATATGTTATAAATATTAATTTAATTTTAAAATTAGAAGCTGACTTTTATCGTTAATCCAAAAGTTCTTGGGTCTCCCAAAACGCCAGCGTAATGTCCGGCGTTCCCAGCTCCTGGAAGCAATTGTTCAAAATAATCTCTGTTAAAAATATTTCTTACCCATATATATGTTGTAACGCCTTGTCTCACTCGGAAACCAAATCTTGTATTGAATAAAGCATATCCGGCAACATTCATAAATTTAGACGGAGTCGGACTGGATGAAAAAGTTGAACGATAATAACTGTCCAAAGCAAAGAAATAATCCCCTTCATATTTCAAGAATTTTCCTGCAAAATTAAATTCTCCACCTGTTGAACCTGCCCATTTTGAAACTCCAGGCAAAACACCACCTGAAATATCAACATAATTGACACCGCCTGTATCTTCCAAAGCTGGCGGCGCATTGGTAAATTTTTTATAAATCGCTTCTGTATAAGCCAAATTCGTGAAGAAATAAAAGTTGTTGAATGTATAAGAAATATCAGTTTCAATGCCTCGAACTTGTACTTTTTGTGCATTGGCAAGATAACCTCTGTTAAGTTGCAAACTTTCTGCCTGAACTTGTATCTGATAATCCTTGATATCAGAATTATAAACCGTTAAATTGAAAATCAAATTTTTAAGTGGTTGAGATTTAAGCCCGATTTCATAATGTAGAATTCTTTCTGGTTTTACAACAGCAAGTTCTGTCATTACTCTTCCGTTGTCCGTAGGAAGTCCTCCAAGATTAAGTCCAACAGGTTTAAAGCCAGTTGAAAAAGTTCCGAAAAGATTATAATTTTTAGTTGGTTTATAAGCTAAAGTCAATTGACCAGAAAAATTAGTATCATCAATTGATGCATTGAACTCCTGATTGCTGTAAACTGAAGTTTTAATTGCTTGCAGAGCATCTTTGTCAGGGTTATCATCAGAAATTTCCAATCCTCCATAAGTGATTCTTTTGAAATCAATTTCTTTTTTATCATAATTAATTCTAATTCCAGGTAATAAACTAAATTTTTCGGTAAAAGCCCAATCCAGTTGTCCAAACACTGCTCCACTGAAGGAATTGAGACTTGGATAAGACTTGATTCCGTATCCTTCCAATAGTCCGGGTGTTTTCCATCTATCAACTACTAATGGGTCTGTTGAGTTCAAAGAGAAACGCCATTGGTCTTTTCCTGCTTCTTCAATTTGTCCGTTTTTATCGGCTCTTAATCTTTGCCAAATTCCAAACACTCCAAAAACACCACTCAATTTTTCACTGATGTTTCCGGACCAACGGATTTCCTGACTCCATTGCTGATGCTTACTTGGTGCTTGTGATTTTGCCAAAGCTGCAAGTCCTGTGAAATCTCTATCATTTGAAGGATTCCAATTCCAGAATCTCCAGGCTGAGGTGGAAGTAATTTTTCCTTTTCCGAGATTATATTCAACATTCAAAGAAAGTCCGCCCATATCTTGCTCAGCTTTCCAAGGTGTGTCTGTATCAACAGTTCTGTTAAATGGGTCGATTTTTGGCAAAGTATAGCCAAGGTCAGAAATTATATTATTGAATTGTCTGTAAGCCGCTCTTTTGGTCGCTACAACTCCGGCAATGACCTGCGCATATCCGTTGGCTCTTAATCTATTGTAATCTCCGGTTAGAATGAATTTCAGATTTTCATTCGGTTTGTATAATAATTGGTCTCTGATGGCGATTGAATTAATATCATTAAGCTCCTGATTGGTTCTTGAATTATAAATTGTTCCGTCTCTGTGAGTTCCTGATGCAGAAAACCTGTTCGCAAATTTATCCGTAATTGCTCCAGTTACAGAAGTTTTTGCCTGAATGAAACCATAATTTCCATAACTGATTTCAGCTGTTCCTCCAGTTGTAAAACTTGGCTGTTTTGTCGTAACATTGAAAGTTCCTGCAGTTGTATTTTTTCCAAACAAAGTTCCCTGCGGGCCTCGCAAAACTTCGATTCTTTCTATATCGACAAAATCTAAAGTTGTAGCTGCAGGTCTTGCATAATAAACACCGTCAACGTAAAACCCTACACCTGGGTCAAGTCCGTCATTCGTCAAACCATAAGTTGAGCCCAAACCTCGGATGCTGAGACTTGTGTTTCTAGGCGTTGAGCTGTAAAATTGAACAGATGGAACAAATTCTTTCAATCGATTGACATTGAAAGCGCCCGTTTCTTCCGCTTTTTTCCCTGATATTACATTGATAGGAATCGGAACTTGCTGTGCAGTCTCTTCTCTTCTTCTTGCCGTTACAACAACTTCTGTGATTACAACATCATTTGGAAGAAGTTTTATGAATAAAGTATCTGTAGGTATTTCTTTTATTGATACGAATCTTGTTTCGAAACTTTTTTTCTGGATTTTTAATTCGAAAGGAAATGAATCGATATTGTTCAAGACAAAATTTCCATTTTGGTCTGTTTGTATTGATAAATTCCTATCCGATTTCGATGATATTTTTACACCGCTGATAGATTTATTATTAATGCTGTCAAGAATTTTTCCGTAGATGGAATTTTGTGCAAAAGAAAATGTGAATGACAAAATGAAAAAGACAAAGATTGCCTTTCCCCAAAAAGTCGAAGGTCTGCTCATAGTTTAAAATTAATGAGCAAATGTAGAAAATAAATAATCTATACTAAAATAGTATGAATTAAAATTAATATAAAACCCGAATGATTTAATTCAGGTTTTAATATCAATTATTTTGTTTGTGTTTTCTTTCTTCTTCCCCACCAAATCATAAATCCTGTAATTGGCATCGATGCAATAATCAAACTCACAATAAAAGCAATGATTTTCGTTGGCAATCCTAATATAGCTCCAACGTGAATATCGTAATTTGCAGCCACCGTTTTTTCTCCAAAATTTTTATCTTTTGGATCGTGTCTGTGTAATAGCTCTCCAGAATTCTCATCAAAAATCAAACTACTGCTTTTGTGATAAGAATAAGAAAGATGTTTCACATAAACTTCGAAATGTGGATGCTCGTGATCATCAATATGCGGATGTCCTAAGTCCAAAGAAAAAGCAAACGCATCAGGATAAAGCTCAATCACTTTATCGGAAATTTTATCCAATGTTTTGTCGGTTCTCATTTCAATTGGTGCTTTGGTCGTGATTTTAGAAAAATCAGGATAAACTGTTTCTCCTCCGGAAAATACGACGTAAATCATTGCCTGAACCACAAAGAAAGCGTAGAACAATCCTGTAATCGTAAGAATCAAAGCAAAAATAGAAGAGTAAAAACCTAGAATATTATGAAAATCATAATTCTTCCTTTTCCACTGCGTTGTGTCTTTCCATTGGAATTTGAAGCGTTGTTTTCTTGCGGCTTTGTTTTTTGGCCACCAAAGTATAATTCCGGTAATTAACATTATCAAAAATATAACAACCGGAATCCCAACCACATAAGTTCCCCAGTCTTGTTTCAAAAGAAAACTCCAGTGGATGGACTTTACAATGGCAAAGAATCCGTTTTTCTCATCATAAACCTGCAGAACTCTTCCATTATATGGATTAACGTAAGCTAATTTGTAAATCGGAAATTCATCAAAATAATTCCATTGATCCGGCTGATGCTCATACCAATAAAACTGATAAGACATTTTTTTGTCAATCGGAACATTGACCCAGTGGATTGGATATTTTTCTTTGGTTTGTTGATCTACCAGTTTCTCCAATTCGCGAATCGGAATGACTTTTTTGGACTCTATATTTTGTTCGTTGTGGTAGATGTATTCTTTACGGGTAAAGTTTTCTATCTCGTCCTTGAAAACATAAAGAGCTCCTGTAATCGAAATAATAAATATCAGGATACCAATGGATAAGCCAAACCACAAATGTAGTTTGGCTGACCATTTTTTAAAGACCCCTGGTTTCTTCTTATGATGATGTTTTTTCTTCATAAATATCTAAAAAGCCAAGTTGCAAACTTAGCCTTTTATTGTTTTAGAATTTGTAATTCAGGCTTAGAGATAGAGTTCTAAGTCTCTGCGGTGTAACTGTTGACCAACCAGAGAAATACTTCTTGTTGGCAATGTTATCTAATTTCAGGATGATGCTGTATTTGCTTTCTGTATAAGAAAGTGAAGCATTCATAATGATGTAGCTCGGAAGTGGGAAAGCACCAATGTTTCCTCGGTTTAGTGTATAAAATCTGCTGGCAGAATTACCACCGAAACCAATTCCAAAATTTTCGAGAGATCCTTTTTGGATTTTATAAGTTCCCCAGAAATTGATCAAGTTTTTAGGTCCTGCTTCTTCCGTTCTGTTGCCAGGATATCCTTCGTCTCCTTTTACAACATTACTATCATTATAACTGTACCCCGCAATCAAGTTCATTCCAGGAATTGGACTTCCTAAAACACTTACTTCAAAACCTTTACTATCTACTTCTCCTCCTTGAGTAGTACCTACACCATTACCCATTACCTTGTTTTTTACATTGATATCGTAATAACTTGCAGTAATAGAGAATTTGTCACCGGCTAAATTTGCTTTAGTTCCAATTTCCCACTGATTTGCGTGCTCCGGATCAAAATATCTTAATTCATTTGTAGGTTGTCCACCAGCATCTGTTATGCTTTGAGGACCAATATATTGGAAACCATTCATATAATTACCAAAAATTGAAACCTTATCTTGGATAGGTTGATAAACCAGACCAAATTTAGGAGAGAAAGTAGTTTTTGCTTTAGAGTCTTCGGTTGCATAAGCATCTGCTCTTCCTGTAAAATGGTCTGCTCTTAGACTTAACATAGCTGATAAATTTGGAAGGATATTCACAACATCAGACACATAAGCACTGTAGATCTTTGCTTCTGCATTACTAGGCAATTGAGATGCAGCGGGTTCTTCAGGATTTCCAGATGTACCTGCTAATCGTGCGTCCACTCCTGCTTTTGATAAAAGACCTGCTTTTGTATCGCTTTGGTTGATTAAATTAACCATTCCATAACCCACATATCCAGTTCCAGCTTGAATAAAATCTCTTTGGAAATAATCTAGACCAATTAGCAATTTATTTTTAAGATTACCAATGTTAAAATTGGCATTAAAGTTTTGTTGTATTCCTGTCGTATTCGTCTCTCCACCTACTTTAGATATGAATCTCTCGAAATCTCCACCGTTAGATTGATCCCATAGATACTGATAATATCCGTTACTTTTTGTATTACTTCTGGAAACAATTGTTTTTGAAGTCCAATTGTCTGATATTTTATAAATAGCGCTTGCTTGCAAATTAAAAGAATTATTATTAATTGTCAAATCATCGCTAGTGTAAGATTTTTTATAATTTTCTTTGAAAATGCCGATCGAATTAAAAGAAAGTGGTGCATATCTATTCAAGAAAATCATTGGAGCATTTGAAGACTCAGCAGTCTTGATTTCCGTATTTACATAGAATGTTAATCTGTCATTCGCCACAAATTTCACAGAAGGAGCGATATAGAAAGATTCGTTAAAACCAGCATCCTGGAAAGTGTTGTTTTTCTGATAAGCAGCATTCACTCTTGCAAATAGATTTTTGCTTAATGGCGTATTAACATCAGCACTAATTCTGTTGAGACCATAACTTCCATTAATATAATTCACTTCTCCACCGAAGTAATTATATGGTTTTTTAGTGATTACATTAATTAATCCTCCATAAGAAATCACACTTCCGCCGTATAGAGTTCCAGATGGTCCTTTGATAGCTTCGATAGTTTCAATTCCTGCAGGATCAAGTGTTCCATTACTTAAACTTGGCATTCCGTTAACCAAAGTTGGCTGAAGAGAGAAACCTCTCATTGTGTAATATTCCCCACCATCATTTCCTCTACCAGTAGATTCCCACAATCTTGCAATACCAGTCACGTTTTTAAGAGCATCATTGAAGTTCGTAACAACTTGCTCTGCAATAACATTTTTATTAACCGTATTGTAAACCTGAGGGTTTTCGATTTCCTTCAAAGGCATCTTATTTACAGATTCTCTGTCTCTGGTGATATAACCGTGAACCACAACTTCATCTATATCACTGGCTTTATTAATCGTATCATTTTCCTGAGCATAAGCGAAAGTGGAAGTTAAAACCACAGCACTCACAATTAGTTTCTTCATTAAGGGAATAATTTTTTGCAAAGGTATTATTTTTAATTGTTCTAAATTAACAATAATTGTGATTTTTATCAGATTATTAAGAATTAGTCCAAATAAAAATCCTGCTGATTTCTCAACAGGATTTTGTTTATATTTTAAATCTCTTTTTAAGCAGGGATTTCGCCTTTATAAAGGAAAGAAACAATTTCTTTATTTACTTTGTCAACCATTTCGCTAAACAAATAGAAAGATTCTTGTTTGTAAATTACTAATGGATCTTTTTGCTCATAAACTGCACCTTGAGAAGAACGTCTTAAATCATCCATTTCTCTTAAATGTGTTTTCCAGTTTTCATCGATGATTGCTAAAGAGATATTCTTCTCGAAATCTGTGATCAATGATTCACATTTGGTTTCGTAAGCTTCTTTCAAATCCGTAACAATAGTCATTGTTTTAATGCCATCTGTGAAAGGAACCTGGATCATCTTGAACATAGAACCTTGGTTAAGGTAAACATTCTCGATAATTGGATAGGCATTTTCTTTAAGAAGATTCAATCTTAAGTCATAATCTTCTTTAGCAGCTTTGAATACTTTATCTGTAAGTGCAGGGATTTGTAAACTTCCAAATTCTGATTCACTCACTGGTGACTCCATTGTGAAGTGCTTGATGATCTCGAATTCAAAATCTTTATAATTTCCAGTTGCTTTGGCTTGAGAAACAATCGCAGCAGCAGTATCGTAAATCATATTCACGATATCGTATTTCAAGTGATCTCCGAACAATGCGTTCTTTCTACGTTTGTAGATCACGTCACGCTGTTTGTTCATCACGTCATCATACTCCAACAATCTTTTTCTAACACCGAAGTTGTTCTCTTCAACTTTTTTCTGAGCTCTTTCGATAGATTTGGAAATCATAGAATGCTGAATAACTTCACCTTCTTTATGACCCATTCTGTCCATCATCTTAGCGATTCTTTCAGAACCGAAAAGACGCATCAGGTTATCTTCAAGGGAAACATAGAACTGAGAACTTCCCGGATCTCCCTGACGACCAGCTCTACCTCTTAACTGTCTGTCAACACGACGGGAATCGTGTCTTTCTGTTCCGATGATTGCTAAACCTCCGGCATCTTTAACTTCAGCTTTCAGTTTGATATCGGTACCTCTACCAGCCATATTCGTAGCGATAGTTACAACGCCTGACCCACCAGCACCAGCTACAATTTCCGCTTCTTTTTTGTGAAGCTTCGCATTCAGTACTTGGTGTTGGATTTTTCTTAAACTTAATGCTTTTGACAGTAATTGAGAAATCTCAACCGAAGTTGTACCAACCAAAACAGGTCTTCCTGCCGAGGTCAATCTCTCGATTTCTTCGATTACTGCATTGTATTTTTCACGATTGGTTTTGAAAACCAAATCTTGTCTATCATCTCTTTGGATTGGTCTGTTGGTAGGAATTACCACCACATCCAATTTGTAAATTTGCCAGAATTCTCCAGCTTCTGTTTCCGCAGTACCAGTCATACCAGCCAACTTGTTGTACATACGGAAGTAGTTTTGTAAAGTAATCGTCGCAAATGTTTGAGTTGCTGCTTCGATTTTTACATTTTCCTTAGCTTCAATTGCTTGGTGAAGTCCGTCTGAATAACGACGACCGTCCATAATACGACCCGTCTGTTCATCTACGATTTTCACTTCGCCGTCAATTACAACATACTCATCATCTTTCTCAAATAAGGTATAAGCTTTAAGCAATTGATTCATCGTGTGAATACGCTCAGATTTTACAGCAAATTCTCTATACAATTCTTCTTTTGCAGCGAATTCTTCTTCCTTGGAAAGGTTTTTCTTTTCGATGTCAGCAATTTCTGTCCCGATGTCTGTCAAAACAAAGAATTGTTGATCCTCATTACCCGCAGACATATATTCTACACCCTTATCCGTCAAATCGATTTGATTATTTTTCTCATCGATTACGAAATAAAGATCCTTATCTACGATTGGCATATCACGGTTGTTGTCCGCCATATATTGACCTTCAACTTTCTGAAGCAATGCTCGGTTTCCACTTTCTGACAAGAACTTGATTAATTGTCTGTTCTTAGGAAGACCTCTGTAAGCCTGAAGCAATTTGAAACCACCTTCTTTGGTATTTCCGTTGGCGATTAGTTTTTTAGCTTCATTAAAAATACCAGAAACGGTTTTTTTCTGAACTTCAACAATTCTGTCGATAGAAGGTTTAAGAACATCATATTCCTGTCTGTCACCCTGAGGAACCGGACCAGAAATAATCAATGGTGTTCTTGCATCATCAATCAAGACAGAGTCAACCTCATCGACAATGGCAAAATTCAATTCTCCCTGAACTAATTCAGTAGGATTGGTTACCATATTATCTCTCAAGTAATCAAAACCGAACTCGTTATTTGTTCCGTAAGTGATACTTGCCTGATATGCTTTTCTTCTGGCATCTGAGTTAGGCTGATGAAGATCGATACAATCAATCGTCAATCCGTGGAATTGATACAATGGCCCCATCCAAGCTGAGTCACGTTTCGCCAAATAGTCATTGACCGTTACAACGTGAACTCCTCTTTCTGGAAGCGCATTAAGATAAATTGGTAAAGTTCCAACCAAAGTTTTACCTTCACCAGTTGCCATTTCTGCAATTTTTCCGGAATGTAATACGACACCACCAATAAACTGTGTGTCATAATGTACCATATCCCAAACAACTGGAGTTCCAGCAGCATCCCAAGTATTTTTCCAAACAGCAATATCACCATCTAGAAAAACAAAATCTTTCGTAGCTGCTAATTCACGGTCTTTATCTGTCGCTTTAACACGGATTTCTCCATTCTGTGCCAAACGTCTTGAAGTTTCCTTTACCAAAGCAAAAGCTTCCGGAAGAATCTCGTTAAGAACTTTTTCTTCAACCTCGTAAGATTCTTTTTTAAGACCTTCTATCTTGTTGAAAAGCGCTTCTTTTTCGTCAACGTTGGTTGAGTTTTTTATTTGCTCTTTTATGTCGTCTATTTGGGTTGTAAACTTAGCCGTTGCAGATTTTATCTTCTCCTTAAATTCTGCAGTTTTATCTCTCAAACCATCATCAGATAATGATTGGATGCCAGATTCTACTGTTTTTATTTTTGCGACAACTTTTTTTACTTCTTTAAGATCTTTTGCATTTTTGTCTCCCAAAAAACTTTTAAGAACGGTATTTAAAAAACTCATAAATTTCTGATTTATGCTTAGGATATAAGAATCCAAAGCGTTTTAATTTACACTTGTTGTGTGATATATTTTTAAGCTAAATCTATTATAGTTCAGCTTATTTTTGACTTAATATTCGTCTTCGTTCCAAAGGTAATCCTCGTCTGTAGGATAATCGCTCCAGATTTCGTCGATAGCGTCATAGATTTCTCCTTCATCCTCAATGGCCTGAAGGTTTTCTACAACTTCCATAGGTGCTCCTGTTCTGATGGCGTAATCAATTAATTCTGCCTTGGTCATCGGCCAAGGTGCATCGCTTAAATATGAAGCTAATTCTAATGTCCAATACATAATTTAAAATTTTTGCAAAAGTAAAAAATTAGGTGATACTTTATACATATTTCTACTGATTTTCAATAATATTTAAAAATAAATTCATCTTATTTCCAAAATTTCTGTTATCAGAGATCTGTTATTGCCGATTTCCCAAAAACCATTCCACAAATTTTTTTGTGCCATTTTGGAAGTTTGTGGTCGGATTATAGCCAATCAGAGACTTGGCTTTTGTGATGTCCGCATTGGTTTTTATGACATCTCCGGCTTGCATTGGCAGATTTTTTCTGACTGCTTTTTTGCCAATGGCATTTTCTAATGTTGAAACCATTTCATTCAAAGTAATAACTTCGCTTTCCCCAAGATTTACAATCTCATAAATATCATTATTATTCTCAAGATAATTTATAGACTTTAGAACTCCATCAATAATATCATCAATAAAAGTATAATCTCTGGCAGTAGAACCGTCGCCGTAGAAAGGGATTTCTTGATTTTCAAAAATCAATTTAGTAAATTTATGAATAGCCAAATCTGGTCTTTGCCTTGGTCCATAAACCGTAAAAAACCTAAGCTGAATCATATCTATATTATAAAGATGATGATAAACATGACCTAAGATTTCGCCACTTTTTTTGGTTGCTGCATAAGGAGAAATTGGATTGTCTACATTGTCAGATTCAGAAAACGGAATTTTTTCTTGGTTTCCGTAAACACTTGATGATGAAGCGCAAACGAATTTTTTAATTCCAAATTCTTTACAAAGTTCCCAAAGATTCTGAGTTCCACGGATATTTACCGCCTCATAGTCCAAAGGTCTTTCAATAGAAGGCCGAACACCTGCTAAAGCCGCCAAATGAATTACCAGATCAATTTTATGTTTTTTGAATATTTCCTCAAGACCTTGCTTATCACGAATGTCTTGATAACAAAGTTGGTAAGATTCTGATCCTGTCAAGGATACGAGATTATTGATGTCAGATTCTTTATCAGTAAAACTAAACCCAATTTTATTGTTTAAAGAGTCTAGAGTGTTTTGAACTTTAATTTTATAATGATAAAAATCGTCGAAGCTGTCAACATTGATGACAGAATGTCCATTTTTTAAAAGTTGTTCTACTAAATGAGAACCAATAAATCCGCTTCCGCCGGTAACTAAATAGTTCATAACATCAATTGTGTTGCGAATATAAGGATTTAACAAAAAAAAGAATCCCTTATTCAGAGATTCTTTTTAATATCGTTTTATTAATTATTTACTTAACAATAAATTTTTTAGATTCAACCACACCATTTTCTTCGACATTCATTACGTAAGTTCCGCTTGGAAGTTGAGAAACATTGATTTCTTTATCAGTTCCTCTGCTGATTACCAATTTTGCAGTAGAATCATAAATAGTTACTTTCTTGGTCTGATTGGTTGCAGAAGTCACACAGATTATTCCGTTGGTTACGACAGTTGGATAAATGTTGAATTTTTCTTTCTTAGCATTGTTTATTGCCAAAGTCTGATTTCCTGTCAATTTGATATCGTCTACACGGAAACCAACATTGGAATCCAAAGGATTTGTAAATCTTATAGACAGATTAGATGTTGCCGGGATTGTTCCGGTTGGAGTAACTATAATCCAGATAGAAGTTCCTGAACCAGTAGGTCTCGAGTAAGTAAGCGGTGTCCAGTTCGTTCCGTCAGAACTTACTTCAACCTTTAATTCGTTGCTTGCTACGTTGGTTCCTTTTTGGTGACCAAAAGAAAGCGTAAGATCTTGATAATTTGTGGTGTTGATTCCACTAATAATCAAAGTTTTTGCCGGGTTACCAGAGGCTGTTGTAACACCAGCTATGAAAACACAACCTTGTCCACTAGCGCCAGTATAGTCTGATGGCATAGAGGTTCTTACATCAGCAGTGCCAGAATAAGTAATTGGAGCACTATTTTGATAACCTGTATATGCAGTTAAAAGAGTTGTAGCCGCAGGATTTCCAAAATTCTCTGAATAGATTGTTGTTTGTGCAAAAAAGAATGAGGTTATTAATAATGATAAGAATGCATAAATATTTTTCATATAAAATGTTTTAAAAGTTGACAAATCTATTATTAAAAATCAAATTAAAAATTATCAAATGTTTATTTCAGCAAATATTTTAATCCGTCTAAAAAAGTTTTAATAAATCTTCATATCTATTTAGAAAACTGGTTAGCAGCCGTTTTCTTTCCAATTCCTGAACTTTCATAAAAATAAGATAAAGACCTAAGGTGAAAATTACTAAGATTGCCACGAGAAAGGAAGATGAGAGATCGGCTCTGGTTGAGGAATAATTAAAATGAATTTCATCCAATTTCTCCTTCAAATCATTATTGATATTCGCTTTTTGAATATACTTTTTAAAATTTTTAACTTCATTAGAAACTAAAACCAAATCATCTGCACTCAAAAATGATTTTTTAGAACAGTCTAAAACGTAATTTAATAAAAAAGTAAAATGCTTTCTTACATTTTGCAGGTCATCCATTACAATTGTGTTTTGAACAAAAATAACCTTTTTTTCTGTACTTTTACTAAAATTTTAAACGATGCAATTCTCCGGACAAATTCTAAAAATGATTTCCCAAAACGGACAACCGATTCAATATTTTCTCAATCTGAAAGGTGATTTGATTAATATGAATCAGCTTTTCGGGAAAGAACTTCATATCAAACATATCGGTTACGAATGTGTGAATTGTGGAAGCGATGAAAAAGTCTACAGAATGGGATTTTGCAAAAAATGCTTTTTCGAAAGTCCTTATGCCAGCGATACAATCATTCGTCCGGAATTATCGACAGCACATCTTGGTGTTGCAGAGAGAGATTTGGAGGTTGAAAAGGAAATTCAACTGGTTCCGCATATCGTATATCTGGCTTATACGGGCGATGTGAAAGTTGGTGTGACAAGAACACATCAGATTCCGACACGTTGGATTGACCAAGGCGCCACTTTCGCTTTGCCAATTGCAGTTACGGATAATCGTTATGAAGCCGGAATGATTGAGGTTGAATTGAAAAAACACATTGCCGACAAAACCAATCCGAAAAAAATGCTTCAGGATGATTATGAAGATACTTTGGACTTGATTGATTTCCGAAACAAAATTGCGGAATACTTTCCCAACGATTTCAAGAAATTTGCAGTAACAGAAGATAATGTTGTAAAATTAGATTTTCCTTATGAGAAACCGGAAAAAATCAATGTCTTTACCTTGGACAAAAAACCAGAATTCAATGGCGTTTTGAAAGGTATCAAAGGGCAATATCTTTATTTTGAGGGAGATGATTTCATCAATGTTAGAGGACACGAAGGTTATGTGATAGAACTGAGTCTCTAAACTTGGAACGGTTTTTAGTAATCAATTAACTAGAAAAAATTCGATGAAAAAAACTTTAAAAATCTCACTGATCGTTCTTGGTAGTCTTTTGGCTTTGACTCTATTGCTGAATATCGGATTCAGTCTTTGGTTAAAATACAAACTTCCTGATTACCTCAAAAACAAAACACCTTACGAGATTTCTTATCAATCTCTGAATGTCGAAATCTTAAGCGGAAGCATTTCTGCAAACCAAATCAAAGTCAAAACAAAACAGCCGGATGATTTGGAAGGCGTAGCCTTGGATGGAACTTTGGAAGATTTGTATATCAGTAGATTAGGCTTGGTTAAATTGTTAAAAGATAATCAAATCGAAGCCAATTCTATCAAGCTGAAAAATCCCAATTTAAAAATCCGCTTATCCAAACCGAAAGTTGATAAAGTCGCCAAAGAAGCAACTCCTTTTTTCATCAAAAATATCGAAATAGAAAACGGAAATCTTGATGTGACACAATTCAACGGAACAAAATATTTCTCATCAAGAAAACTCAATCTTAATATTAAAAATCTAAGTCTCAACGATAATCCCAGCGAATTGCCTTTTGCTTTGGACAGTTATAAAATCACGGCCAATGATTTTTTCTTTTTGATGAGTCCGGCTTATTCCATCAATTCTTCCAAAGTTGTTACCAATAATGGTCAATTGTCAATCAATGATTTTGAACTGAAACCGATGTTGGATTTCAAAGATTGGGAGAAGAGTTTCAAAAATCAGAAAAGTCTTTTTCATATCAAAAGCAAGAATCTCTCTTTTGATGATTTGATTTTTAGCAAAACAAAATTAAGTCTTAAAAATGCAAAGATCCAGGAACCGGAATTTATCATCCAAAATCGTGATAATAAAATTGTTAAGTCAAATGATAAAAAGTCAAACTTTAATATTGATTTTCAGAATTTAGATATTGTTAATGGCAAATTATCGATTTTAAAATCCAATGGAAACCAATCACTTTCTTTAGCTCAGTTCAATGCGAATATCAAAGATTTTTTGATGGATGAAGAAACTTCGAAAAGTAAAATTCCTTTTACTTATCAGGATTATAAAATCACAGGAAAGAAGTTTTTTTACGATGCGGGAGAATATTACACAATGAATTTGTCAACCTTCAATATGACTCCGCAAAATATTGATTTATTGAATTTTAAGTTAAATCCAAAAATTTCCAGAGCAGAGTTTGTAAGAATGATCCCGATGGAAGATGACTTATTTGATATTTCTGCAAACAGAATTCAGTTAAGCGGATTAAAATGGAAATTTGAAAATGACAAACCGAATATTTCTCTTAAAACAGTAAAGCTTCATCAGGTAGATGCGAACATTTTCCGAAGCAAAATCCCGAAAGATAATCCGAAAGAAAAATTGTTGTATTCCAAATTATTACGAACAATAAAATTTCCTCTAGTTGTTGAAAATCTGAATCTTATTCAGTCCAAATTGGTGTACGAAGAAGACAAGCCGGATTCTAACGGACCTGGAAAAGTGTTCTTTACGGATTTCAACATGAACGTTAAAAACCTTAATTCAAATAAACAAAAAGGGGCTAATACTAAAGTTCCGATAGTTATCAATTGTAAGTTTATGGGCGTTTCTCCGATGAAGGTGAATTGGAACTTTGACACAGGAAATATGCGTGATCAGTTTACAATTGGCGGTTATATCAACAATCTTCCGGCGAATGACATCAATCCGTTCATCAAACCTTATATGAACATCACTGCGACGGGAACGATTACAAGTCTCAATTATGATTTCAAGGGCAATAATGATATTATGAATGGAAAATTCAGAATCACGCACAAAGATTTAAAGGTGAGCGTTCTGGATAAAGATACCAAAGAGAAAAAGAAATTCTTGTCAGCCATTGCCAATCTGGTCGTGAAAAAAGATTCTCAGAAGTTCCCTGAATCTGTAGATATTTATGTGGAACGAAACAAAGAACGCTCGTTCTTCAACTTCTATTGGAAAGGCATAGAAGATGGTTTGAAAAAGTCGCTTCTCGTTATCAAAATTTAATAAAAAAATAAAGCTATTCAAAATAGAGAAGCTTTATTAATATATGGATTCTTGTTTAGAAATCATATTCTTCTTTTTCTTCTGTCGGTAGAGATTTTAAAAAATCATCGAATTCACGACCTTCATAATTACTATTGGCACCGTAAGAATCGATGATCATCGCCTTGTTGCCATAGACATCCTCTACTAGATAAAGAGCAACGTTGTCGTCCGGGTCACTCGCCCCTTCGAATCTGTAAACACGGATAATCTTCAAATCTTCTGCACGATGGGTTTTTTCTGTTCCTGAGATGACAAATCTTTTATCTTCTGTCATTCTTATCTCATCTGTAATTCCTTTTTCTCTAAGCTTCTCCATAACTTGCGACAGAGTTAGCATTGGTTTTGGGCTCATAACGATATTTTTTATGGATTGATGTAGAGATATAATCAAATCGTGAACCAAAAAAAAGACTTCACAAATATTGTAAAGTCTTAAAAAAATAAAAGTTATGAAAAATTAATTGTCCTTCTCTTCTTCACTGATTAGGATAATTATTTGTTGACCTTGTAACGTTTGTCAGGAGTTCCGTCCTTTTTCAACGTTTTTGCGGCTTTGTATCTTTTGTCCGGAGTTCCGTCTTTTTTCATTTTTACATCAGGCGTGTTCGCTACTTTGGCAGCTTGAGCTTCTACAGATTTTGTTGCTTTCTTCTCTGTTTTTTGAGCTTGTTTTTTTGTTGCAGTTGCAGCAGCTGGTGTTGTTTGTGCTGTAGCCATTCCTAATCCGAATGTTAACAACAATGTTGTAAGTAAATTTTTCATTTTGGTGTCGTTTTGATTCAACAAATTTATATTATTAATTGATTTAAAATTAAGAATAAAAAACTTTAACCAGAAATTATAACAACTTAAAAACGGCTTAAAAATTATAACGATAAGCTAAACTGAAGTTGAGAAATAGTGCTTTGGAGTAATAATCGGCGATATCAGGATTTTGATTTCCGATTTTAGCATTGTAGAAATTAAGTTTGGTTCCGAAGACTACCTGTTGAAAACCTTCGTTATCAATGGTATAAATAGCTTTTGCACCGAAATTGAGTCCGCCATTTCCTTCAGAAAATTTGCCGGAATTGTCGAGATAAGGACTTTTCATTCGGTACGTACTATAACCTACGATTTCTTCCACAAAAAAATCTTCTGTGATTTTATCTTTATGAAAAACATACCAGTCAAAATTGTTCATTGAAGGCGCACCTAGATAACCGAATTTTTCAGCATTTTTCACATTAGCTAAGAAGTAAGTGTATTCTACACCAAGTCCGAAGTTTTTATAAAGATTCAAATTTCCGCCAATCCCGAAACCATAAAAATAATCAAAAGTGTCTTTGAGAAAATTATCACCAAGTACAGTCATTACTTTAACGTGCGGGTCTATGGAAGAACGGACATTTTCTGTCCAATCCTGCTTTTTTCTTCTTTGAGAAAAAGTAGAGATCGATATTAAGACTAAAGAAAAAAGTAAAATTTTCTTCATTATTTCAAAGTAATATCATTGAAAATAACGTATGTCACCCCATCCGGAATCTCGATGCTGAGAGAATCGCTGGATATTTTACAACCCGGCGTATCGGTAGAAAAAGACTTGATTTTAAAATCCTTGAGTTGAAGTTTGTAAGAACCTTTGTCATAAGGTCCGGCCAAAACAAAACTTCCGCTTTCTTTCGGGAAGCTTTCTGCGATTATTTTTTTATCGACGATAAGATGAATAGGCTCTTCTAAAAATTTCCCATCAGAATAAGTGAATTTTCCCTCCACATAAGCACGGAAAATGTTGGCGTCATCATCTTTACATTGCATTAAAAGAATAGATAACAGACAGAAAAAGGATAATATTTTGAAACCGAATTTCAAATGCACATAGTTTAAGGTCGTAAAATTAAAACTAATTTTTTTGAAAAATAGTATCTTTGTAACACAAATAACGGTTCCGAAATTTTCTCGGAATCGCTTTTTGCGTTTATACCTATATTAATGGAATTAAAAAAAATCAATCAAAATCTGCTTCCTGACCTACTTCAGAAACAATTCGGGAACGAGATTTTTTCACAAATATCAAAACATCAGCATATTTCGGTCAAAGGAAGTGCGGGTTCTGCGGTTTCAATTTTGGCTTCGGAACTTTTTCTGACTCAGAACAAAACCATTCTTTATTTGGTTGATGACAAAGAAGATGCGCTTTATGTGAATGCAGAAATGGAAGATTTGTTGGGAAAGGACAACGTTCTGTACTTTCCCGCAACACATCTTGAACCTTATCAAGTTGAGAAAACCCAAAATGCGAATCTTGTTCTGAGAACCGAGGTTATCAATAAACTTAATTCGGGTAAATCACCAAAAGTGATTGTTGCCTTCATTGGTGCGTTATCTGAAAAAGTTTTGAAAAAGGAAGATTTCAAAGCAATTTCTCATCAGATAAAAGTCGGCGACCAATTGGATTTTGATTTTGTGGATGAGTTGCTGAATCATTATCAATTCAACCAAACAGATTTTGTTTCAGAGCCGGGAGAATTCTCTGTCCGAGGCGGAATTGTGGATGTTTTTTCTTTTTCTAATGAGAAACCTTTCCGAATCACATTTTTTGGAAATGAGGTCGAAAGCATCAAAACTTTTGATATAGAATCTCAACTTTCTTTAGATAAAATAGATGAATTCCAGTTGGTTTCCAATATGAATTTTTCAGTTTCCGGGAGCAAGGTTTCTTTGTTTGAATTATTGCCGGATGACAGTTTTGTAGTTTCAAAGAATCTTTACCTTTCCACTAAAAGAATCAGGGATTTTCACGAAAAAGCATTAGAAAAATTTGAGACATTAAGCAAAGACATCAAACATAGAACGCCTGACGAACTATTCATTTCGGAATCGGAATTTCAGAATAAATTAATCAAATTCAAAACGATTGATTTCAGCTCTCAGCAATTTGAACTTCCAAAGATTCATAATATAGAACTCAGCCAAACACAACAGCCGAGTTTTCATAAAAATTTCGAATTGTTGATCCAAGATTTGGAAGAGAAACAAAGTCAGGGTTTTGACACATGGATTTCATTTTCTAGTGAAAAACAAAAGGAAAGATTAGAATCGATTTTTGAGGAATTAGAGCACGAGATTCCGTTCAAAAGTTTCAAATCCGAATTGCACGAAGGTTTTGTAGATTCTGAAAACAAAATTCTGGTTTATACCGACCATCAGATTTTTGACCGATATCAGCGTTACCAATCCAAAGACACTTTTGCGAAGTCGGAGCAGTTGACACTCAAAGATTTAATGTCTTTGAAAGTTGGTGATTACATTGCGCATATCGACCACGGAATTGGGAAATTTATGGGATTAGTGAAAGTCAATAATGACGGAAAAATTCAGGAATGTTTCAAACTGAGTTATAAAAATGGAGACTTGCTTTATGTGAGTATTCATTCCCTTCATAAAATTTCAAAATATAACGGTCCGGACGGAAAAGAAATCGTTCTCAGCAAGCTCGGTTCGCCTGCTTGGAAGTCCCTGAAACAGAAGACGAAAGCCAGAGTCAAGCAAATCGCTTTTGATTTGATTAAATTATATGCGGAAAGAAAAACCGCTAAAGGCTTCCAATATTCACCGGATTCTTATCTTCAAAATGAGTTGGAAGCGAGTTTCCTTTACGAAGATACGCCGGACCAGGAAAAAGCGACCATTGATGTCAAAAAAGATATGGAAGATGAAGGTGTGATGGACCGATTGATTTGTGGTGACGTTGGATTTGGAAAGACAGAAGTTGCGATTCGTGCGGCGTTCAAAGCGGCGACGGACAGCAAACAAGTGGCAATTCTGGTTCCAACTACGATTCTGGCTTTCCAGCATTACAGAAGTTTTAAAGACAGACTGAAAGATTTTCCGGTCAATATTTCTTATTTGAATCGATTCCGAACTGCAAAACAGAAATCTGAAACGTTGGCAGGTTTGAAAGACGGAAAAATCGATATTGTGATTGGAACTCATCAGTTGGCTTCGGATAAAGTGAAATTCAAGAATCTCGGTTTATTGATTATCGATGAAGAACATAAATTCGGAGTTTCTGTCAAAGATAAATTGAAAACAATGAAAACCAATGTCGATACGTTGACATTAACTGCAACACCAATTCCGAGAACCTTACAATTCTCATTGATGGCTGCACGAGATTTATCCGTGATCAAAACACCTCCGCCAAACCGTCAACCTGTTGAGACGAGTATTGTTGGCTTTAACGAAGAGATTCTGCGAGATGCGATTTCCTACGAATTACAGAGAGACGGACAGGTTTATTTCATCAATAACAGAATCGAAAATCTGAAAGATATTGCAGGATTAATCCAAAGATTGGTTCCTGATGCAAAAGTCATTACCGCACACGGCAAAATGGAAGGAAAACAGATGGAACAGAATGTGTTGGATTTTATGGAAGGAAAATATGATGTTTTGGTCGCTACAACCATCATCGAAAGTGGCGTAGATGTCCCGAATGCCAATACAATTTTCATTAATGATGCTCATAGATTCGGGATGGCAGATCTGCACCAGATGCGTGGTAGAGTTGGCCGAAGCAATAGAAAAGCGTTTTGTTATCTGATAACGCCTCCGTTTGATATGATGACCTCTGATGCGAGAAAGCGTCTGGAAGCGATTGAGCAATTCTCAGATCTGGGAAGTGGATTTCAGATTGCGATGAAGGATTTGGAAATCAGAGGAGCCGGAGATTTGCTTGGTGGAGAACAGAGTGGATTCATTAACGAAATGGGATTCGAGACTTATCAAAAAATGATGCAGGAAGCTCTCGAAGAATTGAAAGATGATGAGAATTTTGAGAATCTTTTTGAAAATGAAGAAGACCGAAACAAACTTTTCAAATCAACCAAGGAAGTGAATATCGATACGGATCTGGAATTGATGTTGCCGGACGATTATGTGAGCTCTACGGAAGAACGTTTGTCTTTGTATCAGAAATTGGCTGATATTCAGAATGCTAAAGAACTGCAACAGTTTGAAAATGAGTTGAAAGACCGATTTGGAGATTTGCCAAGTGAAGCAATTAATCTTCTGAAATCTGTAGAGCTGAAATGGCTGGCGGCGGAAATTGGATTTGATAAATTAGTGGTTAAAAACAAAGTTTTCTTAGGTTATTTCCCTGCGAATCCTCAGGATAAATTTTACCAAAGCGAGAAATTCAAAAAAATCATATCTTATCTCACACAAAATCCATCCGAAGCTACGTTAAAAGAAAAGAACAACCAGCTGATGATGCGGAAAGATAATGTGACAAATGTGGATGAGGTAAATCTGGTTTTGAATAGGATTTTGGCTTGATAGATATTTATTTTAAAAAATTAACTTTGCAAACAGAAAACTAAGCAATGAAAAATATACTTTATTATATATTCGGATTTTTTATCCTGTCATCCTGCAGTCCTAATCAGGATGTGAATGGAGATTTTTTAAGAGGCGTTGAATATGATACGAGTACTAATACAGGAGGTGGCAATGGTGGATCGACCACAACTAGGTTTTTAAGTAAAGTTTCTGGTGTTGATTCTGACGGAGAAAAAACGACTGTAGATTATATCTATACGGGAAGCAAACTTACATCAGTTAAAAGTCAATTTGACGATGGTAATGAAAATGCCGTTCTGACATACAATAGCAATAATCAGATTACACATATGGATATTACCAATGTAGAATCTGGCGAAACAAAACTCACGAAACTGGATTTAGTTTATGATTCTGGGAAATTAAAATCTGTCAGCGGAACTACAGAATCTGCTGGAAAACTTTTGTATAAATCAACAACAGATATGACATATAGCGGTGAAAAAGTTACAAAGGTTCTAACTAAAATGAATGCTGAAGATCCTGATAATCCTGGACAATTCATTTTAGAATATGAAGTGACAAGTAATCTGACTTATGCCGGAAATAATATTTCTAACTGGAAATTGGCAACGACTACTGCAAGCGCTGGTCCTATTACAATTCCACCAATTGTTATTGAATCTGCATTAAGCAACTATGATACGAACAAAAATCCTTTTGCTTCGTTACCTTTAGCTTACAATATTTTATCAACGCATTATAATACTTCTAATCAAGGTATGTTAGGGCTTTCTGCAAATAACTACAAAACTATCAAAGTTACAGCAATGGG
The DNA here is from genome assembly GCF_900141765.1 of Epilithonimonas zeae. NCBI lineage: Bacteria > Pseudomonadati > Bacteroidota > Flavobacteriia > Flavobacteriales > Weeksellaceae > Epilithonimonas > Epilithonimonas zeae. The sequence goes on along the minus strand of NZ_FSRK01000002.1, from coordinate 444,209 downwards.
AATGTCTCAATCTCTTACAATGACATATCAATACAACTCTGATAGCTACCCTACAGAGATGACTTCTAATGCCGGTGATAAATTAAATTTCCTATATAAATAATGAAATATCTGATTGTCGGAATCGGGAACAAAGGGGAAGAGTATGCAGAAACCCGACATAATATCGGTTTCAAAGTCGCTGAAAAGATTGCTGAGAAAATAGAAGCGCCTTTCAAATCTTCCAACTTTGGGCTTTTGGCCGAAGGTAAATATAAAGGCAGAAAAGTCTTTATTCTAAAACCAGATACTTACGTCAACCTTTCCGGAAATGCGGTTAAGTTCTGGATGCAGAAAGAAAATATTCCGTTGGAAAATATCTTGATTATCACAGATGATCTGGCTTTGCCTTTCGGTTCTTTGAGAATGAAAATGAAAGGTTCTGATGCCGGTCATAACGGATTAAAAAGTATCCAGGCACAACTCAATACCCAAAATTACACCAGATTACGATTCGGAATATCAGCAGATTTTTCAGAAGGAAAACAGGCTGATTATGTCCTAGGAAAATGGAATGAGGAAGAAAGAGAAAAACTACCTGAAAGAATCGATAAGTTTTCTCAGGCAGCTTTGTCTTTTGTTTTTGCAGGCGTACAGAATACAATGACTTCATTCAACGGTAAATAAGTAAGCCGGATAATAAATTACCCGGCCTACCACCCTAATTGTATGAAGAAAAAATGTTTTCTATATCCAGGTTACAACGCCCGTCTCGACGTCGTAGTTTGCGCCAACGATTTTGATTTTACCTTCGTCTTCCAGCCTTTTCAAAGTTGAGCTCTGTTCACGGATGTCTTCTATGGCGTGTTTTACATTATGGTGATTCAATCTTTCCAGAAGATCTTCGTTCTTGGAAGAACGTTCTTCACCATCTTTAATGATATTTTTGATGATTGGGTCAAAATGTCCTATCAAATGATTCAAATTGTCCATTCCCATTCCTTCGATAGCTGCAGCGTCCAGACCACCTTTCAATGCTCCGCATTTGGAGTGTCCCAAAACGACAACCAATTTAGAACCTGCTACATTACAGCCAAATTCCATAGAGCCAAGAATATCCTGATTCACAAAGTTACCAGCGATTCTTACACTGAAGATATCTCCCAGACCTTGGTCAAAAATTAGTTCAGCGGAAGTTCGGCTGTCGATACAGCTTAATATAACAGCAAACGGCCATTGTCCTGCGCGCGTGTCATTCACTTGTGCTAAAAGGTCTCTGTTAGCTTTCAGGTTGTTCACGAATCTTGCATTTCCTTCTTTAAGGATTTCCAAAGCTTTTTCCGGAGTAATGGTTGCCTGTGTTTCTGATGTATGTGCTTTCATATTTTTAAAATGTTTAAATATGTGTCTTTTTGTTTGTTAAAATTTGATAATAAATAATTGATTTACATTGCTCTCTTGTGATTGATTACCACGTGAGAATCCTGGTCGCTCGCATAATCTCTATACGACGTTTTGAAGCCGATTAACTCTACTTCTATATCTTCTTCTTTGGCTCTGACATTGGCAAAATCCTGAATCATTTCCAATACATCTGTTGTTATGTAAGAAGTCGTCTTGGCATCGATAATTACCTTGGAACCAGACTTGATATTCTTCAAAGTCTTTTTGATGGCTGCTTTGTTCAGGAAAGAAACCTCTTCTGCTAATTTGATGGTAATCTCATCGGCATCGTTCAATGTTTCTCTGCTTAGGTAATAAGCACGTTTCATATTTCCCTGTAAGATATAAATAATCGAAATTAATAAGCCAATCCCCACTCCTTTCAAAAGATCCGTTGCTACAACAGCTACTACAGTTGCTACAAATGGGATGAACTGATATTTTCCGTTGTGCCAAAAATGCTTGAAAGTTGCCGGCTTTGCCAGTTTATATCCTACCAAAATCAATACCGCAGCTAATGTTGCTAACGGAATTAAATTAAGTATAACAGGAATGGTTAAAACACAAATCAATAACAGAACCCCGTGGATAATTGCTGAAACTTTAGACGTTGCACCTGCGCTTGCGTTGGCAGAGCTTCTTACAACTACGGATGTCATTGGTAATCCGCCAATAAATGAACTGATTAAATTTCCAATTCCCTGTGCCTTAAGTTCAAGGTTGGTATCTGTGATTCTTCTTCTTACATCCAGTCTGTCTGAAGCTTCGATACAAAGCAAAGTTTCAATTGAGGCAACAATTGCTATAGTTGCTCCTGTGATCCAAACTTTAGGATTGGTGAATCCATTAAAATCCGGAAAAGTAATCAGATTCTTGAATTCGTCCAAAGTCGTTGGAACAGGAAGTGTTACCAAATGTTCTGGCGAAATCGCTAATGAGCTTCCTGATAATTTGAAAAACTCATTCATCAAAATTCCGGCAATCACTGCTACTAATGCTCCAGGTAATAATTTCAATCTCTTCAAGGCTGTTACATTATCCCAAGCCAGAAGAATTCCCATTGATACTAACGTCACTACGATAGCACCCGGATGGATGGCTGCAAATAATTCGGTGAAATAACCCATATTAAAACCACTATCGAATAAGGATTGATGCCCTTCATAATCCTTATCAAATCCCACAGCGTGTGACAGCTGTTTCAAAATGATAATGATTCCAATCCCGGCTAGCATCCCTTCGATAACGTTATTCGGGAAATAATTCGAAATACTTCCAGCCCGGATAAAACCTAGAATCAACTGAATCACTCCGGCAATAATCCCGGCACAAAGAAATAACTCGAATGCACCAATATCGGTAATCGCTACCAAAACAATAGCCGTAAGACCAGCTGCCGGTCCTGAAACCGAGATGTTGGAATTACTGATTGATCCCACTACAATACCTCCAACAATACCTGCAATAATACCGGATAATGGAGGAGCTCCGGATGCCAATGCAATACCTAAACATAATGGTAATGCCACAAGAAATACGACAAGACCGGATGGAAAGTTCTCTTTGATTCCTCCAAACAAAGATTGTGACTTTTTCATAAGAAAATAATAAAGTTTGTATGATGTCGTAACCTGACCTAAAGGCGACAACATCAATATAAATAACAGATGTAATTGATAACCAATAACAATTGGCTAAAATGAATTCAAAAAACAGCAGATGCTCTTCGCTGTGTGATTACAGCCAATGCTCAAGCGTTTTCTGAGAAAAAACAGAAATGTTATTTATGCTTCCGGAGGTGGAGAGAAGATGCTGAGAGATGGTGGAAAGTATAGCGTAGATTCCCAGCTTACAGCGATTTTGTTATGTGTATCCGCTTCATAAAACTTCAGGAAATCGTGGATATCCATTGTTTTAGGAATGGTTTTTTCGTAGATAATGATCGTATTGTTGGAGTGGGAATGTTCTTCCTCACTGATCACAACATTAGTTCTCGGCAAATCCCAACCCAAGATTGCTGCCAGACTAGGCAGAACCGTAAAGTTGAGAAAAATCGTTAATGTAATGATACTTAAATACTTCATATATTTTTGAGCTTATTTTTTTCTGCTCATTACCCAGTCAGAATCTGTCAAGTTGTAGATCTTCTGAATATCTTTTAATATTTTTTCAAAATCGATTTCGAGATCGATTATTTTTCCTGTTCTAAGATCGAACACCCAACCGTGGACAACGGGTTGTTCTTCCAAAATATAACGTTCCTGTACACAAGCCATTTTGATGACGTTGATACATTGCTCCTGAACATTAAGCTCCACAAGACGGTCATACCTTTTGTCTTCATCACCGATGGAATCCAGTTCTGCCTGATGTAGTCTGTATACATCTCGGATATTTCTCAGCCAGGGATTCAGAAGACCAAGATCCTGTGAAGTCATCGCTGCTTTTACACCACCACAGTTGTAATGCCCGCACACGATGATATGCTTTACTTTCAGATGTTCCACAGCGTACTGAATGACTGCCGTAGAACTCATATCCAGTGTGTTGATGACGTTGGCTATGTTCCTGTGAACAAACACATCACCAGGCTTAGCTCCTATCATCTCTTCTGCCGTTACCCGGCTGTCGGAGCATCCGATGTAGAGATACTCGGGGTTTTGTGTTTTAGCGAGTTCGTGAAAATATTCCGGATTGTCGGAAATTTTAGACTCCACCCACTTTTTGTTATTCTCGAAAATAGCTTCGTATGACTTTGCCATTCAACGTTGATTTATTGTTATTTATATTCGTTAAAATCATTTCTAATTTCAATAGACCGAATCAATAACAATACAAAAATAAAGGTTTGTAGCGTAATAAACTAATATTTAACAAACTTTTAATATTAAGAATTTATTATTTTCAGTTCAGACTCGGAAATAGATAAAAAAAATCAGCCGTAAGAAATCCCACGACTGATTTTGTTTTAAGAAACAGTTCCTGCATATTGCGAGTTGGAAGCCATTTCGCCACCTTCTGTCCGGAAAGCCATCCAGATATGAAGCGGTTTGTTCTGAAAGTTGATTGGCAGGTTAACCGTATAAGCGGCATCGGAACGTTTTGCAGCATTCTCTACAAAGATGGAGATATCCTCTTCTTCAATAGCCACCAGAATCTGTAAAAAATCGTTTTCCCTTTCTGTGTTTCCTGCTGAATTATCCTGCCAGGTGACCTCCAGTGTGCTTGCTGTAGCCAGGTTCAAAGCAAGCGGAACCGGTGCTAAGAGGTTGCCCTTGGAAAAAGAAAGCATCGGATAATCGGGTGTGATAGTTCATCTGCATAATTGATCTTGAAGTTTTCCATCAGATTGGTCATGGCCAGATTATAAGAGGATTTCATCCCCGTACGGGTTCCAAAGTATTTGCAGGCGTAACCACGGTAGGACTGCATAAAAAGGGCGCATTTTTTCATCCGGTTCTGAATCAGAAGCTGTTTGACTGTTGGTTGTCCCGAGCGTTTTTTTGGACGAATTCTGGAGATTTCGTTTCCGGAAACATTGGCTACCACGATACGCCCTGCGCGTCCTGAAGTGCCTGATAGTAATGAGTCGTATAATTTTCCCATAATAGATGTTTTTTTAATTAATGATTTGTTGAAAATTGTTTTGTATCAGCTGATGGGTCAAAAGTATTTGGGTGTGGCGACAAAAGGTGGCGTGATTTATTTTTTTTGAATATTTTTTAACGCAAAGGCGCAAGTTTTTTTTGGTGGGTATGTTTTAGGAGGCGCAAGGACGCTTCGCTCATCAAGGAATTTTGTTTATGTGGCTTCGAGAGCTTTAGCTTGACTTTGTTTTTTGATTGATGGTGAAATGTTAAGAAACTTCGACTCCGCTCAGTGTGACAGTGTTATGCTGTTGGATTTTTAAGGTGTTTTTAAACGCAAAAGCGCAAAGTTTTTGTTTGGGTTGTGTTTTAGCTTCGCTTATCAAACATTGGTTTTTATGATGGGCTTTGAGAACCTCAGCCTGACAGTGATTCTTGATTGATAGTGATAGAGTGTTTAAGACACTTCGACTTCGCTCAGTGTGACTTTCTGACACCAAGGGCTTGTAGTTGCAAATATTTTTTTAATGTTTTGATTGTGATGTTTTCATTTAACATAATATGAGTGGTTGTATATCCCTTGTATATCCATTCTATATCCGTTGTATATCCTTTGTTCGATGTTGGTTCGATGTCTGTTTGATGGCAGCATTATTTCCGAAAAGATGCTGTAAAAGTTTGTGTTTTACGGTTTTCCCGTAATTGGGGATTAAGAAATAATATTATTTTTGCATACGAATTATAATGCGACAAGATTTGACGCATTGCTGTGCTATTATTGCACCGTGAACCATAACTAATAAGAAAACTCAAATATGAAAAAGATTTCTACCACGCTATTGCTGTTGTCTTCTGCCGTGCTTTTTTCACAAAAAGTTTCCTGGCAAAAAAACATTGAGTCCAATACCCATGATTTCCTTTCCGGATTAACCGTAACGATTGATGGACAATATCTTGTTTCGGGAAGTTCTATCCAGAATAACCAGAATCCATCAACCAACAACGGTCAACCTTCAACTAATCAAGGTTACGATTACTATATTCTCAAACTAGACCAACAAGGTCAGAATGTTTGGGAAAAATACTTTTAAGGTAATCAGCACGACTATCTCAGTTCTACCGTTTCTACCCGAGAAGGTAGATTTTTACTAGCAGAACTTCCTATTCGCCGCAGGCATTGGATAAGAAAGATAAATCTAATGGTGCGTCCGATATCTGGCTCATCAAGATTAATGAAAATGGAGAAGAAGAATGGCAGAAGACCATCGGTACTCGGTATAGCGAAGAAGCGCGAAACGTTGCCCATACCACTGATGAAGGATTTGTTGTTGCAGGCTCCACGAATCATCCTAAATTAGGATATGGTTCTAAAGATGTTTTTGTTACCAGACTAGATAAAACGGGAAAGATGATCAACCAAATGATTTTAGGCGGCAAAGGCCTGGATGAGGTGGAGAAAGTGATCCCGACGAAAGATGGTGGAGTGTTGATGGGAATCTATTCGCGTAGTTCACCTGTAGAAAGTACAATGTCTAAAGTACAAAGTACAGGCAATCCGAATAGTAATTCAGGTGCTTCGACTCCGCTCAGCATGACAAAAGAAGATATTAAATTAGGATTTTATTCTAAACGACGGACAATTTGGTGAGGGGGATTACTGGATTGTAAAACTGGATAAGAATGGCAATGTTCAATGGGAGAAGAACTTCGGGGGCAATGAGGACGACCACATCCGGGCGATGGCTTTAACCGACTTGGGTTATGTGATCGGCGGAGAGAGAGGTTTTTGTAACTTCTTCTCATCCTTTTATTGATAAGCGTTTCGCTATAGCATCTTGTGAAAGGTCTTGAATAGGGCATTTGCAAAAAGTGGTAAAATCCATTATAAAAATTTTACGTAGTAAAAAGTAGAAATTTTCGTACAGTTTTGCAAGTAGAGATTGCTAAATTTTGATCTAGTATTATTGGTAAATAAGGCTTAATGGATATATAAATTTAGATCCTTCAACTATTTTGATTTCCCAGCAATTTCCTTATCTGATAGAAAAATCGTTCGATCAATCTTAGATCTTCGGTCACAATTTCTGCATTGCCTTTCAGTTCCTTGTCAAAAGGAAGACGTTTATTGTAAGACGTTTTAAGCCCTTTCGGAAGAATGACATTCACATAATAATTTCCTTTATCATCAGGAGTTAGAGAAATATTCTGTACTTTTCCTTCTACGATTCCATATTCCTGAAAGCGGTAATTATCCAATTTTATAAATACTTTTTCACCGGGAACTATCTTTCCGGAATTTATTGAAGGAACTTGCATTCTTCCTACAATCGCCATTTTTTCTGTCGGCAAAATGGATAAAACTACGTCATTGGTTTTGATGAATTGATTCTCTCCCCAAAATTGCTGAAAGCTTACAAGTCCGTCTGTGGAAGAGATGAGTAAATAAGATTGCTCCCATTGTTTTAGAGATTTTCTTAATTGCTCTAACATTTGCAAGGTTTGGGAAGCATAATTACTTTTATCTTTTTGTGCGTTTATAGAAGCACCGCTTTTGGTTTTATTAAAATTGGAAATTCCCTCCTGCATTTGAGATAGAGAAATATTGATAGTCTTAACATTCTGCTCTGCCTGTAGGTATTTTATTTTCTCATTTTCCAATTCCATCTTTGAGATTACACCCTGATCGAATAAGGATTGCGAACGACTGAAATTCTTTTTGCTAAGATCAAATTTTGCATTCTCGAGGCTAAGTTGTTGTTTTAAAGTTGCAATTCTACCATTATATTCCGATAATCCTTGATTAGCAGCAACATCTTCTGGCGCATATGGTTGTAGTTTAGCATATAATTTCTCATCCTGAAAAGCCTTTGCAAAAGTATTGTAATCACTCTGTAATTCACCTAATTTGAAGTTCGAGGTTTCGTTAATCGGAAAAGAAAAAATCTGATTAGGAGAAATGGAGTCTACTAATTTTTTGAGTCTTAAAACATCCTGATAATTGGCTGTAGATTGTAAAATCATCAAAATGTCATTCTTTTTGACTTCCTGCTGATTCTTAACCAATATTTTTTCGATTTTAGAGTTGATTCTTGCTTCTAATTTTTCAGGTGGATTTTGCGAGGTTACAATAATGGAAGATGGGACAAATTCGGGATATTTTATGAAGTAACTCATCAATAAAATCATTCCCAAAATCCCCAACACCAATGTATTTCCCCAACGAATCATCCAATTAGGAGGTTGCGAAAGAATATCCTGTACACTTTCACTGCGCAGTTGCAGGTTATCTAATATGTCTTTTTTAGTTTCCAAGTTCCAATTGATTTTTAACTAGTCTATAATATTCTCCTCTTTTTGCAACCAATTCCGAATGGTTCCCTTCTTCTACTAATTTTCCCTTGTCCAGAACGATAATTTTGTCGGCGTGTTTTACTGTAGATAATCTGTGAGCAATCACAACGGCTGTTTTACCTTTGAAGAATTGTTCCAGATTTTCCATAATTACCTTTTCATTGTTGGCATCAAGAGCAGAAGTTGCTTCATCAAAAAAGATATATTCAGGGGATTTGTAAACGGCTCTGGCTATGAACAATCTTTGTCTCTGCCCGCCACTTACGCCAACACCTTCATTTCCGATTTTCGTATTGTAGCTTAGTGGCAAGCCTTCAACAAAATCTTTGATATTTGCAATTTCTACAGCTTTCCTTAATTTTTGTTTGTCAATATAATCTTCTCCTACTGCAATATTCTGTGCAATCGTGTCATTGAAAATATAACCGTCCTGCATCACAACGCCGCAATGATTCCGCCAGATTCTTGGAGAAATATTTTGAAGATTTGTACTTCCCAATTTGATATCTCCAACATTAGGTTCGTAAAACTTCATTAATAATTTTAATAAAGTTGTTTTCCCGCTTCCACTGGCTCCAACAATGGCCGTTGTTTTTTGATAAGGGATATTTAAACTCAGATTTTCAAAAACAAAAGCATCTGAACCTATGTATCGAAACGACATGTTCTGTATTTCTATATCTTTTTGGGGAATTTCGGAAGTAAAATGTTCTTCGGCGCTTTCTTCATCTTCTTTATCGTGAATTTCTCCCAATCTCTCGAGTGAAATCTTAGCATCTTGGGTTTGCTTGATAAAATCAATCAGCTGTGTTAGCGGACTATTCAGTTGTCCGACAATGTATTGTACAGAAAGCATCATTCCTAACGTAAGGCTTCCAGTCAAAACTAATTTGGCAGCAAGAAAACTCACCAGAATATCTTTTATCTGGTTGATGAAGTTTCCACCAACAGATTGCCATTGTTCCAATGACAAAGATTTGATCTGGATTTTGAATAATTTAACCTGCAAAAACTCCCAGTCCCAACGTTTTTTCTTTTCTGCATTGTGCATTTTTATTTCCTGCATTCCGTTGATAAGCTCTATCACTTTACTCTGTTCCTGAGAGATCTGAGAGAATCTTTTGTAATCCAGTTCTTTTCGTTTTTTAAGGAAAAATGTAATCCATGCAATATATAAGGTAGCGCCAATCAGATAAACCAGAAATAACCTGTAATCATAAAATAGCAATACGATACTGAAAATAATCAGATTAACAAGAGAGAATAATGTGCTGAGAGAGGAAGTTGTCAAAAGTTGCTCAATCCTGTGATGATCGTTGATCCGTTGCATTATATCTCCCGTCATTCTGGTGTCAAAGAAACTTATGGGAAGTTTCATTAATTTTATAAAGAAATCTGAGATGATGGAAATATTGATCCTGGCAGAGAGATGCAGCAAAATCCAGCTTCTTATAACCTCAATTCCCATTCTTCCTAAAAAAAGCAGAACCTGTGCAAGCAGAACCAAGTAGATAAAATTAAGATCCTGGTTCTGGATCCCGACATCTACAATACTTTGGGTAAGGAAAGGAAGGATCAGAGACATTAAACTTCCTGCTAAAAGTCCGACTGCAAGCTGAATAACAAGAGATTTGTATTTCAATACATATTTCGACAGAAAGGAAAAAGTGGCTTTGCTTTCCTGTTCATCAAATTCGTTTTTGAAGAAAGCAGGCGTGGTTTCCAGAATTAAAGCAATACCTTCTTCTGTAGCTTCACCCGCATTCTCTCCAATCCAAGATTTGATGAATTCCTCTTTTCCGTAGGTTATCAATCCATAGCTTGGATCGGAAATATGAACCTGACCTAATTTGTCAATTTTATAAACAACTACAAAATGCTGCTTATTCCAATGGATAATGCACGGAAACGGAACTTCCTCTACCAATGTATTATAATCTATCTGAACTCCAAGGGACCTAAAACCCAGGTTCTCCGCGGCATTACTAAGTCCCAGTAAACTGCTGCCTTCTCTTGTGGTCTCGGAAAGATTTCGTACCTGTTGCAGCGGAATGGTTTTACCATAGTATTTGGCGATGATACGAAGGCAGGTAGGGCCACAGTCTTTGGTGTCGGGTTGGAGGTAGAAAGGAAAATTTTTATGCTTCATTTATGATTTCTTCGTCTTCAAGTAGTTCTTCCACAAAATAGAAAATATCTTTACGATCGTATTTGTCTGGGAACGGATATCCATTTATTAAGAAAACTGGAGTAAAATTGAGGCCTTGGCCTTCATTTTCAATAGATATATTTAGAATTTCAGTCAAATCAGAATTATGTAATTGAGAATTATAATATTCTCTTAATTTTTTTTCGTTCTTATGCTCAAACCAATAATCCACGGATTTTATAAGCTCTCTATTTTTTTTATTATAAACGTACAAGAAATCATTTATTAAATTTTTATAATTTGAATTGGCTGCATCCGGAAAATAATTAAAACGGATCTGCGCAGAAATATCATCAGGATACTTTTCCAAAAGTTTTTCCAAAATACTATGAGCTTCTTTACAAAAACCGCAATATGGATTTGAAACCAAAGAAATGTGAAGTCGTGCATCAGATTTTCCAAGTCGGAAAATTTCTGTACTTTGAAAAATTATTCGATTTTTTTCTAATAATTCCCGTTTAAAAATTCCATAATTACGTTTAAATTTTAAGTTTTTAATATCGGATTTTTTATATTCTTCTTTTTGCTTTATAAGGTTATTAATGAATACCAATGCGAAAAATAAAACTAAAAATGCTAATGCAGACAACGCAATAGTATTCAATATTATCGCATTTCCAAAATATAAAGAAGAAATAATAATTTGCCCAATTAAAATACCGATGATTAATAAACAAACCTTACAAAGAACCTTTTCTATAAAAATTTGTATCACAAGTGAATAAGCAATTACTAAACAGGAAACAAACGACAAAAATTTTAGGACAGAATCTGTAAAAGGGCTGAAAATTCCCAAAACCAATAATGCGCTAAAATATAATAAACCAAGATCCGATAATTTCAATCCAAGAATATCGGTTTTATCCGCATTTATAATTTTATTGCAATCATTTTTAGCGGTTGTATTTGTTGCACTACTTCCACATATATTTTTAATAATGGTAGACTTATCCCCGAATTTTTTGCGAATGATTTCAAATGAAATAAACAATCCTACTATCGAAAGTAGATTGAAAAGTGTATTTTGTAAATTTAAAAAGAATAAAGAATATCCAAAAATAAAAATTAAAAACCCATTAAACAACCAATAAAAATTGAAAATTTTCTTCTCTTTTGAAATATTTTCTTTCTCAAACAGTAGAACAAAATCTGTTGAATTTTCATAAAGTTTTTCTTTGGAAACATTTTGTACGTCATCAGAAAAAACTTTTATCCCAGACTCTTCTTTTTTCACTAAAGCGAAATTATCATTATAGATTGTGATAAATTCCTCAGGCAATTCCTCCCAATGTTCTTTCTTTAATTCGTAAGCTTCATTCTTTACACTCAAAAAATTAAGTGTATCACTGAAAGCTAGTACAGAAGGATAATCTGGGTGGGATTGGAACTGAAAATTAAACTCTTGTGAATTAATGCCTAATTTAGAAATAATTTGCTTCGATCCCATTATTTTTTATTTAAAAGCTCAATTGGATTATTGTCATGTTTTTTGCTTTCTTTTATTTGAGCATCTACATCTTTTAAAAAAACTTGTTTATCTTCATCGTCTTTAAAAATAAGTTCTCCGGCTAAAGCCAATATTTTAAATCGTTCATATGGATTATCTGGTATTTTTTCGAATTCTTTTAATGTAATTTGTTTTGCATTTTTATAAGCATTATCATTCAAAATAAAAAAATTAGTTTTCAGCTTTTGAACAGATACAATTTCATATGAATGAGTTTTAGTTTCATCCAAAATTTTTAAAATAAGCCCAGGTAATCCATGAAATTTATATGGACCTTCAGAAATAGGAATTTCAGATGTGAACCAAGCTGTCCAATGTCTTCCAGCAAAAAAAGTTGTTGCTTTTTGAGCTGAGTAACTTAGTATTTTTAAACGTTCATTAGAAATTTGCCATTTAATTTGTCTTTCATCTATAACTTTTAAAACAGGGTCGGGCATATGATCAGCTGTATAGAAAAATACTAGATTTTTATTGTTGAATTTTTCAACAACATATCTTACATTAGTTGAAGTATCAGGATATGACATAATCCCTTTTTTAAAATCTTCTGTCATAATAGAATCAGATATAATATGTTTTATTCCGGTGAAAACAGACCGTTGCTCTTTATTGTAAAAGTCTAAGACAACTATTTCATTTGAATTAAAATCTTTCTTCAAAGTATCAGAAACAAAATTGTAATTATATGTAAATCTAATATCTTGCGAAAAACACATTAAAGGAAAAAAGAACAAAAAAATTATATACTGCATAAAAAAAAGTTTATGATTTTAAAATGAGAAAACTACGATTGTAAATAATAAACAAAAAGCTGTTTCACCGTTGTAAAACAGCCTTTTAATTATATTGGACTAGCCACCATTCGTAGCGAAGTTCCTTTGGTTACACATACCAAATCAGTAGAATTCCCATAAGTTGCTGTGCTACAAGCGGAAGCGCTACAACACGCCCACCAGCCCCAGGTTCCACCATTAACTGTTAGCATCTCTGCTCTAGAAAGTTTTTTAAGATTTTTCATTTTGTTAAATTTTAAAATTAATAATTTGTTTTAGCCATACAAACCCTGGCATTGGGCTTTTGCTGATCAGCATTTTATGTCAATTTTTATACTGTACACATATAAAAAAAGCATTCGGTTCTATTTTTTTAATAATATTTAGGCATAAACTACAATACCACCGTTTTTATTACAAACACTAAAGTCTCCTGTTTGAGTTCCACTACATCCTCCACCAACTACACAACATTTCCATTTACGGCCAGTAATACCCCCTGCTAGTGTTTTCAAATCAACTCTTGAAAGTTTTTTAAGATTTTTCATATTGTTTATTTTAAAAGTTAATAATTTGCGTATTCCAAATTTTTGTTCTTTATATAAGCATCTATGTTTTTTGTTATGGCAAATATGTGTAGATCCTTTTCTAAATACAAAACAAGTATACCGTGATTGGTAAATTTCGACCAGAATTATTAGGCATTGATAAATTTCGACTTAAGCAATTTTATATTACGTTGCCGGCCAATGCAATATAAAATGAAATTATTTAGTTAAATTTGTTTATTAGAATAACTCATGAAATACTTTTTTTTACTTTTTCTTTCAATTTTATTACCATCTCTTCATTTTTCACAAAGTATCAAAGAATTCCAAATACCTGATTCCTTAAAAAATAGAAATTTCAGCCAATTACAAAATGATTATGACAGGGTGTTTCGTATTGATAATAATAAAGGGGAATTGTATGCAAACACCATATTAAAGAAAGCAAAACAAGAAAAAAATAAAGAATTCCTATACGATGGATACTATAAAATTGCACATATCAAAGGCTTAAAATCCGAGAACGGACACCCTTATGCCGACACCCTGATAACTTTAACCAAAAATATCGATACCAACTTATATCCGGCGAAAGCTTATATCATCAAAGGCATCCTATTTAATTACAGTTTTAAATATAATGAAGCTTTAGATCAATATATTGAGGCACAAAAGCTAAGTAGAAATAAAAATACCGATCAGTTTTATTACATTAAAAAGCTGATCGGTATTTTAAAAATTGAAACAGGGGAAAATAAAGAAGCTTTATCTCTTTTTGCTGAATATTATAATTATGAAAAACGAAAAATAAACTCCAAAGAAAAAGATATTAAAAGTTACATAGGTTCAATTTTTTCTCTATCAAATGCTTATAATAAAAATAAGGATTATAAAAGCAGTAAACTTTATGCAAATCTTGGTATTTCCGAATGTAAAAAATATAAGGATTGTACTCATTACCCCTATTTGATTATGTCTGTTGGTATTGCAGATTATTATCTTAAAAATTATCCGGCATCTTCTTACAATTTTCTGAAAATAGAAAAACAACTTCTAAAAAATGAAGATTACTCTAACCTTTCAATTTTATATTATTATTTAGGTAAGATTAATAATGAAATTGGGAAAGAAGAACAAGCAGTAAGCTATTTCACAAAATCGGATTCTCTTTCATTTACATCAAATGATTTTGAACCTGTTGCAAGAAATGGTTATGAGATGCTGATAGATTACTATAAAAAGAAAGGAGATAAGGAGAATCAGCTGAAGTACATCAACAAACTTTTTCATGCAGATAGTATCATTAATAACAGCAAACAATATTTATCCAAGGAGATATACAAAAAATATGATACTCCAATTTTGTTGGAACAGAAAGAAGATCTGATTACTGATCTTAATAATAAAAATAAATTATTATATGGCGTATTAGCATTTGGATTTGTAATTATTTTCATTTTAGTATACATATACAGAGAGAATAAAAAGAAAATAAAAGAATACCAAAGACAGGCTGAGCTTTTATTGGAGAAGTCGCAAGAAACGTCGTCGTTGTCTATTCAGGAAAATAAAATTACCGAGGGAGATATTCCTAAAGAAGAAAAAGTGAAAAATATTATATCTGGTGAGAAGAGAGAAGATATAAAATCAAAATTAACAGCATTTGAAATCAGCAAAGATTTTCTTCAAAAGAATATTACAGTTGAAAGTCTAGCAAAAACCTTGGGTACAAATCGTGATTATCTGTCAAAATCTGTCAATGAAATTAAGGGGAAGAATTTTTCCCAATATCTCAATGAATTACGTATTAATTATATCGTTGAGGAATTAAACAACAATGAAAAAATCAGAAAATATACCATTTCAGCTATTGCAGATGATATTGGATTCAACAATTCCGAATCATTTTCTAATGCATTTAAAAAAATGACAGGAACTCTGCCTTCTTACTATATTAAACTCCTGCAAGAAAAATCTAAATAATCACCTGATAATCAAAGGTGAAACAAAAGTTATTATCGAAATTGATCAATATCGACAATCATTTTTTTAGTGTAATTATATAGTGAGCTACCTTGTAGAAAATTTCTATACATAATGAAAAAACAAACTATTACCGAAAAAAAGCTATCACTAAAAAAACTGCAATTAGCAAAACTAACCAACTTAAATTCTATTAAGGGTGGTGCAGATCCTGATGTAACAATTAAGGATAAAACAAAAGTTCCTAAAACTGTAACTACAGCGTAAGAAAATAATTCAGTTTTTTGTAATCAGATCAGTAATTTAAAAATAGATTACTGATTTTTGTATTTTAACTTCCAGTATATAAAATTTCAATGAAAAAATGCCTCATATTTTTTAACATTTTATTTTGTTGTATTGTATTTTCTCAAAAAATATCAATTAATCAATTTAAAAAAACAGATTCTACTAAAATAAACCTGCTATTAGATTACTTAAGTTCTGAAATTATCAATTCATATCACGAAGAAGATTCTGCAACATATTATGATAATCTTTTCAGAATAAACATGGTTAGAAAAAAGTATGATCTGGCACTTAAACAAATAGATTCCGTACGAAATATTTATATCAAAAGCAGTCCTGCAGTTGCCAGTGCGATGGGAATGCAATATGAGGTGTATATCAATGCTTTAAAAAATTCTAAAAGCAAAAACGGTTTCGCAAATACGTACAAAGAAGAATTGCATAAAAAGTATATATCGTTACCAGTAAGATCCCAAATAATCTTATCCAACTATTTCAATATTGATGCAGACCAGGCAAAAAAAGAAGTCTATGATCTATTGCAATCCAGATTTAATAATAAAGAAAACGTAGACATAAATACAGCAATATTATTGTGTAAAAAATACAATTCTTATGTTGTCTCAAAAGCATCTTTTAAATACGCAAGACAATTTCTTGAGGAGCAGGATAAAAAACACTATCTGGTGCAAGATAGTATTGTTATTAAAACAAGGTCTAAAAATTCAATCAGTATCAGGGTCGTTTTAAACAATAAAATAAAAAAACCGGAATCTACAATTGTTGTCAATACAATTTATTCCAGTCCCGATGATATCAATGATGCAAAAGAGATCGCAAGCAACGGCTATATGTGCGTTTACATCAATGCAAGAGGAAAATATTTAAGTAATGATAAAATTGAACCTTTTGAACATGAGGCTGAAGACATCAACGAAGTAATTGACTGGATCATAAAACAACCCTGGAGCAACGGAAAAATCGGGATGATAGGCGGTAGTTATTTGGGATTCAGCCAATGGGCGGCAGCCAAAAAATTACATCCGGCTTTGAAAACTATTATACCACAAGTCGCTGTAGGAATAGGCATTGATTATCCGATGGTAAACAATGTTTTTATGAGTTATATGGCGAAATGGCTTGATTATGTAACCGTCAACAAAACTACCAATGATGAGCGTTTTTCTGATGAAGACAAGTGGAAGGATATATACAAAAAATGGTATTCCAGCGGACAGGCATTCAAAAAACTTGATTCTATTAGTGGAAATAGTAACGAAATATTTCAACGATGGCTTCAACATCCTTCTTATGACAGTTATTGGCAAGGTATGACACCTGACCAAAAGGAATTTTCAAAAATCAACATCCCCATATTGACCACAACAGGCTATTTTGATGATGACCAGATTGGCGCCTTATCTTATTATAACAATCATCTAAAACATAATCAAAAGGCAAATCATTATCTGATTATCGGCCCATACAATCATTCTGGCGGACAAGGATTTATAAAAAATGAAGTTCAAGGATTAAAGATTGATGAAGTAGCAAATATTAACCTTAATAAGATTTGTTTTGAGTGGTTTGACTATATTTTGAAAGACAAGCAGAAGCCTGAGTTTTTAAAAGGTAAGATCAATTATGAAGTGATAGGAAAAAATGTTTGGAAAAGCGCAGATTCTATGTCCGGTTTTGAGAGAACTAAAAAGAAATACTATTTAGGTGACAATTTAATTTTATCCGAAAACCAAAGTAAACCGCAAAAATTCTCAAATCTGAGTGTGGACTTATCAGATAGAAAAGATGTGGATCAACAATTACGTTACGAATACAATATCGTAACTGATAGCTTACTGAATACAGGAAATTATTTACAATATGAAACCCTGCCTTTCACGAAAGAAGCCGAATTTACTGGCAGCTTTTCGGGAGATTTAAGTTTTTCAATTAACAAAAAAGACTGTGATATTTCCCTTTTTTTATATGAAGTTCTTCCTAATGGAAAGTATTTTTTGCTCTCATCCTATACAGGAAGAGCCAGTTATTCAAAAAACAATGCAAAAAGACAAGCGCTGATACCTAATCAAAAGGAAAGTCTATCTATTACAAATACTTCCTTTATCAGTAAAAAAATTGAGAAAGGCAGCAAATTATTATTACTGGCAGGGATTAATAAAAGTCCTCTTTGGCAAATTAACTATGGCACAGGCAAAGATGTCAGCAATGAAACTATGGCGGATGCAAAAGAACTTTTGGAAATCAAATGGTTTAATGACAGTTACATAGAACTTCCTATTACAGAACAATAATATGCCTCAATTTCCTTATCAATTCTGTAAAAATTATGTTTTTAGAAGTCCTTTGTTTCCCTTTAATCAATTTCAGACTATATTTTCAGAGGATAAAATAGAAGATAAAAAGTTCTATGAAATCTGTGAAGATCCATTGTTTCTGGAAGCTGTTTATTTAGCTTCTCCTTACTTATATGACGAGATAAACCGATGGCATCTTTCACGAAAAGAATTGCCTACAAAACTCAAAAATACAATACTAAAATATTACGGCCGAATCAGCAACAGATGTACACCTTTTGGTTTGTTTTCGGGTGTTGGTCTGGGACAATTTGAGAATGATAATCCGACTTTGCGAGGACTTATTCGTGACACAAAACTGGATATGCATTTTCTTGTTTCGTTAGCAAAGTCTCTTGAAAAATTATCTGGAATAAGAAATAATTTATTATTCTTTCCAAATAACAGCATCTACAAAGTTGGCAACAAAATCCGATTTGTGGAATATGAAAACAATGACGGGAAAAGGGATTACATTATCTCCTCTGCTCCACTTTCAGAAGAATTAGAACAAATATTAAATTTTTCCAAACAGGGAAAAACTTTGTATCAGATAAAAGATATTCTTATTAATGATGCAATATCTTCAGAAGAAGCTTTAGAATTTTTAGAAGAACTTATTGACAATCAGGTTTTGGTAAGTGAGCTTGAACCGAATGTTGAAGGCGTTGATTTTTCAGAATCAATTATTTCTGTTTTAGATAAAATTGGAGCAGAAAAGGAAAGAGATATTCTAATTTCAATTCAAAATAAAATCAACGGCCTGGATTCTTGTTTTGGAAATCCAGCTTCTTCCTATTCTGAAATCGAAAAACTTATCCAATCATTAAACGTTGATTATGAACAGAAATACCTTTTCCAGACAGATCTTTATTATGATACCGAAATAAATTTGTCTTTTCACTGGAAAAAAACGCTTAAAAAAGGCATTTCATTTCTCAATAAACTCACACAAAAAAATAATGATACCCACTTAGAAAAATTCAAAAAAACATTTTATGACAGATTTGAATCTGAAGAAGTTTCATTGTCTTTTGCTTTAGACACAGAAGCCGGAACCGGTTATCGGCAGGATTTTGATACCAAAGGAGTTCATCCGTACTTAGAAGATCTGATAATTCCCACATCTAAAGAAAAGGCAGGATTGGAAATTAAACTTAACACAGTTCAGATCATTCTTAATCAAAAAATTCAGGAAGCCATCTCAGACAGAAAAAGTACAATAGAACTTTCGGATAATGATTTCAAATGCTTTGAAGAAAACTGGGACGATTTGCCGGAAACGATGTCTTTTATGACAGAGATTATTTCAGAAAATAACCAAGAAATATTATTTTTAAATGGCGGAAGTGGAAATGCCGGAAAATTATTAGCAAGATTCTGTTCAGAAAAATCAAAAATCCAGGAACTGGTAGAAGAAATTGCTATGAAAGAAGAAAAGCTAAGTCCTGATCAGATCCATGCAGAGATCATACACCTTCCTGAATCCAGAATCGGGAATATTCTCAGAAGACCCGAAGTAAGAAATTACGAAATTCCATACCTGGCGAAATCTCTTTTGCCTGA
Source organism: Epilithonimonas zeae (assembly GCF_900141765.1). Classification (NCBI taxonomy): domain Bacteria; kingdom Pseudomonadati; phylum Bacteroidota; class Flavobacteriia; order Flavobacteriales; family Weeksellaceae; genus Epilithonimonas; species Epilithonimonas zeae. The sequence continues at coordinate 424,621 of NZ_FSRK01000002.1, read as the reverse complement.
TGAGCAGCAAATTACAGTTGATGACTTATATATTTCAATAAAAAATAATCAGGTCATATTGCGTTCAAAAAAACACAATAAAGAGATAATACCCTATTTGACCAACGCGCATAATTATTCTTCTAACTCTCTGCCGATCTATCATTTTCTTTGTGATTTGAATATGCAAAACACACGTTCAAGTCTTTCTTTTAATTGGGGAGGTTTGGCTCATATTTATAATTTTCTGCCAAGAGTAACGTATGAAAATATCATTCTGTCAAAATCCCAATGGAAAGTAAATCCCGAAGAAATAAACCACTTCGTCTCCCTACTAAATAATGAGAATAAATATTTATTAATAAAAGAAATAGAAGACTGGAGAAAAAAGAGACAAATCCCAAAATGGATTCAATGGGTTGAATCTGATAATACTCTGTTGGTAAATCTGGAAAACGAAGATTTGTTAGTCATGTTTTTAAGTTCTGTAAAAAATGAAAAAGAGATTATCATTGAAGAATTTTTGTACAATGAGCACCACAATTTCACGCATCAATTTATTTTTCCGATTTATAAAAATTTTAATTAATGACAATTAGAAAATTTCTCCCAGGAAGTGAATGGCTTTATCTAAAAATATATACTGGTGTAAAGACTTCTGATGGCATTCTACAAGAAGCGATTATTCCGTTATTGAAATATTTTAAGGAAAAAAAGTATATAAATCAATGGTTCTTTATCCGTTATACTGATCCTATACCCCATCTAAGACTGCGTTTAAAACTTACATACCGAAACGCTTTAGAGAATATAAATAGCGTAATTAAAGATTTCATTGCTTCAGGAGAAATATCAAATTTCGTAATAGATTCTTATGTTCGGGAAATCGAAAGGTATGGAGAAAGTACAATTGAATATGCTGAACATTTATTCTTTAAAAGCAGTGAATTGATTTTAAATTTTTTGGATTATGATGATGAAGAAAAGCTTATGGTTTCAATGTTTTACATTGACATGCTTCTTTCAGAAATAAAACTATCGAATGAGGAAAAATTAGAATGGATCAGCGATTACAATACCGCCTTTAAGAATGAGTTTAATGCTGATAAAAACCTCAACCGACAATTAGATCAAAAATTCAGATTATTTAAACCCCAATATTTAGATTTCGTAAATTCTAATGAATTCGTTGATATTAGGAATCTAATTATTTCAAATATTAGTGAGAGCAATAATGCTATTAAAAGTGTCATTCAAAGCAGTCAAAATCCATTATCGGGATTTTTCCAAAGCATTTTCCATATGCATATCAACAGAACATTTGTTTCAAATCAGCGATTGTTTGAAATGATTGTTTACGACTATTTATTGCGGCACTATAAAAATAGGACTTCTAGCAAAGTACAATTATAGATGTTGAAAAAATTGTTTATCAAAGAAACGAGAAGCTTATGACTAAAATATAAATCGGACAGCTATAAAATACCTTTTGATATTTTATTAACCAATTTTATAATTTTTTTAGAGTCGATCTGAAACCGGTAATGTTCGAAAGTTAGTGATGGTAATGATTTTAAATATTAAGTTATTGGAAACCAATTAAAATAATAATTAAAAATTTTAAAAACGAGAGTAGGTAAGCTTGCTCTCGTTTATTTTTGGAGAAAAAACAGATTGCAAATGATTGAGAATCATCATAGATGTACTAAAGTTAGTGATACAAGAATTTGTCCATTTTGCTACTCAGGCAGAATCATTAGAAATGGAACTACAAAAACCAGAAAGCAACAATATATTTGTAAAGAATGTCACAAGAGATTTTTGGATTATTATACTTATAAAGCTTATCACTCTAATATCAATCCATCAATTATCCAATTAACCAAAGAAGGTCTTGGTATCCGTTCTGTGGTAAGGGTTTTAAAAATCTCTATTATGACATTGCTCAGAAGAATTAAGAACATAGCAGAAAATATTATACCTCCTGTACTATCATTCGGAAAGACTTATGAACGTGATGAGATACGGTTTTTTATCATGAAAAAGAGCAACCCGATGTGGCTGGTTTATGCAATTGATAAGGTGACGAGAGAAACCGCAGCATTCTATATTGGAAAAAGAAATAATCAAACTCTCAACGCTGTTGTGAAAACCTTATTGAATGCCAGAGCAGCAACAATATTCACAGACCAACTGAAGAACTATTAATATCTGATTCCGAAATCGATTCATAACACCAAAAGATATGGAACGAATGGCATTGAAAGAATAGATCTCACGTTGAGAAACCATTTGAAACGACTGAACAGAAGAACCATTGGTTTTAGCAGAAGTATCACAATTTTATCTGCTATTCTGAAAATATATTTTTGGATATAATTATTAACAAAAGCCAACAGATAATTTACCATTTAATTGATATGAAATATCGAATAGCTCACATCTAATTCCTATTTTTGCAAAAATTTTTGAAGTTGATTAGAATCGCGGAACATAACGATTGGGTGATATATTGTATTCTTGGGAGTATCTTTATATACATTATCCTTTTGTCTGTTTTCCAGAGAGAGGCCAACATCAAGGATTTTTTACTTCAAAAAATTGAAGATTCTAACAACCTCACACCATCCTGGGTTATCATTTCTATCGTAAAATGTGTGATGACAGCGCTTTTATTATCACAGTTTGTTCCGATTGTTCCAAAGTTTTTATCCGACTTTCACTTGTTTGGTTTTGAAATTAATAAATTCGGGTTTACTTTTTTGACTTTGTTAAGTTTTGACATTGTTAGAAACATTCTGACTTTCTTTTTCTACTCCAGCGTTGGAAGCGGTAAAAATCTGAAAGGCCTGACATTGGTTTCGAGTAAATTTTACTTTTTGGAGTCAATCGCTTTCATTGTGGCATCATTTGCGCTTTATTACTTTCCGGTTGACTTGGTGAAGTATTTTTATTTCATCATTGGTCTGGTTATTTTTTCTTTTATTTTGAAAAACTTAATATACTTATTCCACAAACAATCCATTTTGCCGGAAAACTGGTATTATAAATTTTTGTATATTTGCACGCTTCAAATAGTACCGGTATTGGTACTTTGGAAGTTCTTATTTTATTGAATGTAACATACACATTTTAAGATGAAAATCAAATCTATTTTAGTGTCACAGCCCGCTCCGAATGAATCTTCACCTTATTTGGAAATAGCGAAAAAAGAGAAAATCAAAATCGATTTTCGTCCTTTTATACACGTAGAAGGAGTGGATGCGAAAGAACTCAGAACTCAGAAAATAGACCTGACGCAATATACAGGCGTTATTTTCACGAGTAAGAATGCGATTGACCATTATTTTCGTCTTGCTGAGGAAATGAGATTCAGCGTTCCGGATTCTATGCGTTACATCTGCCAGTCAGAAGCAATTGCCAACTATTTGCAGAAACACATTGTTTATAGAAAAAGAAAAATCAGCTTTGGTGAGAAGAACTTTTCAGATTTAGCAGCTTTGTTCAAAAAGCATCCGTCTGAGAAATATCTTTTACCTTCTTCTGATGTCTTAACACCTGAGATTCCTAAGGTTTTAGATGCTGCTAACCTAGACTGGACAAGAGCAATAATGTATAAAACTGTTCCGAGTGATTTGACAGATATCAACATCAAAGATTACGATATGTTGGTGTTTTTCAGTCATCAGGGAATCAAATCTTTAGGAATTAATTTCCCAGATTTCAAACAAGAAGATACAAAAATTGCTGTTTTTGGAACTACTACCCAAGCCGCTGCAGAAGAAGCAGGATTGACAGTTAATATAATGGCTCCAACCAAAGAAAATCCATCTATGACAATGGCCATAGAAAAATACATCAAAAGCATCAATAAATAATTATTGACCACATAAATCAAGACCGTCCCTAATTTTTGGGATGGTTTTTTGTTTAAATTTGTTAAAATCTGAAAAAATCACTTCAGAAAACTTTTTACCACATAAACACATAGTTTCTGAAACTTAAATATAATTCTAAAGTTCAAATCAAAATATTTTAATTCTATGTGCCTATGTGGTTTTAATAAATATCAATTTCAAAATGAACGCTCCAAAAGCTAAAAAAATAGATAAACTTCTAGAAATCCATAACGATAAAAGAAATGACCCATATTTCTGGATGAATGAACGTGAAAATCCGGAAGTCATCCAATATCTGGAGGATGAAAATGCTTACACAGATTTTGTGATGAAGGATACAGAAGACCTTCAGAACGATTTGTATGAGGAAATGAAATCCCGATACAAAAAAGACGACGAGTCTTTGCCTTATTTCTTCAACGGTTATTGGTACATCGTACGTTATGAAGCTGGAAAAGAGTATCCGATTTTCTCCAGAAAATTTCAATCTTTGGATAATGAAGAAGAGATTTTACTGAATGTCAATATTCTGGCAGAAGGCGAAGCTTTTTTCGAAACTGGAAGTATGTCTATTAGCGTGAACAACGATATTATGGCCTACTCTACCGATAATGTTGGGAGAAGAATTTACAAGATTTATTTTAAGAATCTTAAAACCGGAGAACTTTATCCTGATGTTATCGAAAATGCAACCGGAAAAGCGGTTTGGGCCAATGATAACGAACACGTTTTCTACATCAGAAAGGATGAAAGTCTCAGAGCATTTCAAATCTACCGTCACAAATTAGGAACAGATTCTTCTGAAGACGTTTTGATTTTCCATGAGGAAGATGAGACTTTTGATGTTAGCGTCTTTAAAACCAAATCTTTAGAATACATTTTCATCGCTGCTTCATCCACTAATGAAGATGAAATGAGATTTATTCCGGCCAATAATGTTTTTGCAGACTGGACAATTGTCCAACCAAGAACAGAGGATTTGGAATATTCGGTGGAGCATTACGAAGATGATTTTTATATCATTACCAACGCAGATGAATCTACCAACTTCAAAATAGTAAAAACTAAAGTTGATAAGCCGTCAATGGAACACTGGCAGGATTTTATTCAGCACAGAGAAAATGTTTTGCTGGAAGGTTTTGAGATTTTCAAAAACTATTTTGTAATCGAAGAACGCGAAAAAGGTCTTTTACAAATTAACATTATTGATAATCAAAACAATAACTCCTATTATTTACCCTTCTCCGACCCGACCTATACAGCTTACATTGGCATCAATCTGGAGTTTGATACTGATATTTTGCGTTTCGGTTATACATCATTAACCAAACCAGCCTCTACTTTCGAATATAATATGAAAGACAAAACCACCGTACTTCTTAAAGAACAGGAAGTTTTGGGTGGTAAATTCTTCGCAGGAAATTATATCTCAGAAAGAATCTGGGCAACTGCAAGAGATGGAAAAGAAGTCGCCATTTCTTTGGTTTATCACAAAGACACATCAAAGTCAGCAAACACACCACTTCTACTCTATGGATACGGGAGCTATGGACACACCGTTGATGCAAGTTTTTCCAGCGTGAGATTATCTCTTTTGGACAGAGGTTTTATTTATGCAATCGCACACATCAGAGGCGGCGAATATCTTGGTCGCGAATGGTACGAGGACGGAAAAATGCTTCAGAAGAAAAATACATTTTTTGATTTCATCGATGCTGCAAAATATTTAATATCAGAGAATTATACATCGCCAAAACACCTTTATGCAATGGGCGGAAGTGCCGGAGGACTTTTGGTTGGCGCAGTGATGAATTACAATCCGGAACTTTTTAACGGGATTGTGGCGCAGGTTCCTTTCGTGGACGTGGTTTCGACGATGTTGGACGATACAATTCCTTTGACCACAGGAGAATACGACGAATGGGGAAATCCGAATGAAAAGGAATATTATGATTATATGAAATCCTATTCGCCTTACGATAATATCGAAGCTAAAAATTACCCTAATATCTTAATTACCACAGGATTCCACGATTCTCAGGTTCAATATTGGGAACCAGCAAAATGGACAGCGAAATTAAGAGAATTGAAAACGGATGACAATATTCTGATTTTCAAAACCGATATGAGTTCTGGACACGGCGGTGCAAGCGGACGTTTCGAAAGTTTGAAGGAAATCGCTTTGGAATATGCATTCTTGCTAAAAATCGACCAATAACATCTTCTTTTTAACCTCATCTTTATACTTTCTCCCAACAGGAATTGTCATATGATTGATTTCAATCTTGCTGGGAGAAACAGAGGTAATATTGTCTTTGTTAATCAAAAAAGAACGATGAATCCTGACAAATTTTGATTCGGGCAATAATTCCTGAATTGATGTCAATGTTTTAAGAACCGTGATTTCCGAATCATTCAGTTTGATTCTGCAGTAATTCCGGAGACTTTCCACAAAAACAATATCATTGATTTTAATTTTCCTCACACTTTTATCAATTTTCAGATTGATGTAAGATTCATCATTATTATCCTGAATTACAGAGTCTTCCTTTAATAATTTATTTTCTTCATTCAGCTCCGAATTATTTTTCTGGAGATTCTCAATGGTTGTCAGATAAGTGTAAGCTATCGGAATCATCGCAGCAATATTGATGTCCAAAGCCGTATTCACTATTTCTGATAGGATAAAAAAACCGGAATTCTTGAAACCCGGAAGAAAGTTCGGCTGAATAAAATAAAGAAACAATGGACGCTGGACAAACACACTTATCAAAGCAACCAAAACGCAATACGAAACAAAGAAACTGAAATATTTTTTCTGATTGAAGAACTTCGGAAAGAGATAAAAAAGCGTGACGTAAACCAACAACATCCGCGAAGGAAGACAACATATCTGAATCAAAATATTCCGTAAATAATTGTCATCCGAAACGCCCCAAACAAATCCAAAAAACAGAACAAACGCCGTCCAATATAAAACGTGTTTCAGCCAAAATTTTGATTTGAAATGTTCAGAAAACGATTGGTTCATACTTTTTAATCTTCTCCAAATGTAATTATTTATCCTAAAACAATCTTCAGTAATTTCTAAGTCTGTTTTTTGTACAGAATAACCTGTCGTTTGTCCAAAAGCCTTGTAGTAAAAGGAAAGGAGAAATATTTTTGTTCAAAATTCAAACTAAAAAATGAAACTTCCTATTCAATTTTCACTTTTATTTTTAGCATTTCTTTTTCCGGTTTTAGGATTCGGTCAGGAAAATAAACCAACGCTTGAAGCTGTAGAATATCTGAAGCAACATCCAAAAAGTCCTAAAGATTATCTCGTTCCGAAATTCAAAAATTATCCTCTCGTTTTGTTGGGAGAAGACCACGCTGTGAAGGAAAACCTTGATTTTGTTAAGAGCATTATTCCAGAATTATATCAAGCTGGCGTTTACAATCTCTGTATGGAATTCGGGTCTTTTGAAAAGCAAAAAGAACTGGACGAATTGCTGAATTCAGAAATATTTGATGAACGAAAAGCAAAAGATTTGTTCTTTTATTACAATGTGGGTTGGGCTTACAAAGAATATTTTGACATCTACAAGGCAGTTTGGGAATTCAATAAAACCTTAAAAGCTGATGCGAAAAAATTCCGAATCGTCAATTTGAGCTATCAATACCGTTGGGAAAACTTGAAAGGTGGCGCAAGAACGCCCGAGAATATGAAAGCGGTTTTTAATCTGGGAACGCCTGACCAGTTCCGAACGGAAATCATTAAAAAAGAAATCATTGAGAAAAATGAAAAAGCCTTGATTTATATGGGACACGTTCACGTTTTCACAAAGTACAGAATGCCAATTTTGAAAGTGAACAACGATGATTTCTGTGATTATGATGAAGGAATGGTTGGAAATCGTCTTTACAAGCTAATGCCTGGAAAGATTTTCAATATTATGTTTCACACGCCGATGTTTTCCAAAACGCAATACAATCCGGCTTATGTTTCGCCTGCGAATGGAGAATTGGAAAATGCGCTTCAGAAACTTGATTATCCTCAGATTGCTTTTGATTTGATTAATACGCCTGTCGGGAAATTACGAGACAATAGTTTTTTCAGTTTTTGTCATTCTGATTTCAAAATGGAGGATTTTTTTGACGGTTATATTTTCCTCAAACCTTTCAAAGATTTGACAGGTTGCACTTATGATGACGATTTTTTCACAGGAAAAGACTGGACTTACATTGAGAACAATTTTCCGGACCCGGATTGGAGAAAGCCAAAAAATCTTGACGAATATAAAACAGCCATCAAGAAATATGTCGATATCAAAGACCGCTACAAAGATGTCATTCAGACTTCGATTCCTGCTGTGAGTTCCGGCAAAATCATCAGAGTCAACAATTTTCCTTCGAAATATGTTGCTCCGAGAAATGTCGATATCTGGTTGCCTGAGAATTTTAATCCCAATAAAAAATACGCTGTTCTCTATATGCACGACGGACAGATGCTTTTCGACGGGTCAATCAATTGGAATAATTCCGAATGGAAAGTGGATGAAAGTTATACAGAACTGAGCAAAAAAATCAAACTGAAAGACTGCATCATTGTCGGATTATGGAATACCGGAGCAACCCGGCATTCGGAGTATTTTCCGCAAAAACCGTTTGAAAGTTTATCTAAAGAATTGCAAAATCAGACGCTTGAAAAATACTTTCTGGGAAAAGTTCAATCCGATAACTATTTGAAATTCATTGTACAAGAAGTAAAACCTTTTATTGATAAAAATTATCCAACTCTGAAAGACCGGGAAAATACCTACATCGCCGGTTCCAGTATGGGCGGACTGATATCGATGTATGCGATTTGCGAATATCCAGAGATTTTTGGTGGTTCAGCTAGTCTTTCGACTCATTGGATTGGAATCACAGACCTTTCTAATGACGAAATCCCTTCTGCTTTTGAAAATTATCTCCAACAAAAACTCCCGAATCCGAAAACCCATAAAATCTATTTCGATTTTGGAACCGAGGGATTGGACAGCCATTACGAAAAACATCAGAACAAAGTTGACCAGATAATGAAGGAGAAAGGCTTTGACAAAAATAACTCGGCAACCAAAAAATTTGAATCGGCAGACCACAGCGAAAGTTCCTGGAGCAAACGGTTTTCAATTCCGTTGGAATTTCTTCTGAAAAAATAACAATCTCAAATTCAATCATAAAATGAAAAAATCACTTGCAATACTTTTACTATTCATCAGTTTCAATCTCATCCTTTCTCAAAAGATTGAACGGATTGAGCCTGCCAATTGGTGGGTTGGAATGAAAAACAATTCGGTCACGTTGTTAATCTATGGCAAGGACATTTCCGATTTACAGCCTGCGATTTCTTATCCCGGAATTACCATTACTGAAAATAAAACGGTTGAAAACAAGAACTATCTGTTTCTGACCTTGCAAATCAGCCCTGAAGCAAAAGCTGGAAATGTAAAAATCAAATTCTCAAAGGACAAAAAAGTTGTTCTGACAAAAGATTTTCCAATTTATGCTCGGGAAACTAACAGCGCCAATCGGGAAAGTTATGGTTCAAAAGATGCGATTCTTCTGATTGTTCCGGATAGATTTTCAAATGGTGATGAAAAGAATGACATTGTCAAAACAACTTTGGAACAAAAACTTGACAGAAACAATGAAGATGCAAGACACGGCGGTGATATCCAAGGAATCATCAATCATTTGGATTACATCAAGTCATTGGGTTATACTCAGATTTGGAACACACCTTTGATTGAAAATGATGAGCCGACTTATTCTTATCACGGTTATGCAGCGACGGATTTTTACAAGATTGACCCAAGATTTGGAACTAATGAAGATTTGAAAAAACTATCCACAGAAGCCAAAAAAAGAAACATTAGTTTGATTTGGGATGTTGTGCTTAATCACTGTGGTTCAGAGTATTATTTCGTCAAAGACTTGCCTGAGCAAAGCTGGATTAATTATCCTGATTCGAAGAACAGAATCAGAACCAATCACCTTAAAACCACAATCACAGACCTCTACGCCACCGAAATTGACAAAGAGGAATATCTCAATGGTTGGTTCGATGGTCATATGGCAGACCTTAACCAGAAAAATCCTTTATTGGCAAAATATCTGACCCAGAATATCATCTGGTGGATTGAGTACGCTGGACTTTCCGGATTGCGTGTTGATACCTATTCTTATTCTGACAAAAATTTTCTGGCAGATTGGACAAAAGCCATTCTGGAAGAATATCCGAAAATGAACATCGTTGCTGAAGAAATGTCACGTAATATCGCTCAGACTTCTTACTGGCAAATCGACAAGAAAAACAATGATGGTTACAAAAGTTATATGCCGATGATGATGGATTTTTCTATGAATGACAATATAGTTTCTGCGCTCAATGAAAAAAGTAGCTGGTTTTCTTCCTGGAGAAAAGTTTACGAAAGTGTAGCAAACGATTTCCTTTTTCCACATCCTGATAACCAATTGATTTTTCCAGACAATCACGATTTGGACAGATTCTATTCCCGTCTCAATAAAAATTTTGAAAACTGGAAACTCGGGATAGCGATGTATATGACGATGCGCGGAACGCCACAGTTTTTCTATGGCACCGAAGTTCTGATGACCAATGACAAAGCCGGAAGCGACGGACAACGAAGAAGCGATTTCTACGGAGGCTGGAAAGGTGATTCTAAAAATGCTGTGACAGAAACAGGATTAACCAATGAAGAAAAAGAAGCGAAGAAATATTTTACCAATTTGCTTAATTGGAGAAAAACGAGTGATGCAATTGCCAATGGGAAATTCAAACACTATGCGCCGACAAACAATGACGTTTATGTTTATTTCCGATACACAGAAAATCAAAAAGTGATGGTTTTACTCAACAAAAACAATGATAAAGTAACCTTAGACCTTAATCGATATAATGAAATGATTTCTAATAGCTTCAAAGCAAAAGATATTATTTCCGGAAAAGATTTTAACTTTCAAAATACGATAGATATTCCGGCCAAAACAGCAATGATTCTAGAAGTCGTGAACTAAAATTCATTTTTTGTAAATTCGCAGTAAGATTACTAAAGCTCTGGTTTAAAATTTTAGCCAGAGTTTTGGTTTTTAATGCCAAAGTTGAGAAGAAAAATCTGGACAAAATTTAAGTAAATAAAAAATGAACGAATCCGAAATCTGGAAAAAAATAGAACATTTCTTTGAAGTCAACTTTCAAACCGAGAAAAATCCGCCAATAGAAACATTTCTATTCATTATCGGCGTTCAGGAATTGGGAAGTGGGCAACAGAAATTCACCAAAGATGATAAGGTCAATTTGGTTCATATTGCCGTTTGCAGGTTGCTTGAGCCGTTTGGCTACTACAAATTCACGCATTATGAAGATGGCTGGCCACAATTTGAAAAGTTGGATGATTTGCCAGAACTGAAACCTAACGAACAATCGCTTCTAATGAAAAAAGCGATTATCCAGTATTTTATTGATGAAGAGATTGATTTGGAATAAAGTTTTATACTCGTAGATTTAGCAAATAATACAGATTTTTCAAAGTTATTATTCGCTAAATCTGCGAGCAAACTATTTAGAATATTTTTCTTCCAAAATATCCTCCAACTGATTCAATCCCATTTTGAAACCTTCTTCAAAACCCATTTCGATAAGCTGATTCATTTCTTCTTTAGAGTTGAAATGCAGATTGAAAGTCATTCTTGTGCCTTCATCAATTCCTGTGAAACCGATCAGCCAAGAAGTTTGGGGCAAATCTGTTCTTACTTTTCCTTTGTCATCAGCAAAAGCATCTGTCCACGCAATACTTCTGTGAGGCATTATTTCTTCGTAATTCGCCAACGCCATTTCTTTTTCGCCGTTTGGGCCTTTCATTGCGTACAACCAGATTCCGTTTTCTTGGAAATCCATTTTTTCGGTTTCGCATTTCCAGGGTTTTGGTGCCCACCACTGATCAATCAATTCCGACTTTGTAAAATAATCCCAAAGGGTGGAAACATCAGCTTTGTAAACCTTCATTACGTAAACTCCACTGTCGAAATCCTTATTAAAAACAATTTCTGAGTTCATAACTTTGCTTTTTATAAAATTAATATAAAAAAATCACACCAAACTTTTCTTATGGCAACATTTTTGATTATTCACAATAAAATGTTAAAAAACTTGATTTTAAGAAATATTTAATAATTACATCGCGTTATTATTATCGAGATATTCTTAAAAAGAGTAATTTTAACTTTTCAAAATCAAAAATTATAATGAACAATAAGTTTATTCCTATCATATCTGTATTTATGACAATCTCCTTGGTGGTTTTCGTCTCACTGCAGCTATATTGGATTAAAGAATTATATACATCTCTTGAGCAGGATTTTTCTAACAAGGTTTATTCAGCATTAGAAACTTCGACTCAGAAAGTGAATCAAATCGAGGTCAACAAGTATTGGAATGAAACTTATAGTAATGTTGGAAAAGAAGTTTTAGCCTCTTCTAACCAGCCTGTTAAAACTTATATCCAGCAAAGTTCCGATTCGGCCAACCGTTCTAATATCCTTTTCCAGACCAGCATTGTTGAGAAACAGAATATTCCGGTTTCGGCAAAAGGTGATACTTTGTACACGACAAAACTTTACAAAGACGAAGGTCAACTAAAACTGAAAAGAAGCTCGCCAGAACCTTTGACAACCAATATCAGCAGAGATATCGACAATAATTCTTATCAGATGAAAGAATTTGCACGTTTGAGCGCAACCAATCTTCCGATAGAAAAACGTGTTGACAGCAAAACGATTGATTCCGTCATCTCAAAAGAACTGAGACTCAAAGGGATTGATACAAAATTTGGCTTTGGTGTCATCAACAAAACCAATCAGTTAACGACTGTTGCAAACAACATCTATCTTGACCAGAAAGACAAAACCAATTATACCTATCCGCTTTTTACGGACAGCAAAGACAGAACGCTTTACACGCTGGCAATCGTTTTTCCCAGAAAAGATTATTCTTTGGTAAAGCATAATTTGCCGATGTTGCTGGGAACCTTCATCTCATTATTGACGATTTTGGGGATTTATATTATCTCAATCAATTATATGATGAGGCAGAAAAAGATTGCGGAAATTAAGACCGATTTCATCAACAATATGTCTCACGAGTTCAAGACGCCTTTGGCAACGATTTCCGTTGCAACGGATTCTTTAGCCAATGATAAAATTGCGACAGACCCAGACAAGGTCAAATACTATTCGGGATTGATAAAGCAAGAGAATCTGAGAATGAAAAAACAGGTAGAGACCGTTTTGAATATGTCCAAGCTCGAAAGAAACGAAATGCCTCTTCACCTGAAAGAAACCAATGTAAGGGAATTGATAAAAAGCATCGCAGAATCTTTCCGACTGATCGTTAATGAAAGAAACGGAAGTTTGACAACAGAGTTTAATGCCACAAAATATAATTTCCTAATCGATGAATTTCATATTTCGAATGCTTTGATCAATCTTCTTGATAATGCTAACAAATATTCTCCTGAAACTCCTGAAATAAAGGTGAGCACAAGAAACGAAGGAAACTGGTACGTGATAGAAATTTCGGACAAAGGAATGGGAATGGAATCAACCAACAGAACCAAAATATTTGAAAAATTCTTCCGGGAAGAAACCGGAAACATTCATAATGTAAAAGGGCAAGGCCTTGGATTGTCTTACGTGAAAAAGATTATTGAGAATCACAAAGGTCAAATCCACGTAGATTCTCATAAAGGAAAAGGAAGCACGTTTACGATAAAACTTCCAATAGTATAAACAATTATCTGATTTGAATGAAGCAGAACTAAAATGTAAAGTAAAAAATCGAAATCAAATTTTAAACAACAAATCAAAATATTACTAAACGAAGAATCCATATTCTTCAACTTAATCATTAAATCAAAAAGCTATGAGCAACAGAATATTATTAGTAGAAGACGACCAGAGTTTTGGTGCAGTTCTTAAGGATTATTTGACAATCAACAACTTCGAGGTTACTTTGGCAACCGATGGAGAAATGGGATTGAAAGAGTTTACAGAAAAAGAATTTGACATCTGCATTTTCGATGTGATGATGCCAAAAAAAGATGGATTTTCTTTGGCAGAAGATGTGAAGAAAATTGATAAAAACACACCGATCATTTTCTTGACCGCAAGAAATATGCGTGAAGATATCTTGAAAGGTTACCAAATTGGAGCGGATGATTACATTACAAAACCATTTGATACGGAGTTACTTCTTTATAAAATCAAAGCTATTCTACAAAGAAGTGCCGTTTTGGAAAACGAGGACCAAGAGCAATTTAAAATCAGTAATATTTTCTTCGATTCTATGTTGAGACAACTGAGAGTTGGCGAGAATGAATACAAGCTTTCTCCAAAAGAAAATGAACTTCTGAAATTGCTTTGCATCCACAGAAACGACTTTATGCCTAGAGATTTGGCATTGAGAAAAATCTGGAAAAAAGAAAATTATTTCACAGCAAGAAGTATGGATGTTTACATTGCAAAATTGAGAAAACTTCTGAAAGATGATGAAGGTTTGGAAATCATCAACGTTCACGGAGAAGGTTTCAGATTGCTAGTAAAGAATCCTTAATAAAACAAACCCTTCAGAGTTTTCTGAAGGGTTTTTATTTTTTATCAACTCACAGATTGGTTTGATTACTAATAATAAGCTAATTCTGCACAATCAGCGAGAGTCTAATTCTTAATTCGTTGCCATATTTTCTTTTGGAGAATCAAGTATTGAATCAGTTTTCTCCACATTTTTTAACCATTGAGAACTTGCCAGATAATTTTGGTCTGGAAAATAAATGAATAAACAAGTTCTGTTTTTTATCGTATTGATAATAGGCTTTGCCAAACTCATCGGAACCGCCGGACAACCCCAACTTCTCCCCAACCTTTTTTCAGATTTGATAAAATCCTCGCTTACATACTTGGCGCCGTGCATCACGATACAACGTTCCAAAGCGGCATCGTTATAACCTTTGTCCATTCCGAATAATCTCATAGAATAGCCGTTGTCACCATTGTAAGTCTGTTCTGTCACATAGAAACCCATACTCGACTGATGCGAATCTTCTGTGTTGGAAAAGCTTGTTGCAAACTCTTCGCCCGTTCCTTTTCCGTGTGCTACCAATGTATTGAACAACACTTTTTTCTCACCCAAATCTATGACCCAAAGTCGTTTTCTATTAGAAGACAAACTAAAATCACAAACCGATAGCAACTTAGCCGACGGTTCCAATTTTCCGGAGCTCTTTAAATTTTGAAATCCCAAAAACGCTTTTTCGAAGACTTCAAAATTCAATGTTTCATCCGTAAACTGAAGTTCTTTGTAGATTTCTTCTGCTGGATTTTGTGGTGAGAAATTCTTTTTGGGACTTAGTTTAATTTCTTTGATACTTATCTTGGGCTGAGAAAAATCCTCAGAACTCGCAAGATAAAAAGAAGTAGTTACTAAATAAACTAAGCATAACAATAATGGGAATTTCTTCATTAATTATAAATATTAGGTTTTTTTATTTTAGTGGGGCAAAATTATATATAAATCATTTTCAGTCCTTTATAATCATTTTTTTTAACTAATTTTTAGGAGACTTTAACGCAAAACAGTCCATTTTGAACGATTTTTATTAAGACTTTATTATGATTATATGTTACTAAATAATCTTCGAAAACCTCAGACCGACAAAAATGGATTTATATAAAGAGACGAAGTCTCGAAATATTGGTAGAGAAGTATAACAAGGAAATGGAGGAGCGAAGCTCCGAAATGTTGGTTACAATTTATTTCAATAATAATTTAAAATCATAAATTGCAGTAAACTTTTGAAGTATGTCAACACTTAAAATCGCAGGATTGAACCTCGATATTGCTTGGAAAAATAAAGAAGAAAATTTCAAACAAATTGAAAATGAATTTGCTGCAACAGAAGCGGATTTATTTCTTTTGCCAGAGATGTTTTCCACAGGATTCTGTATGGAAGCCGATGAAGTGGCGGACAGAAATGAAGAATCCCTAACCTGGATGAAGTCGTTTGCTAAAAGCAAAAATTCGGCTGTCGCAGGAAGTGTTTCTGTTGAAGACAATGGGAAATTCTATAATAGATTTTACTTTGTTTTTCCAAATGGGAATTACGAATATTACAACAAAAGGCATTTGTTTTCTTACTCTGGAGAAGATAAAATTTATACTGCGGGAACTGAGCGGAAAATCATTGACTATAAAGGATTTAAAATTCTTTTACAGGTTTGTTTTGATTTACGTTTTCCTGTATTTTCGAGAAATCAGAATGATTATGATGCGATTTTATACGTCGCGAATTGGCCAAAATCCAGAGTTGAAGCTTGGAAATCTCTGCTAAAAGCACGTTCAATTGAAAATCAGGCTTTTCTTTTTGGATTAAACCGAATTGGCTTTGATGGTTATAATCTTGAATATGAAGAAAGCTCATTAGTCTATTTTCCTGATGGAAGAGAAATCTCTGAAAGAAAAAATAACCTCATCACAACTGAATGGAATTTGGATGAATTGAAGGAATTTAGAAGTAAGTTTCCTTTTTTGAATGAGAGAGATGAGTTTGAAATTATTCCTTAGTTTTGCAAAAAAGCTTTAACCAATGAAAAACATCTTTACATTATTCTTTTTAAGTTTTATTCTGTTTTCTTGCTCAAGAGATAATGAAGATGAAATTATCGAAAATAATGAGCCATTAATTACAAAAATGAGCAGCCTTGTCTTATATTCAGGTTTTACATTTAATAGTAATATGGACTTAAATGTTTATTTTCAATATGATAATGACAAGCGTTTAACAAAAAAAACGGGAGGTTTTTTACCTGTTTCTGGCTCAACAGGATTTGATAGTTCCTTTTCAAATAAAGTTTTTACAACTTTGGTTTACAGCGGAAATACAGTCTTAATAGAAAATTTTTCATCATCACCTGATTTTACAGTTCCAAAAAATTCCAAATATTTTATTTTGAATAATAATAACCAAATTTTTGAAAGAGAATTTGAAGACGGTCACGAATACAATTACAAAAAACAACAATACAAGTATGAATCTGGTAAATTAACCGAAATACTCACGACTTTGCCGAAAATGCCATATTATCCTCCGGATGACTACATTCCGACATATTTGGAAAAATTCTATTATGACTCAAAAGGTAATTTAACTAAGTCTGAATATATTTTTCAAAAAGACGGCATAAATACTAAAGAGAAAATAGTTCGTACTTTCGAAGATTACGACAATTCTTATAATCCTTGGAAAAGATTATATCTTCTGGATGAGTTCTTCTATCGTTCGATTTCTAAAAATAATTTTAGAAAATACACAGAAATTAAGTATGACTATTACGGAAATATCACTTCAACAAAAGTACAAGATTGGGGGTTTAATTATGATTCTAGCGGAAATATAATTATCAATTAGAATATTGTTTCAACAACCCAACCAAAGAATTAACATCGTGTACTCCGCTTTCTTTCCAAAGCAATTCTCCATTTTTGAAAATCGCTAAAGTCGGAACACCGCGAACACCATTTTCTGATGCAATCGAAGGAAACTGGTCAACATCAATTTTAACGATTCTTGCTTTTTCGCCAACTTGTTCTTTCACAGAATTCAAAACGGAAGACTGAACTTTGCAAGGTTGACACCAAGTAGCAAAAAAATCAACGAGAACAGGACGTTCGGATTGTATTAATTCTTGAAATTTCTGTGACAAAATAAAAAGATATTAGAGATTAGATTTTAGTTATTAGGATTCTTCAACAGGTTCAGAATAACATTTTAGGGTACTGAAATTTAACTCCGCTTTGTAAGGCTGAGGCTCTCGAAGCCCTTTTTATTCTACAAAGTTTTACCTTGGCAAACAAAATTGCTCAATGGAAATTTCTCATTTTTCTTGATCGCATTGAATCCACCGTCAACTTCAGTAAAATTTCTATAACCTCTTGACTGCAAAATACTTGCCGCAATCATACTTCTGTAACCGCCTGCACAATGGATATAAAAATGCTCAGAATTATCTAAAGAATTCACCCAATCATTGATATAAGCCAAAGGTTTACTGTAAGCTTCATTGATGTGTTCAGCTTCATATTCTGTTTCTTTTCTGACATCGACAACTTTCACATTATCAGAATATTCGTCCGCAAATTCTTCTACGGAAATCCTTTTGATTTCATCAGTTTCTTTACCAGAGTTTTTCCAAGCTTCGAAACTTCCGTCCAAATAGCCTAAAACATTATCAAATCCTACTCTGCTCAATCTGGTAATCGCTTCTTCTTCCGTTCCTTCGTCAGAAACCAAAAGAATAGGTTGTTGAACATCCACAATCATCGCTCCAACCCAAGGTGCAAAATCACCTTTGATTCCGATATTGATAGAATTGGGAACAAAGCCTTTATGAAAAACAGATGCACTTCTTGTGTCCAGAATCAAAGCTCCGGTTTCTTCTGCTGCAGTTTCAAAATCTTCTACAGACAAAGGATTATTTCCTTTTTTCAGAACTTGGTCAAAACTTTCGTAACCGCCTTTGTTCATTGCGACATTCATCCCAAAATATTTTGGCGGCGCAGTTAATCCGTCAAGAACTTCATTAATAAAAGATTCCTTATTTGGTTGGTTAAGCGCATAATTTGTTCTTTTCTGATTTCCCAAAGTGTCCACTGTTTCTTTCTGCATATTTTTTCCGCAAGCAGAACCAGCACCGTGAGCAGGATAAACAGTGATAGAATCATCTAAAGGTAAAATCTTGGTTTGAAGACTTTCATAAAGCATTCCAGCCAAATCTTTTTCTGTGATTTCGCCCGCTTTTTGAGCCAAATCCGGTCTTCCAACATCACCCAAAAATAAGGTATCACCAGAGAAAATAGCCGTTTCTTTTCCGTTTTCATCAATCAAAAGAAAAGTCGAACTTTCCAAAGTATGTCCTGGCGTATGAAGAACTTTAATTTTGATTTTTCCTATCTCGAAAACCTGATTATCGTCTGCAATAATTGCTTCAAAATCTGGTTTCGCCGTTGGTCCGAAAACAATTGGAGCATCAGTTTTTTTTGATAAATCAAGATGTCCCGAAACAAAATCTGCGTGAAAATGTGTCTCGAAAATATATTTAAGTTTTACTTTATCTTTCTCCAAACGCTCAAGATAGGGCTTCACTTCTCTTAGCGGGTCAATGATTGCGGCTTCGTTTTCAGAAGTGATGTAGTAAGCGCCTTGAGCAAGACAACCAGTATATATTTGTTCGATTTTCATTGTGAATCAATAGATTATATTCAAAAACTTAGAATTTAAATTATTTGAACTTTTTACAGATACAAATATGAGGTTATTTGGATTAACTATAAATAATTTTTAACTGATATTATTTATGATTCCGATTTAAAATTAAACAAATGCTTGATTTTCTAAATCGATTTGAAGCCTTATCGAACCAAAGCCCAAATTCCAACACCAATTCCTGCATACGCTGTAACAGTAATGATGTCGGCTACCGGCTGAGAAAAACGTCTTTCTGCAATGGTAGATTGATTGATTTGGTTTTTATGAAATTTAAGAATCTTTTTCGGTTTATGGATAACATGTGCTACCAACGTGTCACTTTCCCATTTGTCGACCTGTATCTTGTAGCTTCTGTCCGCTACATCAATTTTAAAAAATTTTCCCGCCTCCAACTTTTCTGTAATGCTAGTCGGTTTTGGTTTTTTTTCTTTATTGATTTTAGCATTTCGAGGACCTTTAGAATTGACTTTTGGATTCGCCTGACCATCATCAGCCATTGCGCTCACGGCAAGCTGCTGCATATTAGATTTTACCTGTGGCTCAGGTTTTCTCTTCGGTTCACTTTTGTCCTGCATTGTTTCATCCGTCTCTGTGCTAACTTTGTAAGTATAGCAATTGGTCAGAGAGAATGATATAAGAAAGAGGTAAAGGTATTTTTTCATTAGCTAAATTTAAGAATTAAACGGATTATTCCTAATTTTCTTTTGATGAATCTTATTTTTATTAATTTTTGAAAAGAACATTTTTATTATTTTTATTGAATCAAACCAATTAATATGATTCTGAATCCTGTTGACGTTGTAGAACACATTGATAAAGAAGATTTTCAAAAAAAATATTTCAAACCGCACAGACCGCTTCTGATAAAAGGTTTTGCAAAACAATGGGGCGCTTACGAAAAATGGAATCTGGATTATATCCGTGAAAAAGCCGGTGACCAGGTTGTCCCCATCTATGACAACAAACCTGCTGACGCCAGCAAAAGCTCTGACACACCAGCAACTAATATGAAGATGAAGGATTATATTGACATTATTAAAAGTAAACCTTCCGACCTCAGGATCTTTTTTTACATCATCACCGACAGATTGCCGGAATTACTGAAAGACTTTACTTATCCGGATTTGGGAATGAAATTCTTTAAACGACTTCCTACTTTATTTTTTGGAGGAAGTGAAGCGCACGTTTTGATGCATTACGATGTGGATTTGGGAGACTTTTTCCACGTGCATTTTGGTGGTAAAAAAAGGATTTTACTTTTTGATCAGAAACAAAATGAATTACTTTATAAAGTTCCACTGTCCGTTCATACCATAGAAGAGATTGATTACGACAATCCGGATTACAAGAAATATCCCGCTCTGAAATACGCAACCGGAACCGAAATCCTGATGGAACACGGCGACGCTCTGTTTATTCCTGGTGCTTTCTGGCATTACAACCGATATCTTGAGCCCGGATTTTCTTTGTCTATCAGAGCATTGCCCAATCGTCCTTCAAAGTTTCTGAGTATGCTTTATCACGTTTTCATTATGCGATACACGGATAAGCTGATGCGAAAAATCTTCAAGGCAAAATGGGTAAAATATAAAGAAGAATGGGCTTACAGAAAAAGCTCCAAAGCTCTGGAAGAGTTGAAGAAAAAATAATTTTCTGCAAAATATCCTTCTTTTTTCTGGTTATTAATTTCGTATTTTAGCGCTTCTAAAATTCAGACAATTGGCAAAGAAAGAAACTCCGTTAATGACGCAATACAATACAATTAAGGCGAAATATCCTGATGCATTGCTATTGTTCCGAGTAGGGGATTTCTACGAAACTTTTGGGACAGATGCGATAAAAACGTCACAGATTCTTGGCATTGTTTTGACCAAAAGAGCCAATGGCGAAGGTCATATTGAACTGGCCGGATTTCCCCATCATTCGGTGGATTCTTATCTTCCAAAATTGGTAAGAGCCGGAATGCGTGTGGCGATTTGCGACCAATTGGAAGATCCAAAAACCGTCAAAGGAATTGTAAAACGTGGTGTTACAGAATTGGTTACGCCAGGTGTTACGTTCAATGACCAGGTTCTGACTTCTAAGAAAAATAATTTCCTGCTTTCTCTTCATAAAGAAAAAGAAAAATACGGAATGGCACTTGTGGATGTTTCTACTGGCGAATTTCTCGTGAGTGAAGGAAATCTTGAAAAATTACTTCATATTGTTCATACTTTTGACCCGAGCGAGATTATTTATCAAAGAACTTCTGAGACTCCAAATCAGTTGAAAAATAAAAATGTTTTCAAGCTGGAAGATTGGGCCTTCAAATATCCTTACGCTTACGAAAAACTGACGTCGCATTTCAAAACACAATCTCTGAAAGGTTTTGGGATCGAGGATTCTAAGTTGGGAATCACGGCTGCAGGAGCCATTTTTGCTTATTTGGTTGAAGATACACACCACGCATTGTTGCAGCATATTACGAGAATCCAAGTGATTCCGCAAGATGATTATCTGATGATGGATAACTTCACCTTGAGGAATCTTGAAATTGTTTATTCTGCTAATCATAATGGGAAATCACTTCTTGATATCATCGATAAAACCTGTACGCCAATGGGCGGAAGATTGTTGAGACGCAGATTGATTTTACCTTTAAAAAATATCAGTGACATCAACAGAAGGTTAAGTCTTATTGAATTCCTGAATAAAGAAGATTCTTTGAAATATGACATCAAAGATCTGCTGAAAGGCATCTCAGATTTGGACAGATTAATAGGAAAATTAGCCGCTGAAAAGATTTCACCGAAAGAATTAGGTTATCTCCGTCAAAGTATCATTAATATTAATGAAATCAGAAAAAAACTTCTGAATTTTCCTGATGTTTTGGCTTGGATTGACCCTTTCATTAATCTTGAAGAATTAATTACTTTGATTAATGAGCATCTGAATGACGAACTTCCCGTGAACATCAACAAAGGAAATGTCATCCGAGAAGGAATCTCGGAAGAACTCGACCATTTGAGAAATCTTCAAAATAAAGGTCGTGGTTTCTTGGACGAAATGTGTCAGCGTGAAATCGAAAGAACCGGAATTACAAGTTTGAAAATTGATTTCAATGGTGTTTTCGGCTATTATATCGAGGTTAGAAATACACATAAAGACAAAGTGCCGGAAGATTGGATTCGGAAACAGACTTTGGTAAACGCAGAACGTTACATCACTGAAGAGCTGAAAGAATACGAAAGCCAAATCCTAGGCGCTGAAGAAAAAATTGGAAAATTGGAATTGGAACTTTACAGAAATGTCTGTGAAAATGTTCTGATTTATATTGACCAATTGCAGGAAAATTCAAAATTGGTCGGAGAATTAGATTGTGCAGTTGGTTTGTCTGAATTATCGGTTGAAGATAATTATACAAAACCGATTTTGAATGATTCTTTTTCAATCGACATCCAGGAAGGACGACATCCAATCATTGAAAAATCTTTGCCACTCGGAGAATCTTACATTCCGAATGACGTTTTTCTGGACAGAGATTCTCAACAAATCATTATGGTAACCGGACCGAATATGGCCGGTAAATCGGCGATTTTGAGACAAACTGCGATTATTTCTTTATTGGCTCAAATCGGAAGTTTTGTTCCGGCGAAACACGCAGAGATTGGAACTTTGGATAAGATTTTTACAAGAGTTGGTGCAACGGATAATTTGTCTGCCGGCGAATCCACTTTTATGGTGGAAATGAATGAAGCCGCAAATATCCTTAATAATATCTCCGACAGAAGTTTGATTTTGCTGGACGAAATCGGACGCGGAACGTCCACTTACGACGGTGTTTCCATTGCTTGGGCCATTGCGGAATATCTTCATCAGCATCCTACACAACCCAAAACCTTGTTTGCAACACATTACCACGAACTGAATGAAATGTCTGTGAACTTTGAAAGAATCAAAAATTTTCACGTCTCCATTCAGGAAGCGAAAGGCAACATTATTTTCCTCAGAAAACTGATTTCCGGCGGAAGTGAACATAGTTTTGGTATTCACGTTGCGAAGTTGGCAGGAATGCCTTCCAAAGTGGTTAATCGTGCGAATGAGATTCTTAAAACTTTGGAATCGACAAGAACAACTCAAGATTCCGGAGAGAAAATAAAACGAGTGACCGAAGAAAATCTTCAGCTTTCATTCTTTCAATTGGATGACCCTGTTTTGGAAAACATCCGAGAAGAATTGACGAAAATTGACATCAATACGTTGACACCAATTGAAGCGTTGATGAAGTTGAATGCGATTAAAAAGATGATTGGAAAGTAATTCTATTTTCCAGACTCTTTCGTAGAAACAGTATCTGCAGCATTCTTATTGGGGGATAAAGCAGCCGAATCTACACCTTTGTTTCTCATATGTTCTGCGCTGTGGTCTGCTTTTCTTTTGTCCCGTTTGTCTTTGTCAGGAACACAACTAATAACTAATGATGACAATACTCCGATGAATAATAGCTTTTTCATAACAATAAGATTTGGTTAAGATTCTATTTTCAAAAATCAAACCGAAAATCATTATTAAATATTGATGGCCGCCGGAAATTTAAATCTTGACCTTACTGTGGTTCCATCTTTTTTTGCCGGAGACCATTTTGTTTTTATTTTTTTCATGGCTTTTACCGCCTGTTCGTTAAAGCTTTGATTTTCTCCATTGGCTTTTAATTCAGAAATAGTTCCATCTTTTTCTACAACAAAAGTCATAACAGTACGAAAAGTTCCTTTTCCCTGCACTTTTTTAGTGTCAACATTTTTTGCAAACTCATTTCTAAAAGAAGAAATTCCGCCTTCAAAAGTTGCCGCTTTATCGACAGCTTCAAAGACTTCGTTTTCATTTTTTTCTTGCGAAAAAGCTGTAACGCTGAATAATAAAACAAATAGTAATAAGATTTTTTTCATCGTTATTTTTTTCCAAAGATATTCAATAACTTAAATTATCAAAAGTATTTTTTAAATTTGAATATGAAGACTTTAGTAAAATTCTTGTTATTGATTTTTCCTTTTGTGATGAATGCTCAGATTCAGAAAGACGTCTCTTTGATTAAATATGAAGATTTGGAAAAACATATTCGACAGCAGAAGGACAAATTTGTTGTGGTTAATTTTTGGGCAACGACTTGCGCGCCTTGCGTAAAAGAATTGCCTCATTTCATTGAAGTGAATAAAAAATAT
This sequence comes from Epilithonimonas zeae, assembly GCF_900141765.1. Classification (NCBI taxonomy): domain Bacteria; kingdom Pseudomonadati; phylum Bacteroidota; class Flavobacteriia; order Flavobacteriales; family Weeksellaceae; genus Epilithonimonas; species Epilithonimonas zeae. Next base: position 400,183 of record NZ_FSRK01000002.1, on the reverse strand, counting down.
TCTCAAAATCCAAATTTCAAAATGCTGTTGGTTTCTTTGGATATGGCAAGAGATAAACAGAAAGTCATCAATTTTATCAAGGCCAAAAACCTGACTGCAGAAGTTGTGATTTTGGATGATAACAAAAGGATGAATACTTGGATTCCGAAATTCCAGAAAGATTGGGAAGGCGAGATTCCGGTAACGTTTTTCTATAAAAATGGCGAAAAAGTGTTCTTCAATAATGGCGAAATGTCCTTGGAAGAGCTAGAATCAGCAATTAACAAAAATTACAATCCATAAAAATATTTAAAATGAAAAAAATAAAATGCCTTTCCTTTGGTATAATCCTGATTTTGGGATTATTGAGTTTTACCGAAGTTTACAATTCCGGTTACCAAGTTGGCGATGAAGCAACAGATTTCAAACTGAAAAACGTGGATGGAAAAATGGTTTCATTAAGCGATTTCAAGTCTGCAAAAGGTTTTATCGTTGTTTTTACCTGCAACCATTGTCCATATGCGAAAAAGTATGAAGACAGAATCATTGCGCTGGACAAAATGTACAAAGACAAAGGTTATCCTGTGATTGCCATCAATCCAAACGACCCGGCAGTTCAGCCACAGGACGGCTTTGCAGAGATGCAGACGAGAGCAAGGGAAAAAGGATTCACGTTTCCTTATTTGGTGGATGAAGGCCAGAAAATCTATCCGATTTACGGTGCTACAAAAACACCTCACGTTTATATTTTGAAAAAAGAGGACGGAAAAAATATCGTGAAATATATTGGAACGATCGATAACAATTACGAAAATCCAAATGACGTTTCAGACTATTATGTTCAGGATGCTGTAAATCAGCTCTTGAAAAATGAACCTGTCAAGACGGAGAAAACAGTTGCGATTGGTTGTACAATAAAAGTGAAAAAATAAAAAAATCGAGGTAATAATTGTCTCGATTTTTTGTTTTAGTTAAAAACAATTCCTTGAAAATTAATTTTAAATTTGATTACAAAAACTTACTGATTGCAATCTTCATTTTTATAGTAGAAGTTCTAATCGCTACAAAACTCAAAGATTGGTTCTTTGTAAGAGCTTATCTGGGCGATGTTTTTGTAGTAATGTTAATGTATTATTTCATCAAAGCATTCTTCGATTTCAATTCAACAAAACTGATTATCGGAATTTTCATTTTTTCCTGCCTGATTGAGTTTGCCCAATATTTTCACTTCGGGGAATTAATGGGCTTCAAAGACAATCGCGTAATGATGATCGTTCTTGGCAACTCATTTAGCTGGATCGATATTCTCTGCTATTTTGCTGGATGTGTAGTTTTGTATATTATAGAAATCGTTTCAGTTAAACTTAAGTCAAATTAAATTATTGATTTTTAATGAAATAAGCATAATTGCGCATTGCATTCAGAGATTTTTCATCCATAGTTGAGAACTCGAATATTTCATTTTTTTTGAGAACAAATTTTGTGTTGAAGATTTTATTGCAATAGCCTTGACCAGAATTGCTTGCATTTTCTAATATTTCAAATTGATTACTAGCAACTTTTTCGTTTTCAAATTCGTAAACAGACACATTGAATTCATAATTGTAGCGTCTGAATTTCTTATTAGAATAATCTCGTCTCTTGTATCGTACGCTTTCCAAATTGCTTTTTATAGAATAAGAGCGCATTCCTGTCTTTTCGAGGTCATACTGTATCTGCTTATCGCAATCCGACACAAAACTATATTCTGGTTTGTCTTCTTCCACTTTATATGCGTAAATTGAAAAATCATTTTTTTCAAGCTCTTTTGTGAGATTGTTTATAATATCGACATTATCAACCATATTTACAGTCCAAATGGTGTCGTGCGTATATTTGGAAATGAACAGCTTGTTCAGGAAGGGATCTTCTGACTGTTTTTTACAAGAGCCTAAATATAAACAATTTACGATGAGAAAAAACAAAAACCGGATTTGGTACTTTTTCATCATTTCATCAAAAAACAATATTTTACTAAAAAATTCTATCGTCCAAAAGTATCGTAATGATCTTCAGCATATTTTTCCAAGCGGGCAAGAAGAGCAACATTTTCCTTTTCCAAAGGTGAAAGTTCAGCATCTACATTGCTGGAAACAGGAACATACCAATCTGTATTCTCGAAAAATTGGCGGTAAGTTGCTTTTTTGAAAGAATAACCATGGCGCGCAAAAACGGTATTTCTGATAATCTGAAGATCTAATTTGCGAAGGTTTTTCAAATCTTTTTCAGCTAATTTTTGTTTGGAGGCATTAATGACAAAAACCTTCTCGGAAGCACTTCGGTAGAATGTATTTTCGTAAGTTTCTGTTTTACCTTCATCATTCACATAAGATTCCGTTTTCACTTTTCCACCGTTCCAATCTACGGGATTTTCGTAATCACTTTCTTCATAACTTTTTTTAGAAAGCATAAAATTTGGATTGTAGGCAAACTCTTTTCTTATAAGCTTTACGGTTTTCTCTGGCGATTTCACATCAGATTTGTTGTAAGCAGACCAATCTCCAACCAAACTGTCTTGCTTGATTTTCAATTGAAAACGCCCATCCGATTTATCACTTCCAGGTTCATCTAAGACAAGACCCAAAGTATTTCCATTCAGAATGCCACGCAAAGGTCTTTGATTGCCATTCACAACAGAATAACCATAAACGCTGTCTTTTGTGATTCTATTAATTTTGACTGATATCTTTTTGTACTCTTCAATTTGATTACCGTACTCCGTTGTAATTGGTTTTGAGTTGAAATCTCCGGTGTAGATTCCGTACCAATCTTTATGAAATTCCTGCTCCACTTCTTTTTTAGAAGCCAAAGAATCCGTTTTTGTTTTTTCTTCGGATTTCGTGTCTTTTTTACAGGAAATAACAGAGGTTGCCAAAATTACACTTGCGAAAATTAGATTTAAGCTTTTCATCGGTTTTGTTTTTTGATTAAATATTCTACTAATAACAAATTCGGAATCCATCCAAGCCAAGCAATAACCTGATAAACGTCCATTGGATTGGGCTGGAATAAATATACTAAAATAACTTTCCACATCCTCAAAGTGATGGCAGAAACCGCCAAAGCATAACTTCGCCACATCCAGAATTTGTGCTGGACAATATTCTTTTCCCGAATTTCTGAATAAGATTTGTAGGTCGTATAAAACCAAAGAATCCCAAGCAAAACAAACGAGACTTTTGCTGTCCATCCGCCGTTGGCAAAAATGCCAATATAAATTCCTGATAAAGAGGAAAAAATCAGCGTTACAAAAACATAAATTCTACCAGAAAAACGATGAAGGTATTTTAAATTTTTATCAAAAAAAACAGCAATAAATCCTGCCAACAAAGCGAAAATACTGCTGTATACGTGTATGTAAAAAATAGGGAGATATGCCGGTCGGGAAGTAACTTCTGTCTGTTTGATCATTAAGAAACTAACATCAGAAGCTATCGGAACATAATCTAAAGTAATGTTCAGCATCAGCCAAAAAAAATAAATAAAAGTAATTGCAACAATTATTTTTAAGATAAAATTCTTGGATTTTGCTAAACCAAGCATTTTTTTTAAATCGGAACAAAAATAACGGCTGCAACCGCTGCTACAACAATAGCAATGGATGCTAAAACATCTGGTTTTTTGATTTCACGCACTTCGCTTCTTTCAATTTCAACCATTTCTCCGGCTTTATTTTTTCCATATATTTTGGTGGCATCTACTTTCAAAACTTCGATTTTCTGAGTCTTGGCATCTTTGGTTTGGATAGAGTATTTTTTGTAAAGTTCTAACGTATTGTCGTACATCGGTTTGTTTGGAGATACAACAGTCGTCTTACAAGAAACCATTAAAAAAAACACGGCTAACAGAAGTGTTTTCAGAACATTTTTTGAATATTTCATTTTCAAATTTATTTTTCAAATTTAATAAAAGATTTCGTTACAAAGCGTTCAGATGTTGAGAAATCAACCAAGCTTCACTCCAACAGGCTTGGAAATTAAAACCACCCGTAACTGCATCTATATCAAGAACTTCGCCAGAAATATAAAAATCAGGCAAAATTTTGGAAGACATATTTTTAAAGTTAACTTCCTTTAGGTCAACACCTCCTGCAGTTACAAACTCATCTTTGAAAGTTGACTTGCCTGTAACCAATAATTTTTTCTGACAAAGATTTTCAAGAATCAAAGCCATTTCTTTACCGGAAAGATTAGCAATTTGCTTTTCGGGATTAATTTGATTGATTTCCAGAATTTTACTCCAAAAACGATTCGTCACATCAAATATTTTCGATTGTCCGATAGATCTTTTAGGATTTTGATTTTTGAATTCTTTTAATTCTTCCTCTGCATCAGAAATTGGTTTCGAAATGAAATTAACTTCAATTTCAAACTGATATTTCAACTTTGCTAAAGTTCTGGCTTCCCAAGCCGAAATTTTCAAAACCGCAGGACCAGAAAGTCCCCAATGTGTAATCAACAATGGTCCGGATTCTTCCGTTTTCAAACTCGGAATTCTGATTTCTGCATTTTCAAAACTTGTTCCTGGCAGGTCTTTCAACAAATTATTTTTGATATTGAATGTGAATAACGATGGAACCTGTTCCACAATTTTGTGTCCAAGATTCTCAATAATTTTCAAAGACTTTGGCGAGCTTCCGGTTGTGTAAATCACAATATCGGCTATGAAATCTCCTTGTTTTGTTTTAATTAAATAAGTTTCATTTTCCTTGATAATTTCGGTAACAGAAACCTGATTTTTAACTTCAAAATTTTTATTTCGAACTTCATTGATCAAAGCATTCATAATACTTTGCGAAGAATCGGATTCAGGGAAAATCCTGTTATCTTTTTCGATTTTCAAAGGTACATTTCTGGATTCGAACCAATCCATTGTATCGCCTGGCTGGAATTTGGTAAAAACGCTGAGCAATTCCCGATTGCCTCTAGGATAAAATTGAGTCAACTCTCTTGGGTCAAAACAAGCGTGCGTCACGTTGCATCTTCCGCCGCCGGAGATTTTCACTTTTTGCAAAACATCAGAGTTTTGCTCTAGAATTGTGACATAGAATTTTTCCTCGTCAAGATTGGCTGCCGTGAAAAAACCCGCTGCTCCACCGCCAATGATAATTATTCTTTTCTTCTTTGACATCAATTTTAATTTCTATGAAACCGATATGTCGCTCCTTCGGAGCTCTACTTGATATGGTAATATATTTTTTACCAACATATCGCGTCTTCGACACTTTATATTCGATGCACAAAATTACATTTTTAATATCCACCTCAAATGGTTAATTTTGAAGAATATTAAAATTGAAAAAAATGTCTGTTTATTACCATAAATTTGAAGTGAGATGGAGTGATATTGATGCGAATCGTCATCTTGGAAATTCAACCTATGTTGATTATTGTTCACAAACAAGAATGGCTTTCCTCAATAAAAACAAAATCGGATTGACTCAACTGAACCGTTGGGGTGTAGGTCCGGTAATGTTGCACGAACGCTATTCTTTCTTCAAAGAAATCTATGCGGATCAAACAGTTTTTGTAGCCCTGGAAGTTGCTGCTTTGTCTGAAGACGGATCAATTTATCAATTCGTTCACAAATTTTATCTGCCAGACGGAACGCACTGTGCGACAGCCGAAGCAACAGGCGTTTGGATTGATATGATGTTAAGAAAAACGACAACGCCGCCAGATGATATAATGGAAGTGATGAACGAATACAAATCTGAAAATGTGCAAACCATCACAAGAGAATATTTGAAAACATTACCGTTCCGACCAGAAAATGTTAATGCATCCATTTTTGAAAATTAATTAGAAAAATTATGTTAGAAGATAAATCTCAAGAATTAACGCCTATTTCCAAATTTGGAGAATTTGGTCTAATAAAACATTTGACAGAGAATTTCCCTGTTGTTCAAACCTCGACCAAAGTTTCTATTGGTGACGACGCTGCTGTCATCGATTCTGAAAATCAAAAAGTAATTGTTTCAACAGATATGTTGGCGGAAGGTGTTCATTTCAATCTTGGTTACGTTCCTTTGAAACATTTGGGTTATAAGGCTGTTGTTGTCAACCTCAGCGATATTGCTGCGATGAATGCAACACCAACTCAAATTCTGGTTTCCGTTGCGGTTTCCAATCGTTTTCCAGTTGAAGCTTTGGAAGAAATCTATGCCGGAATTGCTTTGGCTTGCAACAGATACAAAGTGGATTTAATTGGCGGAGATACAACGAGTTCCAACGCTGGTTTAGTGATTAGCGTTACGGCGATTGGTCTTGAAAATGAAGAAAAAATCATTAAAAGAAATGGTGCAAAACCGAATGATCTTTTAGTTGTAACTGGAGATTTGGGTGGTGCTTATCTTGGTCTTCAGATTTTGGAAAGAGAACACTCCGTTTATTTGGCAAACCCCAATATGCAACCTGAAATGGAGGGTTATGATTATATCCTCGAAAGACAATTGAAACCAGAAGCAAGAACAGATATCAAGAAAAAACTGGAAGAATTGGATATTTTACCTACTTCTATGATTGATGTTTCTGATGGATTGGCTTCTGAGATCTTGCATCTTTCTGATCAATCTAAAGTCGGCTTCAATGTTTATGAAGAGAAATTACCGATGGATGAATCTACAATCCATACAGCAGACGAATTGAATCTTAATCCTGCAATGGCAGCACTTAATGGTGGAGAGGATTATGAGCTATTGTTCACAATCGCGCCTTCCGACTTCGATAAAATTAAGAATCATCCAGACTTTACTATCATCGGTCATGCAACTGAAGAAGCACAAGGCAGTTTCTTGGTAGCAAGAGGTTCAAATCAATTGATTCCGTTTACAGCACAAGGCTGGGATGCATTCCTGAATAAAGAGTAAATCTTTGGAATAAAACTTGTAAAACATTTAAAAAATAAACGATGAAAATTTTAAAAACTTCAGCTTTTGTAATTGCGACACTAGGAATTACTGCTTGTGTCACTAACCCAATTACAGGTAGATCATCTATCCAGATTGCTAATAATTCTGAAATCGCAACTGCTGCTGCATCAGAATATAAGACAACACTTTCCAAAGCAAAAGTTGTAACCGGAACGGCAGATGCTAACCGGATAAAAAATGTTGGTGCCAGAATTAAAAATGCGGCTTATGCTTATTATAAGCAAATCGGTCGTGAGTCTGCTTTGACTGGGTATAATTGGGAATTTAATTTGATTCAAGACAGTCAACTGAATGCTTGGTGTATGCCTGGTGGAAAAGTAGCTTTTTATACCGGAATTATGCCTGTGTGTAAAGATGATAATGGTGTTGCCGTGGTAATGGGGCACGAAGTTTCTCACGCTTTGGCTGGACACGGAAACGAAAGAATTTCGCAGGCGATGCTGGCTCAATATGGCGGAAGTCTTTTAGGCGGAACAATGTCTAACAGCCAATGGGCAGGCGTTTTTGAAAAAGTTTATCCAATCGGAGCTCAAGTTGGACTTTTAGCTTACGGAAGAAAACAGGAATCTGAGGCAGACGAAATGGGATTGCAACTAATGGCCATGGCTGGTTACGATCCAAGAACTGCGACGGCTTTCTGGCAAAGAATGGAAGCCTCTTCTACTGGTAGCAGACAACCGGAATTCTTATCCACTCACCCGAATCCACAAAACAGAATAGCTGACCTAAATGCTGATATGCCAAAAGCACTGGAATATTATAAAGCAGCCGGAGGAAAATTGTAAACTTTTTTTAGTTAATTTAGATAAAATTTAAAACTATGAGAAGTTTAGTAGTTATTGGAATTATTTTATTCGGATTAGGCGCACTGCTATTTTATTTAAATGATATGGCAGTTGACCTAAGAGTCGTTTACGGATCACTTTGTGGGATTGGAATCGGATTAATTATCGGAGGATTAGTTGGTTATGTAAGCAAGGGTAATGCGGTAAAGCAAGCCAAAATTCAACAAGAATTCAAGCTTTTACAAAAAGAAAAAGCGGAATTGGAGAGACAAAAAAGTGAAAATCTTAATAACGGAAATCTTTAAAATCACAGATTTCTGATAAATTGTCCAGGCGTTGTCTTGGTATATTTCTTAAAGGTCTTATTAAAGTAAGTAATATTATTAAAACCTGTAGCATAGCAGCTTTCTGCTATGCTTTTTTCTTGGGATAAAAGAATACAAGCCTTATCAATTCTATATCGATTGACAAACTCTACAAACGTTAATGATGTTGCTTTTTTGAAGAAATTACAGAAAGCCGGTTTTGTAAGATTTGCCAAGTCTGCTGCCTGCATAATATCAATCTCATTCTGATAACCATTTTCCACGTAGGTGAAAACCGCTTCCAACCTTGTCCGGTTTCTGGAAACGATGGTGTAAGGCATCACTTCGGTATTCATCAATTCAAAATCTTCGGTTTTGGAGAGTTCAAAGAGAATCTCGAGAAGCAACAGATACTTGGTATAACCTTCTGATGCAGCGAGTTTTTTAAGTTTTGGAATGATTTGCATTTTAACTTCAGAAGAAAACAGAACGCCATATCTGGATAGTTCCAACAATTTCTTGATTGAATTAGCATCAGTTTCCCCCTCTGGTAATGACAGTATCTCTTCTTTGAACAAAACTACGATTTCTTCGTGCGGATCAGTAGCATTTAACCCAAATCCAGAATGTGGAATATTGGAACCTATCACAGCCAAAGCACCATCTTCAAAATGGCTTTTGTGGTAACCAACGTGTCTAGTTCCTTTTCCGTGAAGAACACAAACTATCTCAATCTCAGAATGATAATGGTATTTCCAGTTCAATTCAGAGATTGGAACATCTTTAATATGCAGTACTTTGAAAGAACTGTTTTCATCCGGAGAAATATGTTCAAGAATAACTTTCATTCCAGTTAATGTTATTATGAAACAAAAATAAACAAAACATATTAATATTGTTCTATTTTTTGTTTATTGCGTTAAAAGAAATTACATTGATAGCCTTTACTTTTGTATAACAAAATCAATTTCTCACAAAGAATTGAATTTGTGAATTTTTAAGGTCTATATATGAAGAAGGCTGGAAATTAACTTTCCAGCCTTCTCATTTTATATAATCGTTTGATGATTATTTGAAGTTATAACCGATACCTACGATAAACATACTTGGACGGTTATCATATCTGATTTCTGTATTGTTTCCAGAAGCATCTGCAACCGTATTGATGAACTTTCTGCTGTCTTTAGAAAAAGCACCTTCATATCTTGCATTAATTACAAATTTTGAAAGAGTAGCTTGAGCTCCAAATTGATAACCTACAGTAAAATCTTTAGTTCCATTTTCTTTAAAGTCAGCATAAGTATTGTCTGTTGAAAGGTTGTAAGATGCAACAGGACCAACAAAAGCCGCTAATTTTCCTAACAGAAAGTTGTGACCTACTAAAACAGGCACATCAATTCGGTTACTTTTCGCTTTTATCTCAACATCTCCAGTAGTTTCAACACTTTTTTTGAAAGAAGTATAATAGATTTCCGGCATTACAAACCATCCACTAACGGGGAAGTCAATTTTAGCAGCTAAACCAACATTAAAACCTGTTGAGTTATCTCCTTTTGTATCTACTGCTTGGTTGATTGATCCTTTGAAGTTCTCCCAACTTGCAGATGATGTGTCTAACAAAGCGTTTGCTCTCAATCCAAATGTTACTTGCGAATAAGCAAATACACTTGCTAATACACCGATCGTGCTAATTATTTTTTTCATTGTCTTCTGGTTTATCATTAATTAAACTTGTTTGATTATTTTCTAACATAAATTCTCTCAGCTGTTTAAAGAGCTCTGAAGAATAAACGAAATCTATCAGATTTTTATTTTTTGCTGTTGCCAATATATCTTTGTTGCCTTCCCATTCTTTGATGCCTAATCTCAGGTAAAGGATTTTCTCACCAATGGTCATCACAGAGTTCATATCGTGTGTATTAATGATGGTTGTGGTGTTATATTCTTTAGTAATTTCTAAAAGTAAATCATCTATAACATTAGAAGTGTACGGATCTAATCCAGAGTTGGGTTCATCACAAAATAAATACTTCGGATTGTTCACAATTGCTCTTGCAATCGCTACTCTTTTCTGCATTCCTCCAGAAATTTCTGACGGATATTTTTTATTGGCTTTATCCAAATTAACCCTCCCAATTACTTCCAGAACTTTTCTCTTTTTCTCACGATAAGTGAGATTCGTGAACATATCCAAAGGGAAACTGATATTCTCTTCCACGGTCATAGAATCGAAAAGCGCACTTCCCTGAAAAACGGTTCCAATCTCAGAACGCAAGCCTTGTTTCTCTTCTCGCGACATTGTCATAATATCACGCCCGTCAAATAAAATGGCTCCGCTGGATGGTTCATAAACATTCAAAAGGGACTTTAAAAAAACGGTTTTACCAGATCCACTTTGTCCAATGATAAGATTAACTTTTCCGGTATCAAATGTTGTGGTGATACCTTTTAGAACTTCAACCTCCTCAAAACTCTTTCTTAATTCTTTTACTTCTATCATTAGCTCAGGAACATTTGGGTTAATAATAAATTCATGATGATTACAGAAATCATCGTCCAAACCACCGCTTGTGTACTTGCCCGTCCAACTTCCAAAGAACCTCCTTTTACGTTGTATCCAAAATAAGCAGGAATAGTTGCAATTAAAAAGGCGAAAGCTGCTGTTTTCATAAAGGCATACCAAATAAAATAAGATGGCATATACATTTGGATTCCGGTGATATAATCTGCTTTTGTCCAGCTTCCGGTAGCAACTCCTGCAATGTATCCTCCATAAATCCCAATTACAATACTAATTGCAATCAGAATAGGATTGAAAACCACACTCGCTACAATTTTTGGCAAAATCAGGAAATTCGGTGAGTTAACACCCATAATATCAAGAGCATCAATCTGTTCCGTTACACGCATTGTTCCAATACTGGATGCGATATAAGAGCCTACTTTCCCAGCAAGAATTACCGAAATAATAGTTGGCGAAAATTCTAGAATCAAAACCACTTTTGTTGCATAGCCTACAAAACTATTAGGAATGGGGAATGATGAAGCATCGAAGTTATTGAACATCTGAATAGCAACAACGGCTCCCACGAAAAATGATGTAAATAGTACCAATCCGAAAGAGTTAACTCCAAGATCGTAAAATTCTCTCACCAAAAGTTTCATATAAACATTTCTCTTTTGGGGTTTGCTCAAGACTTTTCCCAACAGCATGAAATATTCTCCAATAGATTCAAAAAATCGTTTTACCATACGGCTAAATTAGTGCTTTTCTTATTATTAATATCACCGTGCATTTTTGTCACCAATGATTACTAAAAACATTGTTTTGAGAATGATTACAATATCCATACTAAAACTCCAGTTTCTCACATAAAATGAGTCTGCAAGGATTCTTTTTTTCATTCCGATATTCATATCACCCTCATCTCCTCTCAAACCGCTGACTTGTGCCAGTCCAGTAATTCCGGGTTTTACCATACTTCTGAGGCTATATCTGCTGATTTTGGGTTTGTAAAAATCATCTACCAAAAGCATATGAGGTCTTGGTCCTACAACAGTCATATCGCCCATCAGCACATTGATGAATTGTGGCATCTCATCCAAGCTGGTTTTTCTTAAGAATTTTCCAACCTTAGTGATTCTTTTGTCATCTACGGCAGTTGTACTTTGAGCTTTATTATCTTCAGACCTCATTGTTCTGAATTTCAAACAATTAAAAACTTCGTCGTGATAGCCATATCTTTTCTGGACAAAAAATGCTGATCCTTTGGATCCATCCATTTTTATTAATAAAATGATTAACGGGAAAAGCCAAGAGCAAATTCCAATCAAAACAATCGACGAAAATAAAATATCGAAAAGTCTTTTAACACTGGCATTGGTAAAAAAATCCAATGGATATTTTGCCTGTGATAATACAGGAACTGTTTCTATATAATTGAATTCATACTCAAAAAACTGATTCTGAATAATATTAGGAACTAAAGAGATTTTCACTTTATTAAGTTCTGCCTGACGGAAAAGATCATTCTCAAACTGCTTATCCAAACAATGTTCTGACGGCAAAAAGATGGTATGAATTCCATTGTCTTTCCAGAATTCTACCATGTTGGATAAATCGTAATTTCCTTGCGGATAATCGTAGATTCTATATCCATAATCTTTTCTCTGATTGATGATATCTCTAAGTACATTAGAAGAAGTTCCCTCTTCTATAAACATCACGTTTCTGTGATTAATACCTTTACTCCTGATATATTTCAAAAGAAAATAGATGAAACTTTTAATCGGTATTACTACAAGCAACAAAATCCCAGCCAGATAAAATCGTTCTGTTTTGAGGAAATCATTCTGACTAACTTTCCCAAGCATCACAACGCCAATAAAGAAGAAAAAAACGTGGACAAAAATCCGTTCCAGATAAATCGTGTACGTTACGTTTCTGGGAATATGGTAAAGTCTTGTTCTTCCGCTTAGTAGCAACCAAAAGAAACACAATACTAAAATTGATAAAATATTCTGCTCCAGCGAATCCGAATCATACTTAACCTCAAAATTCCTCCAATAGTAAATTACAAATACTGATGATACCAGAATCATATCCAGTAAAATCACAAATGCTTTGAAATATCGGGAATATCGGAGTCTCTGCATAAATCAAATTTAAGGAATATTCAGATATTTATGCGTTTGGATAGAAGATCTCCATGTTGGATTTTCTAAAATAAAATCTGTTATTTTTGGATACATCGCATCACGTTTGCTCCATTCACTTTGAAGATAAAGTACACAGTCATCATTCACTTTTTCGCCTTGTTCCTGAGCAAATTTAAAATCGTTTTGATTGAAAATAATCATTTTCAACTCACTCGCCTCCTTATAAATATCGGCTAACGGAAGTCCTGTTTTTTTAGGCGACAATGTAATCCAATCCAGATGTCCACTCATAGGATAAGCTCCTGAAGTTTCAATATGAATAGTGCAACCCAACTCTTTTAACTTCGAAGTTAAGATTTCAAGATTCCACATCAGAGGTTCTCCTCCTGTCAGAACAATCGTCTTACAATACTTGGCTGCCGTTTCTGCAATTTCTTCCGTATTCATCAACGGATGTAGGGTTGGATCCCAACTCTCCTTCACATCACACCAATGGCAACCCACATCGCATCCGCCCAAACGAATGAAATAGGCTGCTTTCCCTGCGTGAAATCCTTCTCCCTGAATAGTGTAAAAATGCTCCATTACAGGGAGCATTTTACCTTCTTTTAATAAAATATCTTCTTCTTCCTTAGTCATTATAAACTGACGTTTTATAGGCAATGATTGTATTTTTCATCAGCATTGCTCGCGTCATTGGCCCAACTCCTCCCGGAACTGGCGTGATCCAACTAGCTTTTTCTGCACAGCTGTCAAAATCCACATCACCCGCAAGATGATACCCTTTTTCAGAGTTATCATCTACTCTTGTAATCCCAACATCTACGATAACTGCACCTTCTTTGATCATTTCTTTCTTTAAGAAATTCGGGTCACCTAAAGCCGTTATCACAATGTCGGCCTGTTTTGTATATTCTTCTATATGTTCTGTGTAAGAGTGTGTTAGCGTAACTGTAGAGTTTCCGGGGAAATCTTTTCTTCCCATCAAAATACTCATTGGTTTCCCCACAATTCTGCTTCTACCGATGATTACACAGTTCTTACCTTTGGTTTCGATATTATATCGCTCCAATAATGTCAATATTCCAAATGGTGTTGCCGGCAGGAAAGTATCCATTTCCAAAGCCATTTTCCCGAAATTCTCCGGATGGAAACCATCCACATCTTTTCTCGGATCGATCGCCATAATGATTTTCTCCTGGTCAATCTGTTTTGGCAAAGGCAATTGAACGATGAAACCGTCTACAGCTTTTGATTTATTCAACTCATCAATCTTTTCCAACAATTCCGACTCTGAAACCGTACTCGGAAATTTAATCAATGAAGAACTGAATCCAACTTCCTCACAATCTTTCACTTTGCTGTTGACATAAGCTTTGCTCGCACCATTGTTACCAACCAGAATCGCAACCAAATGTGGCGCTCTTCTATTGTTGGCAAGAATTTTTTCAACCTCTTGCTTAATTTCAGCCTTTACTTCTTTTGAGACCTTCAGTCCATCTAGAATTTGTGCCATTTTTCTTTCTTTTTACTTTTTAGATTTATTTTGAAAAAAAATGAAATGTTCCTTTCCCAACACTTCACCTTTATATTTTATCGGTTAGATTTATAGAAATTGATCAATCCGTTTGTAGAGCTGTCGTGTGTTTCAACTTGACCTTCAGCATCCAATTCCGGAAGGATTTTTCCTGCCAGGACTTTTCCTAATTCAACACCAAATTGGTCAAAACTGAAAACATTCCAGATCACACCTTGAACAAAAATCTTGTGCTCATACAAAGCAATCAACTGTCCTAATGAAAACGGCGTCAATTCTTTAAACAAGAAAGAGTTCGTCGGTGTATTTCCTGCAAAAACTTTATAAGGCAATAGGAATTCTGTTTCTTCCTCAGATTTGCCAGATGATTTTAATTCAGCAAAAACCTCATCTTCTGTTTTACCAAAAGCCAAAGCTTCTGTCTGTGCAAAATAATTAGCTAAAAGAATATCCTGATGCTCACCTACTTCATTAGGAGATTTTGCATAAGCGATGAAATCTGCAGGAATCAATTCTGTTCCCTGATGAATCAATTGATAAAACGCGTGCTGACCATTGGTTCCAGGTTCTCCCCAAATGATTGGTCCTGTTTCATAAGTTACAAACTCGCCATTTCTGTCTACAGATTTACCGTTACTTTCCATATCACCTTGCTGAAGATAAGCTGAAAAACGGTCAAGATACTGAGAATAAGGCAAAATCGCATAAGTTCCTGCCGCATAAAAATTACGGTACCAAACACCTAAAACACCCATCAAAACAGGAATATTTTCCTTAAAACCTTTAGTTTGAAAATGAATGTCTGTATCGTTTGCACCTTTCAATAATTGTTCAAAGTTTTCATAACCAACAGACAAAACGATGCTCAGTCCAATCGCACTCCAAAGGGAATAACGACCGCCAACCCAATCCCAAAATTCGAAGATATTTTCTTCCGCAATCCCAAATTTTTTGACAGCCTCGATATTAGTTGATAATGCTACGAAATGTTTTGCAACGTCTTCATCTTTAGCACCAGATTTCAGGAACCATTCTTTTGCAGAATTGGCATTGGTCATTGTTTCCTGAGTCGTAAAAGTTTTGGAAGCCACAATGAACAAAGTTGTTTCGGGATTAAGATCTTTAACAACCTCAACCATATGATTTCCGTCTACATTAGAAACGAAATGAACATTCAATCTTGTTTTAAAATGCTTCAATGCCGAACAAACCATTACCGGTCCAAGGTCAGAACCACCGATTCCTACGTTGACAACATCTGTAATCTCTTTACCTGTAAAACCTTTGTGAGAACCAGAAATAACTGATTCTGAAAAAGATTTCATATGATCCAGAACTTTCTTGATTGCTGGTTTGATATTTTCCCCGTCAACCAAAATTTCTTTATCAGAAAAATCTCTCAAAGCCGTATGAAGAACTGCTCTACCTTCAGTCTCATTGATTTTATCGCCAGAAAACATTTTTCCAATAGCTTCTTTCAACTGAGTTTCTTCAGCCAATTTCAGTAATAAATCCAAAGTTTTAGAATCAACCAAATTCTTAGAATAATCAAAAAGATAATTTTCTGTTTCTAATGAAAATTCCTGAAAACGATTCGGGTTATACTGGAACAAGGTTCTCAACTCAAAATCGTTATTAGCAAATTGTTGATCTAAAGCTTTCCAGGCGGAAGTCTGAATAGGATTTATTTTTGGTAACATTCTTTAAGGTTTTAAATTTAAAATCAACTTACAAGAAATTCTTATAAGACCTGCAAATTTACGAAAAATTAGCCATTTGGTTTTAAATTGTTTTTAACATAATATGACAATTGTTTTGCAATAAAAGAATGATGAGAATATTGAAATTTTGAGTTACCGATTTTGACAAATAATAGGTCATAAAAATAAACGAGAGTGATATCTAATACCACTCTCATTGTTTATACAGAAGCTAATCCTAGCTTTTTGAATATTTTATTTTGCTTCTTCTTTCTCTGGAAACATTATTGAAATCAGCACTGATAAAATTAATATCCCGCCAACAATTCCTAATGAAATTGGGGACGATATATGATACCAAGGAGAAATCAACATCTTCACTCCAATGAAACTCAAAATCACAGCCAATCCATAAGGTAATTTGCTGAACATATGGATGAAGTTGGATAGCAAGAAATACAAAGATCTCAATCCTAAAATCGCAAAAATGTTAGACGTATAAAGAATAAATGGATCTTTTGAAATGGCAAAGATTGCCGGAATAGAATCCACTGCAAACAATACATCCGTGAACTCAATCACCGCAACAACAACCAAAAGTGGTGTTGCCATTTTGATTCCGTTTTGTACAGTGAAGAACTTGTCTCCATCGTAGTTATCTGAAACTTTCCAGAAGCTTTTGATTAATTTTGCACCGGCACTTTCACTATAATCCTGCTCATCGTCATCGTCTCCGCCGCCCCAGGATTTGATTCCTGCATAGACCAGAAATAATCCAAAAAGAGTCATAACAACATTGATTTTAACCGGATGTCCGAAAACGTTCATCTCTGGCAAATAGGTTAATTCAATCAATTCAACACCTGCGAAAATGAAAATCGCTCTGAAAATCAACGCCCCAATAATCCCCCAAAACAAGACTTTGTGATGCAGATGTCTTGGAACTTTGAAAAATCCGAAGACGAGAATGAATACAAAAAGATTATCGACTGATAACGCTTTTTCTATCCAATAAGCGGCCTGAAACTGGGTGAATTTTTCAATTGCCAAAGCGTGTCCGCCCACATCCTGATTGAAAACCCAATACACAACACCCGAAAAAACCATTGATAGGGAAATCCAGACAATGGTCCAGATTGTCGCTTCTTTGGAAGACACCTCGTGTGCTTTCTTGTTAAAAACTCCAAGATCCAGCAATAACATTACTATCACCACGATAGCAAACCCTATTACGAGACCTGGATGTAAATCGATAATACTCTTCTCCATGTTTATTTTAATTATTTATTTGTCAAAGTTATGTACATTAATCGTCCGCCTTCTTCATCGGACAACATTATTTTTTTTCCATCGGTCAATTCTACCATCGAGTTGATGGGAACTGGTTTATTTTCTGTTATATCTTTCATATCCGGCAAACTTTGATTCACCAAAACCCATTTGTTCTGATGAAAAGTAAAATAGCCAACCGGTTTTTTATCTTCAGTTGTCAAACTTTCGTTCCGGATGACTTTCTTAGAAACGTGCCATTTGAAAAGATATTGGTTGTGATAGACCATTAATCTGTGATTTTCAGGTTTCCAGACATTATCCTTGAATTTGAAATACAAATCGACAACCGGCAAAGTTCCTTTGTGTTGAGTTCCGCAGAACGGACATCTCGGCTTCGATGTATTATCAAAAACATACCATTTTTCATCACAATTCGGGTTGCTGCAAGGCTGGATCAAATCTACGGTTTTTAGCAATGCGGTTTCCCATTCGTTAGCAATTGGTCGCAACATTGGATTATGCAAACCGTCGACAAAAGCTCTTTTGAATAATTCTGACAGATAAGGTCCTGTAACTGTGTATGGAATCTTCTGAGGATCGCCCCAAAACAGATTCCACTTTTTGAGATGATCTACTTTTACACGATTGGTCGTATCAGTAGAGCTTTCCACGAAAATTGCTTTCTCTCCCATCGATAAAACCTCATCTCTTTCCGAATCCAAATCCCAAATTTTTCCGCCACGTAAAGGATGTCTTCTGAGCAGATACATATAGATCAAAACCGCTAATGCGTGCAAATCGGTTTTCTGATTAGGTAAAATACGATTAGAATCCTGAAGTGGTAAATGCTTGGTTTTAAGAACTTCAGGCGCAATAAAATCTGCTGTCCCGATAACTTCTGGTGGAAATAATCCAGGAACTACAAGTCCATCGATGTCAATAATTGTAGCTGATTTCGTTACCGGATCTACCAAAACATTATTATACGACAAATCCGAATGCGCCAATCCCATTTGGTGCATTTTTTTCACACCTCGGGAAATATTGATTGCAATCTGAAAATAACTCAACCAATCTCCCAATTCGGATTTATCTAATGCTAACGGATATTGATTATTTCGGAATGATGGTGTTGTAAACCATTTGCCTACTTTCTCTCCGCCTTTAATCGTTTCATCTCTGGAATAGCCTTTTTTGAAGAAGAATTTGGAATTATAAATCGGAACAATGACCCCAATTTTTCCATTTTTTTCTACAGCATCAGAAGGCCAACGGAAAATCTCGTCCAAGAAATAATCCGCACTGTTTCCCTTTTTGATGTTTTCCAGATAAAGAGAAACGATTCGTTTGATTCTATCTTTTTGATTAAAATCCAGTGGATCTCGGAAAAACGCAACCACATATTTTCGGTCAGGTGAAAAATAAACATCTTTCACACCACCTCTTTTCGGATTTCCATCGTCTATATACTCATAAGATTTTGATGGATCAATGATAGAATTAACTCGGATTGTACTCATAATCTTAATAAATTATAGCTAATGTTCTATCGTCGTGATTGCCTTTGCTCCAGAAATCCATCCAGTCAGATAATTGACTTTCGATATTCTGATCTTCTGCAAAATCCACTTTTATTTGATCTTCATTTTCGCCATCCAAATCTCTGAGGAAATTTTTCCAGCTTTCTAAATTCTCTAATTTACTTTCCACGACAAATTTCGGATCATAGATTCCGTCTGTCATCAGAATTAATTTTGAGAAATCATTGAAACAATTGATTCCAAATCGGTCTGCCATATCTGGCCTGCTGAAAATGTCAGACATTGTGATAAATCTTGTTCCACCACTGAACTCTCCAACATCCAGAAAATTCAGAAGTTTTACACTTCCCTCGTTTTCATCAATGACATTGATTGGACAATCGCCAACGCCAAATGAAAGAACAACATAACCAAAATCAAATTTCTTAACTAAAACAAAGATTAAAGTCGTATGAAGGTCTTTGATATTGATTTCTTCAGAATCTGCGAATTGGTTTAAAGCTTCGTGAAGTTGTTTTACATTTTTGTAAAGACTATTCACGATGAATGTTTTATTTTTTATTTTTATATCATTAGCTGATTGAACATCGAAATAACTCAATACTTCTGATGATAAACTCTGTAAAAAAGTTTCTTTATTAAAACTTTCTACGATATGTTCGGTTACAAATTTTGACCCTGCTCGGGCAAATTTTGCAGATCCTGCTCCATCAGCAACTGTGACAACAGCCCAATCATCAGGAAGAATTTTCACTAAAAAATCATCATCGCGAAAAGTTCCCTCGTGTGCGTGAGACCTTCCTCTTTTGGAAGCCACCACAACTTTTTTATCCAAAAATTGAGAAGAATAAGTCAAGTTTTCTTCTTTTGGAAAACGGCTGTCTATAGGACTTGATTTATTTAGCCAAAGGTCTTTTGGGTCTGCATTGACGATGAAAGGAATAGTTTTGATTTCTATTTCCAGATTTTCATCCTCAATATTAAAGAATTCAATCACAATATCGATTTGGTCTGCATTGGTTGGAGTACCAAAAATACAGGCTTTTTCTGCGTCAAACTGAAGTCCGACCTGATCCAGATTTTTAATATCATTAATCTTAATCAAAGGAAAGGAAGACCTATCAAATGTAAAAACATATTCCTTTTTGGCATTGGCATTTGGAATATAGATTTGTGCTTCTTTGAATTCTTCTTTAGCTTTATTCATATTGAAAATTTGTAGGATTTGGGATTTTAAATCTGTAATTGATTGAGATAATTCTGACACTTTTGCATTGTGCATCAATTTTAAAATCGTTGCATCAACTATTTTATTCCTCTCAATTTGATGTTCTTTTAGAATGTTATTTAAAAAATTTTCCATTCTTATCCCAAAGTTCTATTAATATCGAATCCGCCTTCTGCCATCCCGTAAAATCCGGTGTTTCCGCACCAAGGACATTTTGCATTTCCATCGCCGTTAATACAATGGATTCCGCCACAAACGCAAGTTGCCAAAGCAAAATTGTTTCCGCACGAAGGACAACTCGGATTGCCATACAATTCTTCGCTTGATATCTTGTTTGAAGTTACGGAATCTGCAGAATATTCTCTGTAAGAATTCTCATCGATCTTATAAGCGCCTTCTATCTTGTAAAATCTGGTCTGAAATCCCGGAACATTTGATTCTTCCAAAGATTTTTTAAATTTCATCAGATACATTCTGTCATTAGTAGAGCATTTTCCACTGAGGACAACAAAATTATTATCTGGCAAAGAATGATTTTTGGTCAAATCGATTTTTTCAACAATGTCAGGATTTGATTTGCTTAAATCGATTCCTTCTTTGTTGGTATTATTAATATTTTCACTTGTCGTTTTTATGGAAGCCGTTACCCATTTGAAGAATTCTTTATAGGAATTGCTGTCGGTATTATTGAACAACAAAACCTGATCGGACAATCTTCCTAACAAATTGAGATTGGTATTATCGCCAATTGAAATTATAATCAAATTGCTTTTGCTTCTGTAATCATTATTCCAACGATTGATTGCCTTTTCAGAATCGTCAGTCGGAATCCCGTCTGTGAATAAAAAGATGATCGGTTTCCAATCGCCTTTTCTTTCGTAAGTTGTTTTTACAACATCTCTGTCGATGGCATTCATCAATTCTTCCAAACCTTTTGATAAAGAAGTTCCGCTGCCAATCGGAATTTTCGGAGGATAAAACGCAATCACATCCTGCAAAGGCGTAATCGTCTTACTTTTTCCTGCAAAACCGATAATAGAGATCCAGACTGTTTCTAAAGCGTATGGATCAGTTTTGAGTTCTTTGATAATGGTTGCAATACCTTCCTGAACTTGTTCTATCGGCTCGCCAATCATCGATTCTGAAACATCCAGAAGGAAATAAATTGGTAATCTTCTCATAGCATTTGGTTTTTTATACGATAATATTG
The DNA here is from genome assembly GCF_900141765.1 of Epilithonimonas zeae. NCBI lineage: Bacteria > Pseudomonadati > Bacteroidota > Flavobacteriia > Flavobacteriales > Weeksellaceae > Epilithonimonas > Epilithonimonas zeae. The sequence continues at coordinate 378,997 of NZ_FSRK01000002.1, read as the reverse complement.
AGTTCACTCGGCGGTGGCGGAAGCGTCATAGATTCTCCTGTGCCTTGCGATTTACTGCCCATTTCGATGGATGAACTTACCCATTGGAAAAATGTCGTCAAAGTGGAAGCGTCTGTCGTATCCAATTTTACCACATTACTTGTTAATTCCTGAAGAAAACTTACTTCTGCTTTAGGTCCTGCTGCACAACCTACAATCACACCAAAATCCAAAGACTTAATTTTGGGCATCATTTCTCTGTACTTCTGCAGATCAGAAGGTTTACCATCTGTAAAAACAAATAGTAATGGTTTCCAATCGCCTTTCCTGTCAGAAGATCCCTTAATCAAATCTTTATTGACGAGGTCATAAATCATTTCCAAAGCCTGACCTGTATGCGTAGGCCCACTGTCCGGACATTTGATCTCGACAGGATGAAAACTTGCCAAGTCAACTAACGGAATCAGATTATTAACTTCCCGATCGAACGTAACCACATTAATATGCAGAGAATCCATTGCCTGAGGATCAGAGCGCAGCATACTTATCAGGCCATTAAAGCCATTGTTAAGCGCAGCAATCGGTTCGCCTCGCATCGATCCAGATGTGTCTAGTAAAAAATAAGCTAACAGTCTTCTGTTCATAACTATGATACGATTACCAGTTCAGATGGTGGTGGTGGCAGCTGATCCAATCCCACGAAATCAATTCCTGTTTCTTCTACTTTGGTTGATGTGGTAGAAATGGATGCGGTTACCCATTGGAAAAATTTGGAAATACTTTCGGAATCTGCATTGTCCAATCTCACAACAGAACTCGTTATTTGTTTTAAAATACTGTCATCTGCACCAGAACCAGCAGCACAACCTACGATCAAACCTTTGTTGACGTTCTTAAGTTTATTAAAACCAGCTTGCCAATCATCCGTCGGTACACCATCTGTCATTAGAAAAGTCAGAGGTTTCCAATCTCCTTTTTGCTCGGTGGTCGTTTTTGTGATCTCGATTTCCATTTTGTCTGCCAATAATCCCAATGCAGCACCTAATGAAGTTGTGCTTTGCGCTTTGATATCCACCATTTGGAATGATGCAAGATCGGTAAGCGGAACAATTTGTTTAGCTTCACTATCGAATGTAATGATGCTGACATAAGCCGTTTCAATCGCTTGAGGATTTTGACGCAAAGAATGAAGCATCATCTGAACGCCATTTTTTACAGCTTCAATCGGTTCGCCAGACATTGAGCCCGATGTGTCCAACAATAAGTAAACGGGTAATCTTCTCATATAAAATTTGGTTATTTGTAATTTTGTGTAATCCTCTGAATGGTCTGAACAAAAATTTTATCATCCGAAGGATCTCCAATGGCATCAAATTTCCAGTCGCCATTTCTACGGTAAAGTTTACCCAAGATCAAAGCGCCTTTTCCTCTGTAGCTAGAATCCGTTACGATATCATAAGTCGAATGGACGCTGTTCACACGGGTTGGCGTTCCTTCATACATTCTGATTTTTGCAAAAGGGATTTGGGCAAAGTCAAAATTCTGACCTTGATTCAAATAGATATTAAGGAAGAAAAAAATCTTATCCACATCTGGACTTACACGTCCAAGATCTACGGAAATAATCTCGTTATCCAAACCATCATCACCTCCTACATCGCCTTGTCTGTCATCTCCGCTATGTTTAAAACCTCCATCTTTTGAGGATAATTTACCCAAAGGAAAATTGTTCTGAGAAAGCCAGCCGTTGTACTCCGGCGAATAAATCCAATCCACTAAATCACCATTCTGATTCAGCATTACACAACTGAGGTCTAAATCGACATCTTCCACTACTTTTTTGGTTCCGAATCCTAAAAATCCAGCTTTGGTAGTTTCTATCGCACCCCAGTTGACACCGACGCAAAAATTGGTCAAAGCCTCTCCTGAACTTTTTCTAAGGTCAATTTTTTGTCCTTTTTGTAAATTGATTGACATAGTTATTAGTTTTTATTTAGACATTGATTTTGATAAAATTATAAATAATTCTGTCTCACAGTTTCTACAGTGTCCTGTAATTTTTTATCTCTCGTAGGTTCTCCGATTGCATTAAATTTCCACTCTCCATTTTTCTTGTAGAAAACGCCCATTACCATTGCCACGTGACCTCCAAAATTATCGCCTTTTGCAATATTGTAAGTCGCAAAAACCTCATTCACTCGGCTTGGTGTTCCTTCGTAAATTCTGATGGATGCAAACGGAATTGTCCCGAAGTCCTGACCTTTGTAACTATTTAAAACAAATGCAACAGACTGAACATTAGAACTTAATTTAGAAAAATCTAAAGTAATGATTTCATTGTCCAAACCATCATCGCCGGACAAATCGCCCGTAAGGTCGTCTCCACTGTGTTTTACAGCTCCATCTTTCGATTTCAATTGTCCGAAATAAACAACATCCAACGAGTTTTTTGCGTCATCAAACAAAAGACAGCTTGCATCCAAATCTACTGCTTCTTTTGTAACGCTTCCCAGCCAGCTTTTCTTTTCGATTGCGCCCCAGTTAACGCCTACACAAACGTTTTGTAATGTGCTCCCGTTTTCTTTTACAAGACTTATTCTTTGTCCTTTTTGTAAGTTAATTGCCATTTTTATTGTATTTTATTATTTAAGTTTAAATTCAGCATCGAGTTGAGAATATTCAGTTCCTCGTCGATGCTTATGACTTGGTTCAGGACTTCCTGACTGTCCAATGTTTCTTTATATTTTTCCAAAAGTGTGATAACCTCTTCAGGAAGTTCGGTTTTCATATCTTCCGCTTTTGTTTTGAGTTCTTCGTTTCTGTTTCTCAAATCGCTCACGATAGAACGTTTGGAAGAAGTATTCGGAGAACGGTCCAGCAACAGAGCAATATCTTCTGCCAAAATATAAAACTCGTTGGTCTGCAGATTCCAGATAAAATCTTCATTCGTATCTACAATCCGGAATAATTCAAAAATCTGATTGCTAATGATATAACCACAGATAAATCTGATTTTGAAGTTATTAGAATTCAGTTTCCCCAATAATTTTCGCTCGATATCAACATTATCATATTCATAATATCTGACATCGGGCAAACTCAGCAAACAGTCTATTTTCGCTTCTTTTCTGTAATAATCCTGAGCATAGAAATTAGAAAGATTCCTAACCTTTTTGTAATCTATCGGCGTTCTGATATCCGTCAAATTCTCATAAATAGACCTTAAAAAATCCGAAACCAAAGCATTCTGATATTTCCGTTCAGTATTGAAATCACGGCCATTTTTTTCCTGCGAAATGAATGATGCGATGTAATCTTCGTTCGCATCAATCTCTTTATAAGCCGTAAGAATCCCAGCTTCCTTTTGTTTTTTGATTTTATCCAGAAGAACTATCAGACTATCAGTATATTGGATATGAAACAATTCCAACTTATTGATATCCAAACCTGCAATGGATTTGGACTCAAAATAAGACTGAATCACTTCGGTTTTTATGATAATATTGATAAGGTCTTCCTTCTGAAAAAACTTACTTAGAAGCTTTAGTTTTTGTATTCTTTTTTTACTGTTCTTTAAAATAGTTTGCTCTGGACTCAATTTTTAATTTAAGAATTTTGAATTTGCTTTTTTAGAGTGTCTTCAAGATTTTTCAACTCAACATCCAGCTGTTGTCTGGATTGTGCACCCTGCTGTTGGATTTGTTTTACCTCGTTCAAAGTACTAATCAATGTGCTGGTCGTATCACGAAGCGTATCTATGGAAACAATAGTTTGCTCGTTCGCACGGGTAACATCTATTGTATTCTGTTGTAATCTTTGTGCATTTTTTCTCAGAATCTCCTCCGTTGTAGATGACACTTTTTTCTGAATATCAATATTCTGCTGTTGACGGTGCATTGCAACGGCCAAAGTCAATTGGTTTTTCCAAACCGGAAGCGTGGTCGTTAAAATCGTCTGCGCTTTTTCAGCAATAGAAACGTTGTTATTCTGAATCAATCTGATTTGAGGCAACGATTGCAAAATAATGAAACGAACGACTTTCAAATCAGCCAATCTTCTGTCCAATCTTGCGATGAAATCTCGCTTGTCAGAAATCTGATAATCCTGATATTGTGCCGCATTGATTTCCATCAAAGCCAATTCCTCACTGGATTTTTGCATTCTGAGACTTCCCGCAATGATGTAATCTTCAATCTTTTTTACAGACTCGATATTACTTGTGAAAATCGTTTGCAAAACGGCATTATCTTTTGTAGAATTGATGATTCCTGCATTTACTTTATTCGAAATGTCAGAAATATTATTGACGATTTTGTCATATTTCACAAACAAAGTTTCTACAGATGAAACCATTTTGCTCAAAAACGGAATCTTCTTCAGGAATTTTTTCACAGAACTTCCCTCGATTTCATCAACATCTACATAGTTGAGCTCAACCAATAATTTATTGATTAATTCTCCAACTTCTCCAGAATTTGATTTTCTAACATTATTGAGGAAAGAATCACTCTGGTTAGCCAAAGAATTCTGTAATTCCGACCCGAAATTGATAATCGAATTCGGGTTTTGCTCGTCTAATGAGCCAGAAAGACTGTCGTATTTCTGAACATCCGTTGACGGAAGCTGCGCCAAATCTACATTGCCATTTTTATCAATGACAGCGTTTGTTACTTGAGGTAAATCCATTTCCATTATTGATATAAACTTAAGTATTTAGCCAAACCTTCTCTTTGTCCGTTTCCAACCGCTTCGAATTTCCATTCGCCGTTTCTCTCGTAAACTCTACCAAATTCCACAGCAGTTTCTATTGAGAAATCTTCGTCCAATTCGTATTTCAAAATCTCTTCATTGGTATCAGTATTGAAAACTCTGATGAAAGAATTTCTTACTTGTCCAAAGTTTTGACTTCTGGAATCCGCTTCGTGAATGGTTACAACCACGATGATTTCCTTAACTCTTGGGTCGATTCCTGTCAAGTCAATTTTGATTTGTTCATCGTCACCATCGCCGTCTCCAGTTAGGTTGTCACCTGTGTGTGTCACGGATTTGTCCGGCGTTTGTAAGTTATTGTAAAAAACAAAAAACTCGTCCGAAACTATTTTTTTATTCTCGCCCAACACAAAAACCGAAGCATCCAAATCGAAAGCACCTCCGGTAGATGAATTGTTAGCATCCCAACCTAATCCTATAGTGAATTTTGGAGCGTTAATGTTTTGTCTTTGTCCTTTTTGTAAGTTAATTGCCATTGTATTTTATCTTTTAATTTATTAATATTTTGTTTGTATTCTTCTACCAAATGGTAGTTGTTGCTAATTGCGAGGCTCAGGATTTCGTTTCTTTTAGCTTCTGAGATATTATTATAAATATTCTCAAAATCCGAATCCTGCATTAGCAAAATGTATTTTGTAATTCTCGTATTGAAGTGAAAATCCTTTCCATTAATGACTTCAATCAAATCTTCAGTCGTTTTAACTTTGAAATAATTGTAATGATTTTCGATTTTCGGATGGATGTCTTTGTTCATTAATTCCGCAAAATAGACAAAGATGAATTCGCCATTGACATCGTAATGTTTCAGGATTTTATCCACTGTATTTTCGTGGCTTCCTGTAATTTTGATATCATCCAAAAACAAACAGAATTTCCCATCAACAAAGCTTTTATCGATATAATAAGTATCATTGGAAATGAGATTAATTCTTTCCTCATAACTCATATTGCCGTAATCTTCTACATAAGTCTGTTTTCTGTGGATTTTACCTTCCAGACAAGCAGGTTTCCCGTTCTCGAAAAGGAAAAAATTAAGTTGTTCTTTGAAGTAAGTACAAAGAAAATTAGAAGCTGTCGGGATAGAATGATAAGGACTTGGGAAAAGAATAATCTCTTCCTGCTCCAATAATTCATCTTTGAATTCTGAAATAAAACCTTCGAACAATTCCTTCGCAAACTGCTTTGCTACAGCCGTATCTCCAAACTTAAATTTACTGTAACTTCCCTCATCAAAAGGGCTTTTAAGTTCACTTTCAATTTTATGTAAACTAAATCTTTTTTTCATAACTTTTTTAAAATTTCACCAATTTTGAGTTGACCCCAAATGTTTTTGCGCCTTCATAATCAGCGGTTTTGTTGTCGCCGATATGTAAAATTTCTTTCTTTTCGAGAGTTCTGAAAGTATTGATTTCATCAAACATTATTTCAAAAACCCGAAGATTTGGTTTCGAAGCTTTCACTTCATCAGAAAAAATCATAAAAGAAAAATAATCCGCTAAACCAAGATGTTCCAAAACTTTCCTCAATGAGTCGCCGTGTATAAAGGCTGTGTTACTCAAGATGCTTGCCGTTTTGTTTTTCTCTTTGATTTTGATTAATATTTCCTCAATACTTTCCCATAAAAGGACAGGCTTATTATTTAAAAACAATTCATCCACTTGCTGGAAAAATTGTTTTAATTGATTGTCATCAACGGTCTCAATATCCTTTCCCAAAGCATCCAGCATCAAAAGAAACACTTCTTCTCTCTCAATGTGATTGCCTGTTTTTTCTGATATTCTATTGAATAAAACATCGTATTTCCTTATCACTTTCCTGACCTCATCAATGTCCTTATCAATGGAAAAAAAATCTCTGAATAAAGTATCTCTTTTCGCTTTGAAATCTGGATTTGATTTGATCATTGTCAACCAAAGGTCAAAAGAAAAATGCTCGTAAGAATCTATATCTATCTCCACAAACAATTTACTTAGAACCAGCTGCCCATTGCATTCCCCAATTGTACATCTTATCACAATCGCTATGTGAATTATGGAAAGTCACCAGTTTCTTCACCTGCATACTAGTTGGCGAAAATAGAATCTCCGCAATAGCACAGAATTTTTTGGTGTCGTTCTGTTTACCCATTTCAACTTCGATATCCGGATTCCCAGAAACCTTGATGGTTACAACGCCATTCGTTTCTGCCCATCTTGCAACGCCATCATAAATGAAACAATAGATGACCATTCTTTTGATGCTATTATTTGGGTTCACGATGATGTTCTCTCCAGAACCTGCTGCTGCACCTCTATCATCGCCCGTATGCCACACCCAAGGCGCATCTGTATATCTGCCTTGTCGGGTGAGTCTGTCTCTAGATCCACCGTTTCCTTTGGCAAATTGAACGCCGTCGATTACATTTTTCTGTCCATCTTCCAGCTCGTAGAAACAACCAAGATCAAGATCGATTGCGTTATTACCACCTAATAGACTTGCGAAAAAACCCTTTTTAGTTTCGCCTTGTGACCAGTTTAGATTGATGACGATTTCTTTGTTGTTGTCTTTTTTTGTAAGATCAATGGAGTGTGTGTCACCTTGTTTTTCAATGGTAACTTTTTGTAGGTTGATAGCCATAATGTGTTTATTTTATGATGGATCCGTTGTAATATTTTTCTAAGAAAAAGCCTAAATCTGCCTTATATCCAATACCTGAAGCTTCGAATTTCCAAGCACCATTTCTTTTGTAAAGTCTTCCGAACTCAACACCTGTTTCTATTGAAAAGTCCTCGTCTAATTCGTACTTTGCAATCTCTTCATTATTAGAATTATCTACAATTCTGATGTAAGAATTACGCACCTGTCCAAAGTTTTGTTTTCTTCTTTCAAAATCCTCAATGGTAACTACAAAAAGAATCTCTTCTACTCTGGAATCAACTTTTTCAAGATCAATTATAATCGCTTCATCATCGTCGCCATCACTGTTTCCACCGGTTGGATCATCGCCTGTGTGAGTAAGTGCATCATCCGGAGACTTCAAATTATTATAGAAAATAAAATAATCTTCACCAACCAGTTTTCTATTGGAATCGATCATAATTGCTGATGCATCCAAATCGAAATCGTGACCTGTGCCCTCATTAGGATCCCAGCCTAATCCGATCGTCATTTTGGTTAACCCGATGTCAATTTTTTGTCCTTTCTGTAAATTAATTGCCATAAATATGTTTTAATGTTTTATTAGTTTTGGTAAAAGGTAAATATAGAACTTTCCCTCCAATGAAAATTATCGGAAAGTTTAAAAAAATCATAAATTTTCAGTTAATTTTATAAAATTCAAGGACTTTTTCAGTAATTCTATGAGATAAATCATTCATTCTAAAATTGATATCATACAGTCTCTTATCGAACGAGCATCGAACAAAGGATATATAAGCATTAATATTATGTTAAATGCAAAATTGTGTTGCCACCAAACCTCACTTCCATTCGATAATATTAAAAGTATGATAATTGTCTTGGCAAATCATAAATGAGACTCTGGAATTAAACTTAACTTTACAGAAGCAAAATGTAGATTATGGATGATTTTCTAGCCGCCAGATCTCAAATGGCAATGTCCTTGGGCTTTCACATCATATTTTCCTGTGTCGGGATGGTAATGCCTTTTCTAATGGCTTTTTCACATTACAAATATTTAACAACCAAAGACGAAGTCTATAAAGGACTGACCAAGGCCTGGAGCAAAGGTGTAGCAATTCTTTTTGCAACCGGAGCTGTTTCCGGAACGATGTTGTCTTTTGAGTTGGGGTTGTTGTGGCCCAAATTTATGGAACACGCCGGTCCGATTTTCGGAATGCCTTTTTCTCTGGAAGGAACAGCTTTTTTCATTGAGGCAATTGCGATTGGTTTTTTTCTCTATGGATGGGAAAAATTCAATAAATGGTTCCATTGGTTTTGCGGCGTTGTTGTTGGTGTAAGCGGATTGGCTTCGGGGATTTTGGTTGTTGCAGCTAATGCGTGGATGAACAGTCCCGCAGGTTTTGATTATATAGATGGAAAATATCTTAACATAGATCCTATAAAAGCAATGTTCAATGAGGCTTGGTTTCCACAGGCTTTTCATATGACTGTTGCTGCTTTTGCTGCTACCGGATTTGCAGTTGCCGGGATTCACGCTTTGATGGTTTTGAAAAAACAAAATGTCAACTTTCATACAAAAGCCTTTAGAATTTCTGCTGGATTTGCTATTATCGGGGCTTTGCTTGCTCCTATTAGTGGTGATGTTGCAGCCAAATCTGTAGCTGAGCGGCAACCTATAAAACTGGCGGCGATGGAAGCGCATTTCGAAACTGAAAAAGGTGCAAGCTTTGTGATTGGTGGAATTCCGGATGAGGAAAATGAACAAATCAAATATGCTATAAAAGTTCCGAAAGTTCTAAGTTTTCTGGCTTGGGGCGATTTTGATGCGGAAGTGAAAGGACTGAAAGATTTTCCAAAAGACCACTGGCCACCAGTTGCAGTTGTTCATTATGCTTTTCAGATTATGATATTTTTCGGAAGTGTGATGATGTTGATTGGCTTTATTTACCTCATTGCAACATTTTGGAAGAAAGAATGGCTGACAAAAAGCTGGTACTTGAAAATGTTCGTTGCAGCAATTCCTTTTGGTTATATCGCTCTGGAAGCAGGTTGGACAGTGACTGAAGTCGGCAGACAGCCTTGGATTATTTACGGTATTATGAAAACGATTGACGCAGTAACACCGATGCCGGGAATCCAATATTCGTTTTATTTCTTCACATTGATTTTCATATCATTATCACTGATTATCATCTTCTTGTTATTAAGACAACTCAAGATGGTTCCAAAATTATACGACCCTACTGACCCTAATTATAATCCTAAAAACAAGAAATAATGATTTACGTAGTTATTGCATTTCTCTGGGTTTCAATTTGTTTGTATGTGATTACGGGTGGCGCAGATTTCGGAGCAGGGATTATCGAACTATTTTCCAAAAAATCTTATCGTAACCAAACGAAAAAGATAATGTCCAAATCCATCGCACCAATTTGGGAAGCGAATCATATGTGGCTGATTATTGCTGTCGTGATTTTATTTGTTGGATTTCCTACGATTTACACAACAGTTTCGACTTATCTTCATATTCCTCTGGTTCTGATGCTCATTGGGATTATTGCAAGAGGAACGGCTTTTACATTCAGAAATTATGATGCTGTAGAAGATAACTGGCAAAAAATTTACACACAAATTTTCTATTACTCCAGTCTGTTGACGCCATTTTTTTTAGGAATTATTGCAGCGGCAACTATTTCTGGCTCAATTGATACTGAAGCAAAAGATTTTCTGAGTCTTTACATTTTCAGTTGGCTGAATCCTTTCGGGGTTTGTGTGGGATTTTTCACCGTTTCACTTTGTGCTTATCTGGCTTCATTGTTTTCTCTTCACGAAGCGAGATTCAGTGATGCGCTGCCAATTATGAAAAAAAAGGCAAGAGAAACAGCTATTTATGTTGTAGTGACGGGAGTTTTAGTTTTCGTAAGTGCTCATTATTCTGATATTCCATTATTGAAATGGATTTTCTCAAAAGCTTTGGGAATTATCGCCATCACATTGGCAACAATCAGTTTATTGTTTACCAACGAGGCCATTAAAAAAGGTCATTTTTTGTTGGTTAGGATTTATGGCGGATTTCAGATTATAATGATTCTGGTTGCTGCTACTTATCAACACAATCCTAATATTATTCTTTTTGCCAACGGCGGTCATCTTTCTTTGTTTGATGAAAGTGCGGCGCCGAAAACTATTGAAGCTCTTGGCTGGGCTCTTCTTCTGGGAAGTATTTTCATTCTGCCATTTTTGTTTTATCTGTTGATGTCTTTTGGCAATCAAAGCAGAAAAGATCCAGAATAATAAAATAATATAACGGTCGTTTTTTAGATAGTGGTTTTATTTTTGATATGGAAAACCATTTTAAATTCAATCGATAAATTATGAAAAAATTGCTATTGACCATCGGTTTGTTGGCTGGCGTTTTGTCTTCTGCACAGGCTTGGAAAGGTGCCGGCGACCAAAAGGCACAAGCCGGAATCAATGTTTGGGGATTTGGAACCGGACCTACTGCAAGTTATGATTATGGACTTTCTAACCTCATCTCTGTTGGTGGTGGTGCGAACGTTTATTTTAATGAAGACGAAGACAATCCTTTTGTTTTTGGACGTATCGGATTCCACTTGCAGGAAGCCTTGGCTTTACCTTCAGAAATTGATATTTATCCTGGTTTAAATGTCGGTGTAGCCGGCAGAAACTTCGGTTTGGGCGTTTATCTTGGTGCAAGATATTTTTTCACAGAAAACTGGGGTGCTTTTATAGAAGCCGGAAACAATGGAAGTTTCGGTGTTTCTTATTCTTTCTAAACTCAATCACAACTTAATAAAAAAGCATTCCGGATATTCTGGAATGCTTTTTTGTTTTTACTAAGTGGGCAATTTTACTTCCCTATTTCTCGCTCTATTTTCAAAACCATTTCTTTCGCATTGTGATTGGCAGGATCAAGTTCCAATGATTTCTGATAATCCTTTTTTGACAACGCATATTCTTTTTTATTAAAATAAGCTTCACCACGACTGTCATATACATTACCCGATTTTGGAAACTCATTCACATTCAGATCAAAAATCTTAAGTGCTGTGTCTAATTGATTATCTCTCAAAAATTCATATCCTAATTCATTGAGTTCATTTTCATTGGAAAAATTGTAGTCGTTCGGCTTCGTTCTTTTTAATTCTTTGTACAACGCAATTCCTTTGTCAACATTTTTTAAACATTCTTTTCTAATCGTTAAGGCAATGGATTCTTTTTGAGGTTCAATTGGGTAATTTTTCCATTGGTTCAAACTGGCAATACTTAAAAGGATTTCATCGATTAATTTAAAATTATTACCGTTAGTCATTACAACCAGACCGTTTCCGTCTTCAACACTTCCAATATAATAGCAAACAAAACCTTCGTTTCCACCACTGTGCGCAAAATATTTTGTGTCTTTGAAATCATTCAGAAATACACCATAATTGTTCTCAACTCTCTTTACAGACATTTCTTTTGATAAGACTTTATTTGATTTCCCTAATAATGACAATTGTGTTTCAATGATATATTTTGCCAGATCATTTGGGTTGGTCCATAAACCAGCCGCTGCTTTTTCAGGATAGATGTGATATTTGCCCTTTACTTCTTTTCCGTTGTTATAAGCCGTTGCAAGTAATTTTTCTTTATCCTGAGAAGGTGGTTGATTGTAAGAACTTTCGTTCATTCCTAATGGAGTTAAAACATTTTTCCACATATAATCTTCATACTTTTCTCCTGTAGTATTTTCAAGAATTAATTGTGAAATTGTCGTTCCGCCGCCTGAATACTGAAACTTTGTACCAGGCTCAAATACAGACCTAACCGCAGGGGAATTGGCTGGTTTTTGTCCATCGAGAATTTGTATTATGGTAGGTAATTCTTTTCCTTTTTGATACCCTCCGAAACCGTGAACAGACAAACCTGCTTTATGACTCAACAGATTTGCAATAGAAATTTTTTTCCCTTTTGAAACAGAATCATATGGAAATTTCCAGCTTTTTAAATAATTATTGATATCATCGTCCAAACCTAATTTTCCCTGTTCCACCAATTTTAGCTGGCCAAGACTATTAATAGACTTGCTAATAGACGCAGCCTGAAACAGTGTTTGCGGGGTTGCTTTTCTATTTTCAGCAACGTCTGCATAACCATAAGCTTTTGACCATTCTACCTTATAATCTTTGATGACCGCAATGCTTACCGCATTCATATTGTAGAAAGCCATTCTTTCTTTTAGAGTCCATTTTTTTGTTTTCGTTTTATCCCAACTTAGCAGGTTGTCTTCGAATGATTTTATTTTATCCTTTACATTCTGCGCAAAAACATTCAATGATAAAGAAAGCAGCAGGATTAGATTTAGTTTTTTCATATATAAATAATTGATTTCTAATTAATAAGACAACTCAGAAAAATGTTTATTACATTCGGGTAGGTATTACTTACCCATTTCCTTCCCGATTTTTTCTATCATTTTTTCCGCATTACCGTTGGTTCCACCAAGACTGATTGCTTTGTAATAGCTATCTAATGCTAAATCGTATTGCTTATTTGTAAAATAGGCTTCTCCTAAACTATCGAATAGATTGGCTTCTTTAGGAAACTCTTTTGTAGCCAATTTAAATATTTCTATTGACTCATTATTTTTACCGCCTCTTAATAATTCATATCCTAATTTATTAAGTTCACCTGGGTTTTCAAAGCTATATTCATTTTTAGAATTTTTCTTGAGTAAATAGTATATCTCTATCGCTGTATTTATGTCGTAGAGCGATTCCTTTCTTATCGCTTGATAAACAGATTTTTTAGGGATTTCATAATCTTTTCCTAACATTAAATTGTGAATAGTATACCCTAAATCCCAAACTCTATTTAGATTATTGGACACTAGAATTATTGTAATATTATTTTTAAAATCGTTTAAAAAGATGGATTCAAATTTATACGATACACCATTGTGTCTTTGTAGTTCTTCTTTTTCAAAGTATCTTCCAAGTGAACCACCTTCATCTTTTGCGTATGGATTATTCAAAAGTGTTTGAAAGGATTCTTTGGATATTAAACGATTAGAGTTCATCGCTTCAATCCATTTATATAAATCATTGATATCTACCCAAAGCCATCCACTAATGAAATTCATTTCTGGACATCGGACATTGTCCATATCATAACAAGATGTTCGGTTTTTATAACCAAATTTTGGGTCAAATGCCGAATTGGTCATTTTCAATGGTTTAACAATATTTTTAATGACAAATTCTTGAAATGATACTCCAGTTATCTTCTCAATGATTCTTCTTTGCAAAAATACATTGCCGTTATCGTATTTGTAACTTGTTCCAGGTTCAAACAATAAATTATCACTGCTTCTCAAAATCTTCCACGCATCTGCATCACTTACCGGATTTAGCCCCGACTCTATTTTAGGAATTCCGCTGGCGTAATTTATCAAATGTCGAATGGTGACTTTTTCTGACCATTTAGGCAAGCCTAAATTAAATTTTGAAATCGGGTCATCAAGATTAAGAAGACCACGCTCAACTAAAATCATTATTGCGACAGCATTGAACTCCTTTGCAATAGAACCAATGTTAAATATTGATTTATCAGTTAGAGCTGTTTGTCTCGTTTCATCAGTAAAACCAAATGATTTTTGATAGATGATTTTATTATTTTTAGAAATAAGGACATTACCATTGAACAAACCTCTTTCGTAAGATTTTGCCATTAAGGAATCAATTTGATTGATTTCTGATTTTTGTTCAGTCGAATTTTGATGTACCTTTTTTGTTTCTTTTGGACTATTTAATTCTTGGGCAGAAAGCGTATTTGTAAATAAAACAGTTAGTAATAATAAGAAAAATCGTTTTTTCATTTTAATTAATTTTTTGGAGACAGGATTTGATTGATTTTTGAAAGCATTTCTTTGGCATTATCGTTATTGGGATTCAATTCCAACGTTTTCTGATAATCCTTTTTGGAAGCGTTGTAATCTTTTTTAATGAAATAAATTTCGCCCCGCGTATCATAAATGTTAGATGATTTTGGAAATTCTGAAACCGCATAATCAATGATTTTCAAAGCATCATCAGGTTTTCCTTCGCCTAAAAATTTGTACGCCAATCTATTGAGTTCATTTTCAAAACCATTGAAATTGTAAGAATCGAATTTGTTTTTCTTTAAGTCTTTCAAATACTCAATTCCTATTTCTACAGACTCCGATTTCATTTTTTTATAAACTTCAAAGATGATTAATGGTTTCGGTACATCAACTTTTGCATTATATAAAATCCCGAAAACATCATCAATAATAGCTTCTAATTGTCCGCCTCTTTTACCAGCTCTGGTATTATCAAGCAAAATCACATAAATTTTATCCTCTGGAATTCTAGCAATATTGCAGGAAAAACCGTTGATTCCGCCACTGTGCGCCATTGTTGTAATCTCTTTTCCCGAACTTAGAAAATTCTGATGTTTTTGAACAACCAAACCGTAAGCGTAATTGCCTAAATTTGGCGTGAAATATATTTTTTTGTTCTCCTCATTTAACAAAATATTCGTGTACAAAGCATCATCCCATTTTCGCATATCATTTGCCGTGCTATACATTCCACCGGCAGAAAATACAGCAGTTTTGATATTAATGTAATCTGTTTTTTGATAGCCATCGTAATCAAAATCATAACCTTGGGCATAATTTGAAATGATTTCTTTCGGATTTTCAATGCCAGTATTTTTCATTCCTATGACATCAAATATTTTTTCCTTCAGAACTTCTTCGTAAGGTTTTTTGGTAATTTCTTCGATAATTAATCCCAGCAAATAATATCCGGTGTTACAATAATTCTGTTTAGTTCCAGACTCAAATCCCAGATTATCTTTGAAATATTTAACTGCAAAATCTTTTCCCGACAAATTTTCGAAAACCATTTTTGTTTTAAAATCAGGAAAGTCGGTGTAATTCGGTAAGCCGGAAGTATGTGTTAATAATTGATGAATGGTAATTTTGCTTCCAACCGTTTTGCTAAACCAAGGCAGATAATCGCTGATTTTATCATCAAGTTTGATTTTTCCTTCTTGTTTTAACCGCATAATCAGCATTGCTGTAAATTGTTTCGTTACGGAACCAATTCTGAATTTGGTGTCAGAAGTTGCATCAATATTCCAGCTCTTATCTGCTTTTCCATAATTTTTCTGCAATACAATTTCGCCGTTTTGAACAACCAACGCACTTCCATTAAAAAGATTGTAATCGTGATATTTATTAATTATCAAATCAATTTTCTTTGCTTTTTCTTTATTTGAATTGGATACGTTTTTTTGCGCAAAAATATTTAGTGATGAAAGCACCAAAAATGCAAACAGAAAATTTTTCATAATCGATTTTGATTTTATAATTTGATGCAAAGATGCGCCAGAATGCTTGAATACACGACCGATTAAAAAAAGTCGAACTCATTTTTCAATAAATTCGATGCTTAAAATGAATTTTTCCGAAATTCCGTAGGCGTTTTTCCGGTGTGTTTTTTAAAAGAAGTGCTGAATGAAGATTTAGAATTGAAACCAACCTGATAGAGAATTTCCAGAATTGTCAGGTCTTTTTGTGAAGAATCTTTCAATATTTCTTTCGCTTTTTCGATTCGATATTCATTAATGAAATCAAAAAAATGTTTGTTCATATACAGATTAATCAAAGCCGATAAATCTTTAACCGGCATTTTCACCTGCTCTGCCAAATCCTGAATCGTCAACGATGAATCCAGATAAGGCTCGTTTTTAATCATAAAATCTTTTAAAGATTCTATTTGTCTATTTTTTTCGTCATCAACTATAGGAGAAGACTTTTGTTTCGGGATAATTTCTTCAATAACTTTTAACTGTGAATTTACACCTCGAAAAAATTCCGGATTGTTTAGTGCAATAAATAAATACCAACAAGTACAAATTAAAAATGCAAACCCATCAAGTGTTACAACCCATACCCGAATTTCGCCTGAACCAAAGATAAAAGTGACCAACCATCTTACAAGAACTATGAAATGCAAAAAGTAGTAGAGAATTGTTATTTTATGTAGGGCATTGAGTACAGAAATATTTGGATTCGTATAATTTTGAAGATAAACCGTTTTAGATTTTCTAATCACCAAAAATGACGCGATGAAATAAACTTGAAACATAAATTCAAAAAGAAACTGAAAAAACTGCATCAAAGGCATATCATTCATGCCGTTAATAAACTGTATTTTAGAAGGTCTGTCTACAAAATAAATTCCCCACATCAGATACAAATTGTACGCAACGAATGGAATTGCATGCAATACATGTTTCTTTTTTAAACGGAAATTAGAATAGCAGACGGATAATGCATAAAGGTAAAACAATGCCGGAACCAAATACACAAAACTCCACCGAAATGCCTCGAGATTGATATAATTAACCGGAAATTCTCGCATCAAAAATTTTAATGCATCTATGGCATTTCCGATAAGAAAAAAAGCGAAAAGTCGGTTTCCTAATTTATGTTTCGTTTTCACAGTCAGCAAAAACAAGGCAAGAAATAGAATGACGAAAATTCCAATGCAAGCAGTGATTTCTAAAAAGCTGAACTTATCCATATTCGTTTTGACGATGCTTGACTTTAAATTTTTATTAGAAGCGCAAACTTAGAGATATTAATCAAACATAGCATCTGGAATCCAGATGCTTTTTGTTGTATTAGTTTATTCTTTCAGCTTAATATTTTTATTCTGTGGCGGAAGCGGAACATAACCATCATCATTTATGACTTTTGGAAACTCGTGGTTCTGCCATCTTGTTTTGGCATCTTCTATAATTTCTCTGGAAGTTCCAACGAAATTCCAGTAGATATATCTTGGTTCCGGAAAAGGCTCGCCGCCAAAGATGTAAACCGTGGAATTTGGTTTCAAAACAAAATGACAAAGCTTGGAATCTTTCGCAATCAAAATATGTTTTGGGTTATAAAGGTTGCCTTCGCTTTCGATGTTTCCTTCCAGAATGTAAAGTGATGATTCTCCAAAAAGGTAATCACCAAGAATGATTTCTCTGTCTTCCTGAAGTGTATTCTTCACTTCCAAAAAGTAAAGAGGCGAATAAGCCGGAACAGGAGATTTTCTTCCAAGGATTTCGCCTGCGATTAATTTATAATTAATGCCATTATCTATCCAACTTGGGATATCTTCTTTGTTGATATGGAAAAACTCTGGCTCCATAGTTTCCAATTCTTTTGGAAGTGCGACCCAAATCTGTAATCCGTGAAGATGTTTGTCGGTGGTTCTAAGATATTCTGGCGTTCTTTCGGAATGAGCGACGCCTTTTCCTGCAGTCATCCAGTTCACAGCACCTTCTTTGATTTCGATTTCTGTGCCGATGGAATCTCTGTGCATTATACTTCCTTCAAACAAAAAAGTAAGTGTGGAAAGTCCAATGTGCGGATGCGGCGGAACATCCATATTTTCATAATCCTTGAGCGCAGCCGGTCCCATATGATCGATAAACACAAATGGTCCAATGCTTCTCTTCTGAGAAAACGGCAACAATCTGCCAACCAAAAAATTGCCGATATCAGCTGCTCTTTCCTCGATTATCATCTCGATATTTGACATAATTTCAATTTTAAATAGGATTAAAATTACTGATTTCCATTGAATCCTAAACATATTATTTGAAGTCGAATCGCACGCAGCCCGACTTGAACGGAGCTCATTTTTTTGTGGCTGGAAAGCAATGGCAAAAAATAGCGGGAGTGGAAGGCGGAAATAGCTGCCCAAATCATCAATACTATTAAATGCTATTTTGGCAGAGAAAAGGTTGATTTTTACATTGGTATAGTTTCTGACTAAATGATTACCTTTGACAACTATAATTTTAAAATGTATTAATGGAATTAGCATTAAAGATATTTCAGTTTATCCTGAGCATTTCTATCCTTGTAACTTTACACGAAATCGGGCACTTTCTGCCAGCGAAATGGTTTAAAACCAAAGTAGACAAATTCTTTTTATTTTTTGACCCGTATTTTTCCATCTTCGCGATGAAGAAAATCAATGGAAAATGGCAATATAAATTCTTTTCAAAAAATCAGCCTACTGAAGAAGAGGTTGAAATCAATGGCAAAAAAATAACACAACCGATCGATGTTTCCAAATTACCGGACAGCGATTGGAGAAAGCAAGAAGGTGTAAAATATGGCATCGGATGGTTGCCAATGGGTGGTTATGTGAAAATTGCCGGAATGGTGGACGAAAGTATGGACACTGCACAGCTTTCTAAACCTGCTGAACCTTGGGAGTTCCGTGCAAAACCGGCCTGGCAGAGACTCATTATTATGTTGGGTGGTGTAACGGTTAATTTCTTTTTAGCCTGGTTGATCTACTCTTGCCTGTCTTACTTCACAGGAGAAACTTATCACGATAATTCGAAATTCGAGAATGGAATTGCGGTTTCTGACGCTGGTAAAAAAATGGGATTGCAAACAGGAGATAAAATCTTGAAAATAGACGGAAAACCAGCAGAAAGAATGGAAACCTCAACCGTTAATATGCTTTTTGCTGATAACGTAACTGTTCTAAGAGGTGGAAAAGAAGTGACTTTCCCAATCAATGAGGATGGTGTTGCTGAAGTTCTACACGCTAACGAGGCAAAACTTTATTTTATGAATCGTTTCCCTGCTGTGGTCGATACTTTAACTCCAAATATGCCTGCAATAAAAGCTGGGTTGAAAAAAGGAGACAAAATTGTTGGCGTAAACGGACAGAAAACAGAATTCTATGACCAAGTTACCGATGCTTTAAAGGCAAATAAAGGAGGAGAAATCAGTTTAGATATTATTAGAAATGATCAACCTATTACAATCAAAGCTAAGGCAAATCAGGAAGGAAAATTAGGATTTGGTCCTAACTTCCAATTGGCTCAAAGTTATCTGAACAAAAGCGAGACCACGAAAAATTATTCTTTCTTACAAGCAATTCCAAGAGGATTCACCAGAACTATTGATGTGTTGGCAATGCAGATTAAGCAGTTTAAAATTATTTTCAATACCAAAACGCAAGGTTATAAAAAGGTTGGAGGTCCTATCGCCATCGTGAATAATATGCACGTTGAAAAAAGCAAGGATGGAAACTTTTCTATCGATTGGGAGTTTTTCTGGGGCTTTACAGCGATGTTCTCTGTTTGGTTGGCATTCCTTAATTTAATTCCAATTCCAGGATTAGACGGTGGTCACGTCTTGTTTACATTATGGGAAATCATCACAAGAAAACCAGTTCCGCAGAAAATTTTGGAAAATGCGCAAATGGTAGGTGTAATTTTCTTATTAGGCCTTATGGCGTTAATATTTGGAAATGACATAGTTAAGGTCGTAGCGCAATTTTTCAGTCAAAAAAATTAAAAAAAGTTCTCCAAAAATTTTTGGAAGTATAAAAAAAGTTTCTATATTTGCACACGCTTAAAGCAAATGGAAACATTCCTCTTTAGCTCAGTTGGTTAGAGCATCTGACTGTTAATCAGAGGGTCGCTGGTTCGAGCCCAGCAAGAGGAGCAAAACCACTAGATTAGTCTAGTGGTTTTTTGTTTTTATATACCTTTTCTTTCTTTAAAATTCTAATATTTATTCTATCACTTTAGATTTCGGTTGCTTGATCCAAACAAAAAGAGCACAGAATAAAATAAACACAACGATTAAAAGCCCCGAATTGATCAATACTTGATTTAATCCGAATTTTGATACATCTACAAACGGATAAGGATAAAAACCTGAATAATGTCCACGAATGAGAATGTAAAACAAATACAACAAAGGAAATATCAGCCACTTCGGAATTTGGTTATAATTAAGTTTATTATCCTCATAGAAAAACCAATAAATAATCGCCAATGCTGGAATGATAGTATGTAATAGTTCATCAACAATCATTTGAAGTCCAGTCGGGCTCCAGGTGTGTCTCAAAAGAATCTGATAAACTAAGCCAACAATAGTGATGTAAACAGTAATAGGCGTCAAAATTCTGATTGTCTCCTTTTTGAACGCCTGAACAGAAAATGAAATCGCTAAAATCATATTAGTCAAAATCGTAAAGTAACTGAAAAACCGAATGACAGATTCAAGCCTGGAAATGGTTCTTGTTTCCATCATCAAATAAAACTGCAGGATAATTGATATCCATCCTAAAATTGCGAGAAATAACGCCAGTTTTTGTTTCATAATTCGATTAATTTATAATGACATCACAACTATAAAGATTAAAACCGCTAATCCAACCAATATTGTCATAATCAAATGACTGAAAATTGACCTAACAATAATATTTAACGCCTTCATTGGTTTGAAAAACTGAAGATTCGTCCAAAAGTGCAATCCCAAATCAATCAAATAAACAATCAGCATCACAGTTCCAATATTGAGAGAATGTTTGATCAGGAAAATAAACGGTAAAAAGACAATCTGCACAATCAGCCTCTGCCCAGCTTTGTAAGTATTCAGAACAAGATATTCTACAAAATTGTAACCTTTGTTATGAAAGCAAATCCAGGTTCCCATTGTATATAAAGGAATAGTAGCCAAAGTTACCCAACTGAAATGCGACAAAAACCATTCATCAAGGTTCAAAGATTTTCCTGAACCAATTCCGGATTTCAAAGACTCTTCTGATGCTGAGAATAAGTTGATGTGAAGCCAATGACAAAGCAAAATATAAAACCCTGTCAATATCAGAACAAACGAAAATGGCGTGACGTAATCCACTCTTTTTCCTTCAAGATAATCTCTGATAGCGTGTCCCGGTCTTAGAAATAATTGTTTGATTGTATAAAACAAACCAGCATTGATGTGAAAAAGACTGTGCGTTAGTTGATGTCTCAGATATTGGAAATTGAGTCTTTTGGTTTCCGCAGTTTGTCCGCAGTGGTTACAGAATTTCCCTTCAAAACGATGACCACAGTTCTTACAAATTTTCATAATCGATAGTTTATTTTTTATTTTTCTCCTCAATCCACCGACTCATATATTTTGTCGAATTCAATTGATGATGTTGCAGGATTTTTCCGAGATAATTTTCTGTCCGATGATTTTCCAGATGATTCTCAATTTTAGAAATTTTTTTCCAAAACTGATTGGCGTATAATTTTTTATCAAAAACTTCATTCAAAATCACAAAAGCATTTTCATTAGCCTGATTCCAAAAAGATTCATTTTTATATAACTCAATTGCTTTTTCTACAAAGTCCTCATCAGAATCCTCGATAAAACCATTCCAAGGCAAATCTTTGTGCATTGCTTCTGCACCAATTGATGACGTTACATTGGGCAATCCAAACCGCATACTTTCCAAAAGTTTTCCTTTCAATCCTGCACCAAAAGGAATGGGAGCTAGTAAAACTCTGTATTGATTAAAAAGTGATTCAACATCGTCTGCTCTTCCTTTTACCAAAAATCCTTCTTTCTCATTGTGCAACTGGAAAACTTTTTCCGTAGCATAAGCACCATAAATATGAAGTTCTGCTTCCGGAAGTTGTTTTCGGATTGATTTCCAAAAAGATTTCAGTTTCAAAACAGTTTGCCAATTAGGTTCGTGGAGGAAATTACCGATGCTTACAAAATGTTGCCTTTTTTGAAAAGAAGTCTTATTTTTCTCAATCTTTTCAGTTAAAAACGGAATATAAAACAGAATATTCGGATTGATTTTAAATTTCTCCGTCAACAACTGAAACTCAAATTCCGAAATAATCAAAGACAAATCACAACGCAAAATCGAAGCTATTTCTCTCTTGAAAATATCATTAACCAAATCTTCATTATTAACTTCCCTTTTCTCAACAAAAGCTTTTCGCCTTGCTTCTCTAAGGAAATGTAAATCTTCTGTGTCAATAATTTTCAAAGCTTTTGGACAATTTTCAGAAACCCGCCAGCCAAATTGCTCTTCTGTTACATAACGGTCAAAAAGCACAATATCAGGATTGAGTTTTTTTATTTTTTCATTAAAACTTTCGTTGTTGATTTCAATTTTTTCGATTTCAATTTTTTCTGAGAATTCGATATTGTTGGAAGCTGTCAAAAAAGTGATTTTGTGATTCGCTTCCGAGAACAATTGGATGAGCTGCATCATTCTGTGACCTGCAGCTGTAGAAGCAGGCTCCGGAATGACGAGACCAATAATGACAAGATGTTTCACAATAACAAAAATAGAGATTCTTAATTGAATATTTTGGGCAGCTATTTCCGTCTTCCACTCCCAATCTTTTTTGCAGACGATTTCCATTTCACGAGAATGTTTGTAAACGCAAAAAAGGATTTCCGTTCAAGCCGGGCTGCGGATTCAGCATTCAATCAACTTTTGTCATCAAACATTACTTTGTCATTCCGTAGGAATCTAGACTGTTGAGATTCCTACGGAATGACAAATATTGATTTTATAATTTAAGGCAAAAATCAGTTTCAATATCATCCCAATTCAAAAAAATAAATGCTAATTTTGATGTATGCGAATAGAAAACGAAATCAAGTTAGGGTTCAAAGATGTGATGTTTCGTCCGAAGCGTTCCACACTCAAATCCCGTTCAGAAGTGACTATAGAAAGAGAATTCACTTTTCTACATACTCAGAAAAAATGGAGCGGCGTTCCGTTGATTGCGGCCAATATGGACACAGTCGGAACTTTCGAAATGGCAGAGGCGCTTTACAAAGACAAAATCATTACAGCAATTCATAAGCATTATTCTGTACAGGAATGGTCTGATTTTCTGAAAGATAAAAACGATGACTTCTACCAATACATTGCATTGAGCACAGGAACTGGAAAAGCTGACGAAGAAAAAATCAAAACGATTCTGGATGCCAATCCCAAAATTCAGTTTTTATGTATTGATGTTGCGAATGGCTACTCCGAACATTTTGTTCAATTTGTAAAAAAAGCAAGAGAAAATTTTCCTGATAAAATCATCATTGCTGGGAATGTTGTAACCGGCGAAATGGTAGAAGAACTGATTTTGGCTGGTGCTGACATTATCAAAGTTGGAATTGGTCCAGGTTCTGTTTGTACGACTCGTGTGAAAACAGGCGTTGGTTATCCTCAACTTTCTGCAATTATCGAATGTGCTGATGCTGCTCACGGTTTAGGCGGTCAAATCATCGGCGATGGAGGCTGCAAAGTACCTGGAGACGTGGCCAAAGCTTTTGGTGGCGGTTCAGATTTCGTAATGTTGGGAGGGATGTTTGCCGGGCACGACGAAAGTGGCGGTGAACTCATCACAGAAAATGGAAAAACTTTCCGATTATTTTATGGAATGAGTTCTCAAACAGCGATGGATAAACATTCCGGAGGTGTTGCAGAATATCGTGCTTCCGAAGGAAAAACGGTGAAAGTTCCTTATAAAGGTCCAGTTTCAGAAACAGTAAAAGATATTTTGGGAGGCGTTCGTTCGACTTGTACTTATGTCGGCGCATCTAAGTTGAAAGAATTGTCTAAAAGAACAACTTTTATCCGAGTTCAAGAGCAGGAAAATCAGGTTTTTAACGGATAACTTTTGAAGAATATCTTTCACATAACCAATGGCGACTATCTTGCTGAAGATTTGAAGAAAACTTCAATCGAAGGAAGGATAATTGTTTGTCGTGAGGCTTTGATTTCTGGAAATTTGAAAGCTGAATCCTTAGAAGAATTTTGGGAAATAAGAGCAAAATCTATTTCTGAAGATTATAATGTTTCCAAGGAAAGTTATTATGAAAAATCAGTTTCGGAATTTGAAAAAGTTCTGAATATTTCTGAAGATTCCGAAGTCAATCTTTGGTTTGAAGATGATTTGTTTTGTCAGATTAATTTGTGGTTTTGTGTTTCTTTACTCTCAACTATTAAAGATTTAAAAATCTATCGAGTTTTTCCTAAAACAGCTTCTGAAAATCATTGGAAAGGTTTTGCAGATTCAGACAATTCTGATTTGGAAAAATCTTTGAAATCTAGAGTTTTATTTAATAAAAATGATATCAAATTAACTCTCAATCTTTGGAAAGCTTATCAAAATAATGATATCGATTCTTTGAAACAATTATCTGAAAATCAATCCGATTGCTTTCAATTTTTAAAAGAAGTTATCGAAGCTTATATCAATATTAAGCCGGAAGATTTTATTAAAAATCAAATTGAAAACGGATTGACAGATTTTGATTCTGTCTTTAAAAAATTTCAAGAAGAATTAGGAATGTTTGGTTTCGGAGATTTGCAGGTCAAGAAGATTTATGATAAAGTTTTGAACAAGAAATAAAAAAACCAGCCAAATTCGGCTGGTTTTCTATTAAAGATTATCTAGTTCTCTTCTCAACGCAATCGAAGCTTTTTTCACCTCTTGCGTCCAATCATCGGCCGCATTTCCGTCTGCTCCGTCAGAAATATATTTCAGACATAGAAAATCGATATTCTCATATTCTGCAATTTTGGCAAGCGCAAAAGCTTCCATATCGATGACATTGTATTCCGGATTGATATGTTCCATTTCGAACTGGTCTCCGGAACCGCATATCCCATTGGGGAGATGTTCTATAATTAATCCATATTCCAGGAGAATTGTTTCATTGGAAAAAGGTGTTTCAAATTTCTGAAAACCCAAAGCTCTGACATCCATATCTCTCTGAATGAACCGGCTGCAATTCACAACACTTCCTCTGTCAAAAATTGTACTCCCGGCAGTTCCCAGATTGATAATCAAATCCGGATTCACTTCCTGAATAGCTTTTGTAAGATTATAAGTCGCTTTAACTTTCCCTATTCCTACAAATACTTTATTGAATTTTTCAAACTCTTTCCCTGCTTCGGATTCCAAAGCAAAAACCAATAAAATATTGTTGTAATTCTTTCCGTTGTTTGTCATAATTTCTATAAAAAAGCTTTTTGTAAAGAAAAGGAAAAGGAATTTAGCTGAGACCAAAAAAATGTAAATTTGTTTTTTTATTAAAAACCGATGAAAAACACATTAATTTATTCGCTCACTTTACTTTTTTCTTTTATGACAGTATATTTTCTGCTCAGTTTTAGAGTTTTGGAGAATACTCCAATAGGAAAATATCTTTATGATGAAAAAATACCAATAGATTCTATCAGTATAAATCAAAATCTTGTTCCGATGACATTACAGTCCGGCAACCAGTACGAAGAATTTGAATTGGACGAAGTTGAAGGTAAAACGATTTCTAACGAAGATTTTGAAAAATGGAAGGGAAATTATTTTTTCGAATGTATAGAAGCGCAGGGAGAAGGACCTTATAGAGCTTTCATCGAGATAGAAGCACCAAATCCTGAAGATGTAAAAGCTCACATTTATTATAAAAACATTGAAGATGATAAGGTAGAAGAAGATGCTGGCTACCGTTTACAAGGAAAATTCGTTGCAAGAGGAAACGTTGCAGACAGCATTTTTTTCAGTCCGAAAAAATTGTACGATGGTAACAATCCTTATACAAATTATGATTTCAAACTTTACGAAAAAAATGGAAAATATTGGATAAAAACAGAAATGGTAGTTCCAGAAAATTATGAAAACCCAAAATTTCCGATAACAAAATTAGACTAGGCTGTTTGCCCTTTATCTTAAAAAAACACAAATGAAAAAAGCTTTTACAATACTTTTAATGATTCTTATTGGAGAATTTGGAGGATATTTTTATTACAAATATTAGCAAAAAAATAAAGAAAACAATATTATTTCAGAAGCAGGAAATATTACAAATACTCCAGAAACCGTGGAAATCCATAATGAAAATGCGGAAACTTCCAATACCGAAGAACCTGACGAAGAATCTCCACATTCAGGAAAACAAATTGATGAAACACAACTCGATGATGAAAGTTTAAAAAAATGGAAAGGTGAATATTATTTAGAATATTTCGACGAAAAAAGCAAATCTATCCATCCAATAAAATTATCATTGAAAATTGACGCTCCTGATGACAGCAGTATCTTGATTTGGAGATATGATGAAGATAAGCAAACGGATAAAGAAGCAGCATTTTCAGGCGAATTTTGGAAAATGGGAAATGAAAATAATGAATTAGATTTTATTTTGGGAGTTCAATCTGGTGTGTTTGAAGGAAAAAATGAAAGCACATTTTTTCTATCCGAGAAAGATGGAAGATTATTCATAAGAACCAATTATTTGGATAAAAATGACGCTGTGTTGATTAAGAAAATTAAATGAAAAATCTGTAAGAGATTTAACAAAAAACCGACCAAGAAAGGTCGGTTTTATTTTTTATAAATTAAAGTTCAATACCTTAAGTCAACATTCCTCCGTCAACATTCAGAACCTGACCTGTAACGTAAGAAGATAATTCACTTGCGAAGAAAACGCACGCATTGGCAACATCTGCCGGCTGCCCTCCTCTTTTCATTGGGATTCCGTCTCTCCAACCCTGAACCGTTTTTTCGTCCAAAGCAGCTGTCATTTCAGTCTCAATAAAACCTGGTGCGATAGCATTGCAACGGATATTTCTGGAACCTAATTCCAAAGCGATAGATTTAGTAAAACCAATTGCTCCAGCTTTTGAAGCGGCGTAATTTGCTTGTCCAGCATTTCCTTTCACACCAACAACCGAAGTCATATTGATAATAGAACCGGATTTTGCTTTCATCATTGGTTTAATAACCGCTTTTGTCAAGTTGAAAACAGAATCCAAATTAACTTTGATAATCGTATCCCAATCGTCTTTTGACATTCTCAACATCAAATTATCTCTGGTGATTCCTGCATTATTTACCAAAATATCAATTGTTCCGAATTCTGCCAACACATCCTCAACTAATTTTTGAGCGGCGTCATAATCCGAAGCATCTGACTGATATCCTTTGATTTCTGTTATTTTGCTTAATTCCGATTCCAGTTCTTTAGCTTTTTCCACAGAACCGGCATAAGTGAATGCGATTTTTGCACCTTCTTTGGCAAAAACTTCTGCAATTCCTCTTCCGATTCCACGCGTTGCTCCTGTGATAATTGCAACTTTACCTTGTAGTAATCCCATATATTTTTATAATGTTTTCTAAAATTTGTTATGGCAAAAATAATACTTTAAGAATTATTGACAATCCTTTGGTTTTTTCTCAATATGCTTTTGAAGTTTTTCGCTCCATTTATAGCAATGTTCTTTGACTAAAACCATCTTGTTTTCTTTTACTTTATAGATATTTTTAACAATCGATGCTCCTGCACAACACTGATTGGTTTCTGTAATCAATTTATTTTTCTCATCAAATTCCAAAGAAGTTCCAGAAAAATCACTTGCAAAAAATTCATTCTTTTTATTATCGAACAAAAAATATGTTTTTGAAGTGTTTGGACCTGCATAAGATTGCACACAGCTGGAAAAATCTTCGTAACCATCAAAATTATAATCCCCAACCGAAACATCATAAATACCATCAAAACTACATTCTTCCATTTTCATTTTCTGAAAAATTTGATTGCTTTTTTTATCGATAATTAAAAGATAATTCTCTTCATTTTCTTCAGTTCCTCTGAAATAAAATTGCTTAGTACTTTCTGATTGTAAAAATGATTTTTGATTTGCTTTTTTCTTTAAATAGACATTCAATTGAACTTCTGTTTTGAGATTTGTCCAAGTTCCCAGGTATTCTTCTTTTCCATCTTTAAAGTTATTAAAATAGAATTTTGCCTTCCTCGTATCTCCATCCAATTCAAATAATATTAAATGTCCATTCTCAATAATTCCTTTAATAGAAATTGGCTCATTGAATTTTGAATAAATATAAATTCCATCAGCAAATTTTCCATCAATATTAAGAACCAATTCAATTGGATAATTACCAATTTTCCCTTCATAACTGACTTGAGTGAAGAAAAAAACTGGAAAAAACAGAAATATGAGTTTAAGAAAATTCATTTTTTAGATTGAATTATTCACAATCAAAACAATTTCACCTTTTAAAGTTTTGCTTTTCGAGAATTCAATTAACTCATTGATTGTCCCTCGTTTAGTTTCTTCGAATTTTTTGGAAATTTCTCGACTCAAACTTGCTCTAGTTTCTTCTCCGAAGAATTCCTTGATTTGCTCAAGTGTTGTATTGATTTTATGTGGGCTTTCGTAAAGAACGATTGTCTTTTTCTCTTCAGCCAATTGTTTTAGTTTGGTTTGTCTTCCTTTTTTTTGAGGAAGAAATCCAGCAAAAAGAAACTCATTATTCGGCAATCCGGAAACCACAAGCGCTGGAATCAAAGCTGTTGCGCCAGGAAGACAAATCATTTCCAAATTTTCATCCGCACAAGCTTTTGCCAAAAGATAACCTGGGTCCGAAATTCCTGGAGTTCCTGCATCAGTAATTATGGCAATGTTTTGGCCATTTTTGAGGTCATCAATTACTTTTTGCGTGGCTTGATGTTCGTTATGTAAATGATAGGATTTCAGAGGTTTGGAAATTTCGTAATGTTTGAGAAGAACACCGGAAGTTCTTGTATCTTCACACAAAATATAATCTACTTCTTTCAGAACTTTCACAGCTCGGAAAGTCATATCTTCCAGATTTCCAACGGGTGTCGGAACAAAATAAAGAATACCGCTCATCTACAAAAACCTATTTTCAACCAAAGTCCACAATCTCTGCGCATAGCTATCAACTTTTTTCCAATCTCTTTCGTAATAGATATCACTCAAAAATTCCTGAGCTTTATCCAAAGAATTGAAAGAATTCAGAACAGAAACAACTTGATTCAGTTCACTTTGACTTCCATTGAAAAGATATTGAGAAAATGCGATTCTGTCATTCAGGTCAAGCTTGAATTCTGGTTTTGGTTTCGGTGCTTCCATATAATCTGTCGGCACATTATTTTTCAGGAGACTTCCGGAAGTTTGAACCGGAGCCGGTTTTTCTGTCTCTTCCAAATGGTCATCATCAAACAAAGATTTGGCAATTTTGAGACCTTTGATATTCGCTAATTTGAATTTTTTATCGTGATGCTCATCAGAATTTGATTCGTAAACTTCTTGAGATTTTTCTTTTGACTGAGTATTTTCTTTGGAAAATTCTACAATTTTTCTTCTGTTTTCCTCAAGTTCTTTCAGCTTAGCTTCTTTTTCGGCTAATCTTGCTTCATAATCATCCTGCGAAGTTTCTTCTGCAACTGGCTCTTCTTTCGTCATTGCAAAAGAAAACTGGCTGTCCTGCATAGGTTCCAATTTTTCAGTTGGTTCTTCTAAAAGACTTTCTTCAAAAGTATCAGTCTCATTTTCAACTGCGGAGTTTTGTTCTACTTCATCTGCAATTTCTTCTGTTTGATTAGAAACTTCTTCAATCAAATCATTTTTTTCAGATTCAATAGTTTCTTCAACCAGATTTTCTTCTGTTTCTATTTCTGCAAAATTGGAAATTTCTTCAACAACATTTTCTTGAGAATGTTCTTGCTCATCAATTTCTGTAAAAGAATGAACTTCTTCTACTTCCGGAACATCATCGAAAATATCGTGAACCTCGGTTTCTTCAACAATGATTTCAGCAACCTTATTTTCTTCCTCAAATTCTTCAACTGAAATCAAATCCGAATCAACGTTTGTAAATTGGTTATCAATAATTTGTAATGGTTCAACTTCGGTTGACGAAAAATTAAAATTCTGAGAAATTTTAAGAAAAGAAAATTTTTGATAAAGCTGATTGACTTCATTTTCTTTCGCCAAAATAGCTTCATAAGTATCAGATTTTGATAATTCTGACAAAAGATTCTTAATCTCTCCGAAAATTTCTTCGTATTTATCTTGCAGGTTTTGCATAATATATCTTATTAATTTTTACTTAAATTTGATGTTTATAAATTTAAGAACAATTTTGTTCCTAAATAAAGGTTTCATCAAGTTTTTCTTTTATAAATTTTAAAACAATTTTTTGCTAAATTAATAATGTTTTTAGAAAATACAATTAATCATTCCAAACAAAGCGGTTGGATGGAAGTTATCTGCGGTTCTATGTTTTCCGGAAAGACGGAAGAACTCATCAGAAGACTCCGTCGTGCAGAAATGGCCGGTCAGAATGTCGAGATTTTCAAACCGAAAATCGATACGCGTTATTCTGAGGAAGATGTTGTTTCCCATAATCAGACTAAAATCCGAAGTACAGCTGTGGAAAGTCCTTCTGAGATTCTTTTGTTGGGTTCTAATTGTGATGTGGTTGCGATAGATGAAGCGCAGTTTTTTGACGAAAGCATTGTAGATGTTGCCAATCAATTAGCAAATAACGGAATCCGGGTTGTGATTGCCGGGTTGGATATGGATTTTCTTGGTCGTCCTTTTGGACCAATGCCGAATCTGATGGCAACGGCAGAATATGTGACCAAAGTTCACGCGATTTGTAAAAGAACAGGAAATCTTGCCAATTATTCGATGAGAACTTCTGCAGGAAAGGAATTGGTGGAACTTGGAGAAACGGAAGCTTATGATGCAGTTAGTAGAAGAGTTTTTGTGGATGAAGTTCTTAATAAAGATAATGAAATTAATTAGTTTATTTTTTTGATAATCAATGAATTATACAGCAAAAGAAATTGCAGAAATTACCAACTCCGAAGTGATTGGAAATCAAGATATCAAAATCAAAAATATTGCTTTTGACAGCCGAACGATTTATTCTACAAAAAATACTGCGTTTCTTGCGATAAGCACAAAAAAAAATTCTGGACAGAAATATATCGAGACTGTCATCGAAAAAGGAATCGATACAATTATTACTGAAAATAAAATCGATAATCTTTCTATCAATCAAATCATTACAAAAAATTCGGTCGAATTTTTACAAACGCTTGCCAAATATCATTTTGAGCATTCTAATATTAATTCTATTGGAATTACGGGAAGTAATGGAAAAACAATTCTTAAAGAATGGCTTTATCAATGTCTTTCTAATGAGTTTGTTACGGTTAAAAGTCCAAAAAGTTTTAATTCTCAAATCGGTTTGCCCTTGTCATTGTTGCAAATCGATAAAAAGCACGAATTAGGAATATTCGAGGTTGGAATTTCCAAGCCGAACGAAATGGAAAAACAGGAAAATGTTTTCCACCCAAAGATTGGATTATTGACGCATATTGGAACTGCACATTCTGCAAACTTCAATTCCGAAGAAGAATTAATTAATGAGAAATTAAAGTTGTTCAAACATTCGGAAATTATATTTTATAATTCTGATAACGAATTGACAGACAAATTAATCAATCAATTATACTCAAGTAAAAAATTAATATCGTACGGTTTAAAAAACAATAATGATATTTCCATAATTTCTGATGTTAATGACCGAACGCAGGATATTAAAGTCAAATATTTTGAGGAAGAATTTTCTCAGCCAATCAATCAAAGAGATGAAGCGACTTTAACTAATGTTTTAGCTTTGATTGGAATTCTGAAACAGTTCAATTTATCAAATCTTCAAATCAAAGAAAAAATAGATGCACTTAAAGCGATTGAAATGCGTCTTGAAAGCATCGAAGGAATTAGAAATAATCTGATTATCAATGATTCTTATAATTTGGATTTGGATTCTTTGAAAATTGCTTTTCAGTTTATCGGTGAATATAACAAACCAAAAAAATCTCTGATTCTTACAGATATCTTAGATTCTAATGAGAATTCGGAAGAATTATATTCTGAAGTTTCTGAGTTAGTTAATGAACAGAAATTTGATAAAGTTTTTCTAATTGGAGAAGAAATAAGCTCATTTTATAAACTATTTAATTCTGAGACTTTTACTTTTAATAATACCAATCAATTTATTGAAAGTAAAGTGATTAATGAAATCGAAAACCAGGTTATTTTACTTAAAGGTGCAAGAAAATTCGAGATTGAAAAAATCAAAGAAATTCTTGAACTCAGAAAACACGATACGGTTTTGGAAATCAATCTGAATGCAATTCTTAATAACATTAATTTTCATAAATCTCTACTAAAACCAGAAACCAAAATGATGGCAATGGTAAAAGCAAATGCTTATGGATTAGGAAGTTATGAGATTTCCGAATTTCTTCAGCATCATCATATTGACTATCTTGGTGTTGCATTTGCAGACGAAGGTGTTGAATTGAGAAAAAAGGGAATCACAACGCCAATTATCGTGATGAATCCTGAACAGCACAGCTATGATAGTGTCATCGAATATAATCTGGAACCTGAAATCTACAGTCTAAGAGTTCTGGAATTATTCAATGAACAATTGATAAAATCCGGAAATCAGCAGAAATATCCGATTCATATCAAGCTGGAAACGGGAATGCATCGCCTTGGTTTTAAGGATTTTGAATTAGATGAATTAACTGAAAAATTAAACTCGATGAATGTCAAAGTTCAAAGTATTTTCAGTCATTTATCTTCTTCTGATATGCCAGACGAAAAAGAATTTACTTTGAATCAATTAAAAACTTTTGAAAAAAATTCTAGCTATTTAATTGATAAATTGGGTTATCAGCCAATCAGGCATATTCTTAATTCTTCTGGAATTACCAATTATACTGATTATCAATATGATATGGTAAGAATTGGAATTGGAATGATTGGAGAAAATCCAGATAAAAGTATCAAAAAACAACTTCAGGATTCTGTAAGTTTTAAAACTGTTATTTCTCAGATATCGGATGTAAAAAATGGAGAATCAGTAGGTTATAGCAGAAGATTCAAAGCTGAACACGACACAAAAATTGCTACCATTCCGGTTGGTTATGCGGACGGAATTCCACGTTTGATTGGAAATAAAGTCGGAAATATAGGCGTTAATAATAAACTCTGCCCAATTGTTGGAAGCATCTGTATGGATATGATGATGATTAACGTGGATAATGTTGTGGCAAAAGAAGGCGATTCTGTAACGATTTTTAATTCAAATCCTACTCTTGAAGAATTTTCAAAATATTGTGGTACAATTACTTACGAAGTATTAACTTCGATTTCTCCTAGAGTAAAAAGAATTTATATAAAAAATTAAAAATGATTAAGAAACTCTTTTATCTGATTCCATTTTTAGCTTATCTGATGAGTTATTCTCAGGTAAAAGAAAATCTTGTCATTCCAAAAAATCCTAAGATTGGATTATCTCTTTCTGGCGGAGGCGCAAAAGGATTTACACACGTTGGAGTCTTGAAAGTTCTGGATTCTCTCGGTGTTAAAATCGATTATATTTCCGGAACCAGTATGGGTGCAATTGTTGGTGGGCTTTACGCTTCTGGCTATACAGGAAAAGACATCGAAAAGATCGTAATGGACACCGATTTTTATTCATTGATTACAGATCCAAAAACTCGTCGCGAAACCAGTTTTTTCAATAAAAGCGTTGATAAATATCTGTTTACCGTTCCTCTCAAAAACGGAAAGATTACATTTCCCTCTTCTATTAGCACAGGTCAGAGAAATGTTTATCTGCTGAAAGAATTACTTAGAAATGTTTCTAATATTGATGATTTTTCTAAGCTTCCAATTCCTTTTATGTGTATCGGAACCAATATAGAAAGTGGTCAAATGAAGATTTTTGAGAATGGTGATTTGGTTTCATCAATTATGGCAAGTTCTGCTTTTCCATCACTTTTGGATCCTGTAAAGGTTGGTGATAGTATTTATGTTGATGGCGCAATGACGGTTAATTTCCCTTCAAAGCCCTTGAAAGATAAAGGAATTGACATTGTAATCGGTGTTGACCTCAATCAGCCTTTGGCAAAACGTGAGAATCTGACCAGTATAATTTCTATCCTGAATCAAATCATTGATATCAATATTAAAAAAGAAACACTTAACCAATATAAGTACACGGATATCAACATCAAACCGGATCTTACCGGAATGACTGCTACAAGTTATGATGATAAAAGGAAAATCCTGGACAGTGGTTATGTTGAAGCCCAAAAATATGTTGATATTCTGGACAAGCTACCGAAACGAAATTTTGAAAGAATAAGGTCATCAATCAATCCTATTTATTCCAGCGTTTATAAAATAGACAGCCTTGTGGTGGAAAACGGACGGATTTATAAGTCCAACTACATTCGTGGAAAAATGGGGCTTAAATTACCTTCTATGCAGACTTATGGAAGCGTGAATAAGATGATTGATAAATTATATGCAACCAACAATTATAAATTCATCAACTACGATATCGTACAGGAAAATAACAGCAGTTATCTCAAATTATATGTAACAGAAGATGAATCTCGTCATTTTTTGAAATTCGGGCTCCATTACGACGAAGTTTTCAAGACAGGATTGTTGCTCAATTATTCAGCGAAGCGTTTGTTATTTAGAAATTCTAATTTATCCCTGGATGTAGTAATTGGTGATAATCCGAGATATTATTTCAACTACTTTATAGATAACGGATATATTCCGGGTTTTGGACTATATTCTTCAGGAATGACATTCGATCTGAAAAATTTTGATAATAATACAACCGAAACTTGGGATTGGTTCAGAAACGAAGTTTTTATTCAGTCTGTTTGGAAAGACAAGTTTGCAATTGGAGGAGGTTTGAGCCACGACTATTTTGAAAGCGAACGAAACGGTGCCAATAAAATTGTAGAAAAATACCTCAATCCGTATGTCTTCTTAAAAAGCGATACCCAAAACGACCGCGACTTTCCGACAAAAGGTTTTTACCTGAATGCTGAAGGAAAAATCATAGATCTTTTCAATTCAGATTTAGAGAAGAAACCCATTAATATAAAAGCAGATATCAAGATGAATTTTTACATTTCAAAAATGTTCACATATCGTCTGAATTTATATGGAGGGATTACAATTGGAGACAACCTTCCTTCTTTTTATCAATATAGAGTTGGAGGAATTTTTGAACAACCTATAGCCAATTATAAACAATTTGCAGGATACCAGTTTGCTTCATTAGTTGATAATAATATTTTTATTGCTTCTAATGATTTTCAGCTTAGATTCAGTAAAAATTATTTTTTAATTGGAAATTTCAGTCTTGCAAATATGTTCAGCACTATCAAATTTGAAGATGCAGTTAAACTTAATTACAGTTCAATTGGTCTTACCGCAGGTTACAAATCTCCTTTCGGTCAGATAAAAGTCAACTTCAGCAAATCTCTTAACAAACATAAAGGCGTTTTCAGTGTCATCTTAGGGCATTGGTTTTAAAAATATGATAAACTATTTTTTTGAAAAAATTGATAAAGTAGAAATCCATTCAAACACATCAGAATGGCTGGAAAACTTGATTCAGGCAGAGAACAAGAAGCTCGGTGAAATCAATTATATATTTTGTGACGACGAGTATCTTCTCAAAGTTAATCAGGATTATCTCGACCACGATTATTACACAGACATCATCACATTTGACTATGTAAAGGGAAAAACCATTTCGGGAGATATTTTCGTATCTTTGCCGCGCATTTTGGACAACGCTTCTACCCTATCTCAAAACTTTGAATCAGAATTCAATCGCGTTTTGGCTCACGGAATTCTTCATCTTTGCGGATACAAGGATAAAACCGAGGAAGAAGAGACTCAAATGCGAGCAAAAGAAGATTTTTATATCAATCAATTTAAAAATTTTTAGGAGCTATTTCCCGCTTTCCGCTCATACTCCTCACGCCAATGCTTTTTCCAAAGCTAGTTGCGGGGTAACCGCTACAATCGGGGCTAGTTCCAATATTACGGTCAATGTTCCACGTGAAACATTACCTTTAAAATATAGAATATGATAAGCGAAATATATGACGTAATTGTAGTTGGAGCAGGTCACGCTGGTTGCGAGGCTGCTGCTGCTGCTGCTAATCTTGGTTCAAAAACCCTTCTTGTCACAATGAATATGCAAACCATTGGACAAATGAGTTGTAATCCTGCAATGGGAGGTATTGCAAAAGGACAAATTGTAAGGGAAATCGATGCAATGGGCGGCTATTCCGGTATTGTAGCTGATAAATCTGCAATCCAGTTCAAGATGCTGAATCTTTCCAAAGGCCCTGCAATGTGGTCTCCAAGAACACAGAATGACAGAATGATGTTTGCAGAAGAATGGCGTTTAACTCTAGAAAATACGCCTAATCTTGACTTTTTTCAGGATATGGTAAAAAGCCTTATTATTGAAAATAATAAAGTCGAGGGTGTTGTAACTTCCCTTGGAATCGAAATTAAAGCTAAATCTGTTGTCTTAACGAACGGAACTTTCCTTAACGGTTTGATTCACGTCGGAGATAAGCAATTAGGTGGTGGAAGAATGGGAGAACCAAGAGCTTTCGGAATCACAGAACAATTGGTTTCTTTAGGTTTTGAAGCTGGAAGAATGAAAACTGGAACACCTCCACGTGTGGATGGAAGAAGCCTTGACTATTCTAAAATGGAAGAACAAAAAGGCGATGAAAATCCTCAGAAATTCAGTTATTTAGATACTCCTAAGTTAACCAAACAATTAAGCTGTCATATCGTTTATACCAACGAGACTGTGCACGATATTTTACGTGAAGGATTTGATAGAAGCCCTATGTTTAATGGAACTATTCAGAGTTTAGGCCCAAGATATTGCCCAAGTATTGAGGATAAAATCAACCGTTTTGCGGAGAGAAACAGACATCAATTATTTGTAGAACCAGAAGGTTGGAGAACTGTAGAGATTTATGTGAATGGATTCAGTTCTTCTCTTCCAGAAGATGTTCAAATCAAAGCGATGAAACACATTCCAGGTTTCGAAAATGTCAAAGTTTTCCGTCCTGGTTATGCCATAGAATACGACTACTTCCCTCCTACCCAATTGAACCATACATTAGAAACAAAACTGGTTGAAAACCTTTATTTCGCTGGTCAAATCAATGGTACAACGGGTTATGAAGAAGCTGCCGGACAAGGTTTAATTGCCGGAATTAATGCTCATAATAAAGTTCACGACAAAGGAGAGTTTATTCTTAATCGTGATGAAGCTTATATCGGTGTTTTAATTGATGATTTGATTACGAAAGGAACTGAAGAACCTTATAGAATGTTCACTTCCAGAGCTGAATACAGATTACTACTTAGACAAGATAATGCTGATATTAGATTAACTGAAAAGGCTTATAATCTTGGTTTAGCAAAAGAAGAGAGACTAAGAAAAGTTGAAGAAAAAATTGCTAAAAGTGATGAATTAGAGACTTTCCTTAGAGAAACTTCTCTTAAACCAGGAATTATTAATCCCATTCTTGAAACGATTGAATCCTCTCCTGTTGACCAAGCTTACAGAGCTGCTCAAATCTTGACACGTCCAAATATGACTTTGGAAAAATTAGAAGGGATTGAAGCTATAAAAGATGTAGCTTCTACTTATGAAAATGAAATAAGAGAACAAGCTGAAATCAATATCAAATACAAAGGTTACATAGAGAAAGAAAAGGAAAATGTTGCTAAACTAAATAGATTAGAAACAATCAGAATTCCGGAAGATTTTGATTATTCAAAAATCACTTCTCTTTCTGCAGAAGCTAAACAAAAAATGGGTAAAGTAAAACCCAAAACTATTGCACAAGCAGGAAGAATCAGCGGCGTTTCTCCAGCTGATATTAATGTACTTTTGATATATTTGGGTAGATAAAATTACAAATGTTCCACGTGAAACATTCCAAAGAACAATGTTATTTTTCATTGTTCTTTTTGTTTAAAAACTTTGAATTAATTTATGAAAATTAAAGACCATTTTCTTACACAAGAAGAATTTGAAATTATAGGAACTGAAACAAAAGGTGTTTTCAAAACCTCCCCTATTCCTTCTAATATTTCCAGATATTATGAGAGTGAAGATTATATTTCGCACCATCAGGATTCAGGAAGTTTGAAAGAAAAACTATATAAATTTCTACAGTCTTTTAATCTTCAATACAAAAAAAATATACTTGTTGATAGAATTAAAAAAGGTTCTAAAGTTTTAGATTATGGTTGCGGTGCCGGTGAATTTGTAAAATATATTGAGAAGGATTTCGAAACTTTTGGGTTTGAACCCAATTCAGATGCCAGAAATGCAGCAATAAATAAAACTCAAAAAGCAAAAATTATTAATGATTTAAATTCAATAGAAAGTCAAAGTTTAGATGCGGTTACATTATGGCACGTTTTCGAACATATCGAAAATCAGAAAGAAATGCTGGATATCTTTCATTCAAAATTAAAAGAAAAAGGTTTGCTAATAATTGCCGTTCCTAATCCAACTTCTTACGATGCGAAACATTATAAAGAATTTTGGGCAGCGTATGATGTTCCAAGACACATCTACCATTTTTCAAAAAACGGAATGGAAACTCTCATTTCAAAAAATCCAGATTGGAAATTAAGAAAAATCAAACCTCTCCTACTTGATTCATTTTATATCTCAATGTTGAGTGAAAAATATAAAAAATCACCTCTTTTTTGGTTAAAAGCAGTCGTTCACGGAACGATTTCTAACGTAAAAGCGCTTTTTTCGAACGAATTTTCAAGTTTGATATATATTATCGAAAAAAAATAGAAAATCGATTTTTAATACAATTCTGAAAGCCAATTTTCAGGCGTTTTGTTCAAAAATTGTTAATAAATACAAAATTTAGAAAATATTCAGTCATTTTTAATTTTCAATTAAAGTCGCTGAGAATCTCTTAAAAAATTTTTACTGAAACTTATTCAAGTATAGATAAAATAAAAACCGACAAAAATTTGTCGGTTTTAAATATTTATTTGGAAAAGTAAATTTCTATTTGTTAATTGCAGCAACTCCTGGCAGTTCCAATCCTTCCAAACTTTCCAACATTGCTCCACCTCCTGTTGAAACGTAACTCACTTTATCAGAATAACCGAATTGTTTTACAAAAGCAACACTGTCTCCTCCTCCAACTAAAGAGAAAGCTCCTAATTTTGTAGCTTCAGCAATACTTTCTCCTAAAGCTATAGTTCCAGCAGCAAAATTAGGCATTTCAAAAACACCGATTGGACCATTCCACAAAATCGTTCTTGAATTCAAAAGAACATCATTGAAGATTTCTCTGGATCTTGGACCAGCGTCCAAACCTTGCCAATCTTCAGGGATCTCTCTGATATCGGCCACTTTTCTTTCAGCTTCGTTGTTGAAATCATCGGCAATCACGACATCAGTCGGAAGATAAACATTCACGTTATGCTCTTTTGCTTTTGCAAGAATTTCGATAGCAAGATTCAATTTATCATCTTCAACAATAGATTGTCCGATTTTTCCGCCAAGTGCTTTGATGAATGTGAAAGACATTCCTCCACCAATAATCAAGTTATCAATTGCTGGAAGAATATTTTCTATAATTGTGATTTTCGTTGAAACTTTAGAACCTCCAAGTATCGCAGTTACAGGTTTTTCACCAGATTTCAAAACTTTATCAATTGCTACCAGTTCTTTTTCCATCAGTAAACCGAAAAATTTAGTAGAAGGAAAGAAATTGGCAATTACAGCTGTAGAAGCGTGCGCCCTGTGAGCAGTTCCAAATGCATCATTAACATAAGCATCACCTAATTTTGAAAGCCTTTCAGCAAAAGATTCATCGCCTTTTTCTTCTTCATTATGAAAACGTAGATTTTCTAATAATAAAATTTCTCCAGGCTGCAAAGCATTAGCAGCTTCTTCTGCCTTCTCTCCTACTGATTCTTCCACAAATTTTACTTCCTGACCAAGAACCTTAGAAACCTCGCTCAAAACGTGTTTTAGAGAGTATTTATCATTCACTTCTCCTTTTGGTCTACCTAAGTGAGTCATTAGGATTACAGAACCTCCGTCAGCCAAGATTTTATCTACAGTTGGTTTTACAGCAGTAATTCTTGTATTATCAGTTACATTAAGATTCTCATCCTGAGGAACATTGAAATCAACTCTTACTAAAGCTTTTTTGTTTTTAAAATCGAAATCTTTTATTGTTTTCATTTAAAATATAATTTAAGGTTTTTACCGAGATTCGAAATCAATCCTCCTCTCTTTGTTTCACAAATTTAAAACTAATTCCTTCCTTTTAAAAATTTTATTCTCAAAAAAAATCCACAAAGCCATTTTACATTCATAAACAACTTTCTTTTTCTTTTTATAAAAAAATAAGATTGTAGTATATTGTTGTAGAAGAGAGTATGCGGATAAATAAATCGGGAATATTTTGTCACAGGAAATGTGAATTAATTAAGACTTTTTTAACATAATTAAGATTCTATTAATCAACTAATTAATAATGTTATCAACAATTGTTTATAATTCTGAATTTTCTCTCTTATTCAAAACTATCTTGCGGATAAACGAATCGAATCTCCAATAAAAGTTTTCTAAAAATTTTGTTAAAAAATTAGTTGGTAGTTTTCATTACAAAATTTGTTCAACTTTTAAAAGAAATATTTGACAGAAGTTATCCACAGGTTTTCTAACAATTTCTAACATTCTATTATCTTTTTATTAATGATTATAAATTTTGTTTAATTAATTATCATTATAAATTTTATATCATTGATATTTAAATAATTAATTCAAAATATTATTGATGATTATATTAAAATACTATGCCAACAATTACAAAATATGTAGTAATTTTATACTGAAATAAAAGAATAATATAAAATAGCAATGAAAAAGATAGCAATAGCCGCAGACCACGCCGGTTTTGAATACAAAGAATTAATAAAAAAATACCTCGAAGGTAAGTACGAAGTTCAAGATTTTGGAACCTACTCTACTGATTCTGTAGATTATCCGGATTTTGTACATCCTGCAGCAAGTTCTGTAGAAAATGGAGAAAACGAATTAGGAATCTTGATTTGTGGAAGTGGAAATGGTGTTCAAATTACAGCAAACAAACATCAGAAAATAAGATGTGCGCTTTGCTGGATGCCGGAAATTGCATCATTGGCAAGACAACACAATGATGCGAATATGATTTCGATTCCTGCGAGATTCATTGCAAAAGAATTGGCATTCGAGATTGTCGATAAATTCCTGACGACGGATTTTGAAGGTGGAAGACATCAGAACAGAGTGGACAAAATCGCATTTTGCTAAACATAAAAGCCTGTAATTGCTAAGATTACAGGCTTTATTTTTAAAGTTGTATCTTTGCAACGCATTTCACAGAGAAAGTTCTTTCTCACGAAACCATAAATTAATACAAAGGTTTCCCAAACTCCCCTATTTTATTTTATCTTTAATAAAAATTAGATCCTGCTTTTAGGATTATTGTTGTTGGATATAAATGAAGATGAATTTTAAATTTTAATCAATGAAAAACAAAAAAAATATAAGTCATAAAAACGAACAAAAACTTCTGGATTTAGGAAGAACAATTCTTCGTTTTATGAGCAAGAAAACATCCAAAATCTATAATTACAAACAGATTGCGGAAGGAATAGATTATAAAAATCCAAGACAAAGAGAGCTTGTAATTCAGGCGCTTCACAGACTTTTGGCAACTCAGAAAATCAAAGAAACCGAGAAAGGTAAATATATTGTCAATCTCAATATAGAAGGAACTTTGACAGGTGTTATAGATTTCAACCAATCCGGAAATGCTTATGTAAAGGTTGATGGAATCAATGATGATATCTTCGTCCATCAGAAAAACGTAAAAGATGCATTGCAAGGAGATAAAGTCCTAATTGTAACTTACAATTTCAAAGGTAAAAAACTGGAAGGTTCGGTGGTAGAAGTTCTGGAAAGAGCAAAAGAAGTTTTTGTTGGAACTTTTCAGAAAATTGCGGACAAAGATTTCGGTTTTGTAGTTTTGGATAAGAAAAAACTTAATACCGATATTTTTATTTCCAAAAACCATTTCAATGGAGCAGAAGACGGCGATAAAGTCATTGTAAAAATGTTGGAATGGAAACCAGGAAGCAAGAATCCGGAAGGTGAAATCACAACAGTTCTTGGTGCTCCTGGAGACCACGAAACAGAAATCCATTCTATTTTGGCTGAATATGGTTTGCCTTATAGTTTCCCGCCGGAAGTAGAACACGACGCAGACCAAATTGACAGAAGTATCAATGCTGAAGAAGTAGCGAAACGCTGGGATATGCGTGATATTCTGACATTTACGATTGACCCAAAAGATGCCAAAGATTTTGATGATGCTTTGTCTATCAGAAAATTAGAAAGTGGACTTTGGGAAATTGGCGTTCATATTGCGGACGTTTCGCATTATGTGAAACCGGGAACTATTTTGGATGATGAAGCTTACGCTAGAGCAACTTCGGTTTATATGGTGGATAGAGTAGTACCGATGCTTCCGGAAGTTTTGAGTAATGATGTTTGTTCTTTGCGACCAAATGAAGATAAATTCACATTCTCAGCCGTTTTTGAACTGGATGAAGATGCAAAAATCCATAAACAATGGTTTGGTAGAACAGTTATCCATTCCGATAGAAGATTTGCTTATGAAGAAGCTCAGGAAAAAATTGAAACCAAAGAAGGAGACTTGGTTGAGGAAATTCTTCAACTAGATAAATTAGCCAAAATAATGAGAGCGGAACGTATCCGAAATGGTGCAATTACGTTTGACAGAAGCGAAGTTAGATTCAACCTTGATGAGAACAGCAAACCGATTGGCGTTTATTTCAAAGTCAGTAAAGATTCTAATCATTTGATTGAGGAATTTATGCTTTTGGCCAATAAAAAAGTTTCGGAATTTATTTCATTAAACAAAAGAAATGAACCAACTGGAAACACTTTCATTTACAGAATTCACGATGACCCAGACCCAGCGAAATTGACAGCTTTACGAGATTTCGTAGGAACTTTCGGCTACAAAATGGACTTGGCAAATACCCAAAAAGTTGCTGAATCTTTGAATAAATTATTGAGCGATGTCAAAGGAAAAGGCGAAGAAAATATGATTGAAACGCTTGCAATGAGAAGTATGAGCAAAGCTGTTTATTCCACAGACCCAATTGGACATTACGGACTTGGCTTCGAATAT
This sequence comes from Epilithonimonas zeae, assembly GCF_900141765.1. NCBI lineage: Bacteria > Pseudomonadati > Bacteroidota > Flavobacteriia > Flavobacteriales > Weeksellaceae > Epilithonimonas > Epilithonimonas zeae. Next base: position 335,733 of record NZ_FSRK01000002.1, on the reverse strand, counting down.
TATTCTCACTTTACATCGCCAATTCGTCGTTATCCGGATTTGATTGCGCACAGATTGTTACAACATTATTTAGACGGTGGAAAATCTCCAAATAAAGAGGAAGTGGAAGAGAAGGCAAAACATTGTTCGGCAATGGAAAGATTGGCTTCTGAAGCGGAAAGAGAAAGCATCAAATTTATGCAAGTCAAATTTATGGAAGACCACGTTGGCGAAGTTTTCTCAGGCGTTATTTCTGGTGTTGCAGAATATGGTTTTTGGGTAGAGATTCCTGAAAATGGGGCAGAAGGAATGATAAAACTGCGCGATTTGGTGGATGATTCTTATTCTTTGGATGCTAAGAATTATGCGATTATCGGTTCCAGAACGGGAAACACTTTCCAGCTTGGAGACGAGGTGAAAATCAAAGTGGTAAAAGCGAATCTGATTGCAAAACAATTGGATTTTAAGATTGTGGAGTAGATATTAACCTAATAGACACATAGAATAAAGCTAAAGTAGAATCATTTCTATTTTAGCTTTTCTGTTTTAAATCCAAAAACTATGTGAGACTATGTGGTTGAAAAATTTTAAGTTTAAATTGTGTAATGAAATTAATTAAAAAGTAAAATGTATTTTTGTCTTCGTCTTTCACAAGATACATTTTGATTTTCCACAAAAAACTAAGAATGTTAGAACTCATTTTATACGCTGTCGGATTAGGAATAATGCTAAGTTTGGTCTTCATCGGACCTATTTTTTTCCTGCTGATAGAAACCAGTTTTTCCCGAGGTCCCAGACATGCCATTGCCTTGGATATTGGCGTAGTTTCAGCTGACCTTCTTTGTATTCTGGTCAGTTATTATGCCAGTGCAGACTTGGTCAGTTTGATAGATAAACATCCCGGATTTTATCGGATTTCAGCATTTTTGATTTTGATTTATGCCATTTATATGCTTCTCTCTAGAACCAAAATGCACATCGAAGGCGAAGAAAAACTCATCGACCAAAATTATTTCAAAACATTCTTGAACGGATTTTTACTCAATTTACTGAACATCGGAGTTGTCCTTTTCTGGCTCGTAACAGTAGTTTCCGTTCGAAATGCCTATCCAAAAGTGCAGGATTTTATACTTTATATTGGGATTGTAATTGGAACTTATTTGTTAATTGACCTTTCCAAGATCCTTTTAGCAAAACAATTCCATGATAGACTTAATCAACGTGTTGCCAACAAAATCAGGAAAGCAGTTGGTTGTATTTTGGTGTTGTTCAGTTTTTTTATTTTCCTTCAAAGCTTCAAAAAATTCAATAAGTTTGACGAGAAATTAGAAAAAGCCGAGAAGCAACAACCGAAGAAAAGATAAGTAAAATTGGGGCAGCTTTATCCACTTGTAGTTTATCCTGAGCTTATCGAAGGGCTCCTAATTGTCACTTTGAGGCTCTCGAAGAGTCCGCTCAAGTCGGGCTGCAGATTCAACATAAAATAAGTGACAATATAAAAACATACTTTTATCATTGCGTAGGAATCTAGACTATTGAGGTTCATACGGAATGACAGGATTTAAAACCAATCATCAAAATTCAACACAAATGCAAAATACAACTTTCCCAAAATCCTTAAAAAAGGGAGACAAAATAGCCATTATTTCGCCAGCTGGTTCTGTTAAGATGCCACAATTGGAAAAAACTTTAGAATTAATCAAGTTAAAAGGATACGAACCCATTTTAGGCGAAAATCTCTACACAAAATACCAAAACGGCTATTCATACGCCGGAACAGAAAAACAGCGGATAAATGATATCAATTGGGCTTTAAACGACTCAGAGATTTCTGCGGTCTGGGCTTCGAGAGGAGGTTATGGTTGTCAGCATCTTTTGCAGGATTTGAAACTGACTGAATTCAAGAAAAATCCAAAATGGTATATCGGTTATTCTGACAATACGGTGATTCAAAGCTATTTGTTGAAGAAAGGTTTTGCATCTATCCACGGACAGACGATTAAGACTTCAAGTTTTGGTGTTACAGAAGAAAGTTACGAGTTGATTTTCGATATTCTGAAAGGCAAAAAACTCAATTATAAAATTGATTCAAATGCTAACAATAGAGTAGGAGAGACATCTGGAATATTGGTTGGTGGAAATCTAGCTTTGGTTTATGCGCTCTTAGGAACTCCATATTCCTTTGACTTTAAAGATAAAATTTTATTCATAGAAGATATCGGCGAGAATTTCTACGCTTTGGATAGAATGATTATGAGTCTGGAATTGGCAGGGGTTTTCAAAAAAATCAAAGGACTAATCGTTGGCGGAATGACCAATATGGGAAGCGAAACCGACAACAAAGAATATGAAGAATCCTTCGATTCATTTACATATCAATTGATTGCTGAAAGAGTTTCCAAATATGATTTCCCGACGGTTTTTGGTTTTCCAAACGGTCATATTTTTGATAACAGACCTTTAATCATCGGTTCAGAAATCAATATGAAAGTTGGTAAAAAAATTATTGTTGAGTTTCATCAATCATAATTTACAATGGCTGACCACAACGATTTTGGCAAAATAGCTGAAGACCTAGCAGTTGATTTTTTAATCAAGAATCAATACAAGATTCTGGTTCGCAATTTCCGTTACTTAAAAGCTGAAGTTGACATTATCGCAGAATTTGAAAATCAAATCATTATCGTAGAAGTAAAAGCCAGAAATACAGATGCTTTTCTGGAACCCCAGGAAGCTGTTAATAAAAAGAAAATCAAATTGTTAATTTCCGCAGCTAATTATTTTATCGAAGAAAATAATATTGATAAGGAAGTCAGATTTGATATTATTTCGGTGCTTCCAAACAAACAAAAAACTTTGGAAATCCATCATATTATCGATGCTTTCCAAAGTTTTGAAATATAGTTATATACTCAAAAGAATATAGGCGGCTAGATGATAGACTTTGAATGAAAATCTATCATCTATCCGTCTATTATCTAAAAAGTCCAATTTACTTTATCTCCACACATCCAACTCTACCACCCGCATTTCCAGTTGGTTGCGTATGGAAATCATCAACTCCTGCGTGGATTACGATTGCTTTTCCAATGATGTTTTTCATTGGGTCATCACATCCAAGGCACCATTTATCCGTAGTAAAGATCAATTGTGCTTGCCCGTTTTTATCAGCTTCCAGATTTCCAATATCTCCCATATGGAAGTGTTCTGTGTCCCATTTTCCGTGGTCGTCTTTTGATGGATTCCAATGTCCACCAGCAGATGATGCGTCGGTTGCGCTACAGTTTCCAAATTCGTGGATATGAACGGCGTGCGAGCCTGGTGTGAGTTTGAAAACGCTCAAATCCATTTCAACTTTACTGCCTTTTTGTTTTAAAGCTACTGTTCCTTGAGTCTCCGTGTGAGATTTTGGACGTACGATGTATTGTTTTGAAACTGTTGTGCAAGAAGCTAGAGCAAGTCCTGCAATACCAAGAAGTATTAAATTTTTCATATGTTTAGTTTATTTGTTTAAAGTTAATTGTTATTTTTCCGATATAACAAATTTAAAGCCAATATTATAAACCTAATGTTTTACGTGAAACATTGACGGTTCGGTTATTAATTTCTACGATTCGGTCATAATTAATTTAATATTATCATTCGCCGAAATATCTTTGAACCAAAATTAAGAGATATGAAATCACAATAATTTGGAAACACAAGTTTCTATGATGATAAGTGATTCCATATGACCTTAAAAAAGCAATAAATAAACTACATATGAAAACTCAAGGTAAAATCATCGGTCTATTATTATTTTTATTAAGTATCAATATTTGGTCACAAATTACCATTTCCGGAAAAGTGACTTATAAGAATAAAGCATTGAAAGACATCAATGTAACACTCAAAGATACTTACGACGGAGCAACTACAGATGCTAGTGGAAATTACACTTTTATTACCACAGAAACTGGGGATAAAACTTTGGTTTTTTCAGGACAAAATTATGATGAAGTTGAACTTCCTGTAAAGATTGAAGGAAAAAATATTTCTATGAATGCTAATCTAAAAGAGCAAATTAGTGAAATCAATGCGGTGGTGATTACTGCTGGAAGTATTGAAGCTAGTGACAAGAAACGCGCGACGGCTTTACTGACGCCTTTGGATGTTTATACAACAGCTGGTGCCAACGGACAGATTTCATCCGCTTTAGGTTATCTACCGGGCGTTCAGAAAGTGGGAGAGAGTGAAGGTTTGTTTGTGCGTGGTGGAACGGGTGCGGAAACCAAAATCTTTATGGATGGCAATCTGGTCAATAATTATTTTACCAATTCTGTTCCGGGAATTGCCGGGAGAGACCGTTTCAACACATCTTTGTTTAAAGGCAATGTGTTTTCAAGTGGCGGATATTCTGCAGTTTATGGGCAGGCTTTGTCATCAGTTCTGATTTTGGAAAGTGTGGATTTGCCCGATACAACTTCTTTTGACTTCGGCGTTTCTCCGATTTTCCTTAGTGCCAATTATCAGAAACTTAATCAGGAAAAAACAGCTTCCTGGGGCGTTGCAGGCGGTTATTCTAATCTCGGATTGATGGGGAAACTGTTCAACTTCAATACAGATTTTGACAGATATCCGAAAGGTTACGGATTCGATGGGAACTTCAGAATCAAAACTAAAAAAGGAGGATTTATCAAATATTATGGAAGCGTAGATGAAAACAAAATGGCTGTTGGTTCAGAAAGTTTGGAGCCCGATTCTGACAAAAATATGGTCAGTCTGAAAGGTCAGAATATGTATCATAACCTGTCTTATAGAGAGAAATTCGGGAAGTATCTTTTGAATATCGGAACGTCTTATACATACAATTCCAGCGGCTTGAATTTTGTGACTTTTAAAGATAATGTTGAGCTATCTAATACGCCAATCAACAACCAATCCAATTACATCAATGCAAAAGCAGTTATCGAAAGAAAAATCAATAGAGCAAGCATTTTGAGAGCAGGATTTGAACTGAATAATGCTGATGAAAATATGAAATATGGAACTTTCGAAAGAAATTATAATGATTTGATTACGTCTGCTTTTGCAGAAACCGATTTGATCTTCTCTAATAATTTAACGGCAAAAATAGGAGCAAGAACAGAACATTCTTCTTATCTCGGTAAATGGAATTTCTCACCAAGAGCGGCTTTAGCTTACAGGATTTCCAAAGACTGGACAACTTCTCTGGCTTACGGAATCTTCTATCAAAATCCGGAAAGCAAATATCTTTACAGCAAGAATTTTGATTTTCAGAGAGCAGACCATTATATCTTTCAGATTCAGAAAAATTCGGATGGGAGAAGCTTGAGATTTGAAGCATTTTATAAAAAATACGATAATCTGATCAAAACCATTTCATTGGCAGACAATGTCTCTTCGGCAAATAACCAATATTATCAGATTGCGAACAATAATGCAGGAAAAGGTTTTGCGAAAGGAATCGAATTATTCTGGAGAGACAAGAAAACCTTCAAAGACATCGATTATTGGCTGACTTATTCCTATCTGGATTCTAAAAGAGACTTTTTAAACTATCCTTTTAGTTTAGCGCCTAATTTTGCTTCAAAACATACATTCAATGCAGTGGCTAAGAAGTTTGTGATGGACTGGAAAACAGGATTTAATTTATCTTACACTTATTCGAAAGGAAGACCTTATTACGATTTAGTTTCAGAAAATGGAGAGAATATCGTTCGCCATCAAGGAAAACTGAAAGATTACAGCGGACTGAATATCAGTATTAATTATGTTCCAAGTGTTGGAAAGAAAGATTCGAAATCGTTTACAGTATTTGTTTTGAGCATCAATAATATTTTGGGAAATAAGAATGTTTACGGATACAATTATTCTGCAGACGGAAATAGCAGAACAGCTGTTAGACCGCCTGTTAACACGTTTGTTTTTGTAGGCGTATTTGTAAGTTTCGGGGTTGATAAAACGAATGATGCAATTAATAATAATTTGTGATGATTAGAAGAAAGATAAAAGACTTAGATTCTTTTGTATATCTTTTCAAAGTATATTAGTCAAATTTTTTAAGGACTTATTATCTCGCAGATTGAGCTAATCAAGCAAATTTCTTAACTAATCCAATCAGCTAAATCGGCGAGAATTTTAAATAATCAACAGCTCAGACATCAAAAATAACAGTTCGGTAGAATAAAATTTCAACGAATAAAAACTCATTCTATCTTTGAATCAGAAATTTAAAATAAACAATTAAAAAATATCCAAATGAAAAATCTAATCTTAACAGCAGCATTACTTTTTGTAAGTACAATCACATTTGCACAAACAGCTTTTGAAAAAGCAATGACAGAGAAAATCGCTAAAGTGGAAGATCACAAAACACCAGACGAATTCACAGCTTTAGCCAACGATTTTGACAGAATCGGAACTAAGGAAAATACACAATGGTTGCCGTATTATTATGCCGCATTTGCAACCATCCAAAAGGGAAGAATCCTGATGCGAGGAGATGATAAATCTGGTTTAGATGCAGTTGCCGCCGATGCAGAGAAATATATTGCCAAGGCAGAAGCTCTCAGTCCAAACAATGCCGAGCTTTTTATCCTGAAAAAAATGACCAGCGGACTTAGAATGATGGCAGACCCGATGTCCAGATATATGAGCGAAGCTCCAGTTGCACAACAAGCATTGGCTAAAGCCCAGGAACTAGATCCGAGTAATCCTAGAATTACAGTTTTGCAGGCAGAAGATGCTTATTTCACGCCGGAGCAATTCGGTGGTAGCAAAACAAAGGGCGCCGAGTTGTTCAAAAAAGCAATTGAGCAGTTCAATACTTACAAATCTAAATCGTCTCTTGACCCAAAATGGGGAAAAGCAGAAGCAGAATATTTTCTTAGTCAGAAATAAAATATAAACATTCATATTCATTAAAATTCCTTCGTCTTTGGCGAGGGAATTTTTGATTTCTAACAGCTAAACCGAGCGATAATATCAATGTTGTAAATTTATGATATTCAGACAGTTAATTTTTTATTTAATATAATGTAGTTGGTTGTATATCCCTTGTATATCCTTTGTTCGATAGTTGTATATCCATTCTATATCTGTTTTTATATCCTTTGTTTGATCCTCGTTCGATAATTGTCCAAAGAATTTCATTATTTTTGGAAACATTCAAAAAATTAAAAATGAAAGTAAAATCAATCTTTGCAACAGCAGCCGTTGTTTTTTATGTTGGTGTCCAAGCTCAATCTATGTCAAAATCAAATTATCCCAAGGCCGTAAAAGGAACTCAAGTCGATAACTATTTCGGAACTCAGGTGGCAGATGTTTATCGCGATTTGGAAAACGATTCCGATGCGACTAAAAAATGGGTGGATGAAGAAGTAGCGTACTGCCAGAATTATCTTTCCAAAATCCCTTTCAGAGAAACCATCAAAAGTCAATTGAGAGATATCTGGAATTATGAAAAAATCTCTGCACCGTTCAAAGAAGGCGATTATACTTATTATTCCAAAAATAATGGTTTGCAGGCTCAATCTGTGATTTACAGAACCGGACTTAAGACCAAAAATATCGAGGTTTTCCTTGACCCCAATACTTTTTCTGAGAAAGGAACCACATCACTTTCCAATCTATCATTCAACAAAAAAGGAAATCTTGCTGCCTATTCTATCTCAGAAGGCGGAAGTGACTGGAACAAAATCATCATTATCGATGCGATTTCCAAGAAACAAATTGATGAAACGTTGCTTGATGTGAAATTTAGTGGTATTGCCTGGAAAGGTGACGAAGGTTTCTATTACTCCAGCTACGACAAACCGAAAGAAGGAACAGTTCTTTCCGGAATGACGGATAAGCACAAAGTTTATTTCCACAAACTCGGCACAAAACAGTCTGAAGACCAATTGATTTTTGGTGGTGAAAAAATACCAAGAAGATATATTTCGGCTGATGTTTCAGAAGACCAAAGATTCCTGATTATTTCCGGAGCTAATGCAACTAATGGAAATGAGTTATTTATCAAAGATTTGAAAAACGGAGGCGATTTTGTCCAAATCAACAAAGGTTTTGACATCAATGCTGATATTGTAGATACGCAAGGCGACGACTTGTTCATCTTCACGGACAAAGATGCACCGAATATGAGATTGGTAAAAGTGAGCATCAAAAATCCAAGTCCTGAAAACTGGAAAGATGTCATCCCAGAAACGGAAAATGTATTGAGCATCTCTGAAGCTGGCGGCTATTTTTTCGGGAAATATATGAAAGATGCAATCAGCCTTGTAAAGCAATTTGATAAAACAGGAAAATTGGTCAGAGAAATCACGTTGCCAGGAAAAGGAACTGTTTCCGGATTTGGAGGTAAAAAAGAAGATAAAGACATTTACTATTCTTTTACCAATTATATCACACCTGGAACGATTTATAAATACAATGTTGCTTCTGGTAAATCAGAAATCTATCAAAAACCGAAAGTGAAATTCAATCCAGAAGATTATGTTTCTGAGCAGGTTTTCTACACATCAAAAGACGGAACCAAAGTTCCAATGATGATCAACTACAAAAAAGGAACTAAGCTGGATGGGAAAAATCCAACAATCCTTTATTCCTATGGAGGTTTCAACATCAGTCTTCAGCCAAGTTTCTCTGTGGTGAATGCCATCTGGATGGAAAATGGCGGAATCTACGCTGTTCCAAACATCCGAGGCGGTGGAGAATATGGTAAAAAATGGCACGATGCAGGAACTAAACAACAAAAGAAAAACGTATTTGATGACTTTATTGCTGCTGGAGAATACTTACAGTCGAAAGGTTATACTACGAAGGAATATATGGCGCTTTCCGGCCGTTCCAACGGTGGACTTCTGGTTGGTGCTACGATGACCATCAGACCAGATTTGGCAAAAGTAGCTTTCCCAGGTGTTGGGGTTTTGGATATGTTGAGGTATAACAAATTCACGGCAGGGGCTGGTTGGTCTTATGATTATGGAACAGCAGAAGACAGCAAAGAAATGTTCGAATATCTGAAGTCTTATTCTCCGGTTCATCAAGTGAAAGCAGGAACCTGCTATCCATCCACAATGATTATCACAAGTGATCACGATGACAGAGTGGTGCCGGCACATTCTTTTAAGTTCGGCGCTGAGTTGCAGGAAAAACAATCTTGTAACAATCCAATTTTGTTAAGAATCGAGAAGAATGCAGGTCACGGCGCAGGCCGTTCTACAGAACAAGTAATTGGTGAAAATGCTGATCTTTTGAGTTTTGCATTGTTCGAAATGGGAATCAAATCCCTAAAAAAGTAAAATAGCAATTATTATGATAAAAATCCCGAAATTAGTTTCGGGATTTTTTGTTTTTGGACAACAATTTGATACAAAAAAAATCACTCATTTAAAACCTTTATAACTATGAAAAAAAACACTTTAATTTCTGGCTTTGCAGTTGCTATAGCATTAGTTTCCTGCAAAAAAAATGATACTAAAATGACTTCCGAATCTTATTCCACAGAAACAACTGTTACTGATGAGAATGGTAAAATCGATAGTGTAACAACTACTTCTATGGAAAAAACTGTGGACGGTAAGAAAGTACAGGAATATTCGGTTCCTTACAAAGCTGTTGACGGAAGCCGAGCAAAGGCGACTTTTACCGATAATGGGAAATCAAAAACCATTACTTTGGAAGCTAATAATAACAAATTTGTTTTGGATTTCAAAAAGAAAACTTCAGAGGGAGAATTCTATGAAAGAAATACGATTTCGGCTGAAACCAAAGGCGATTCGCTTCTGATTTCTCAGGATAATCAGGTGATGCATCTCGCAAGAATAAAATAAAAAAATAAACGAGGCTGTCTCAAAAGTGAGGCAGCCTTTTTCATAAAAAAGGAAAGCTTTCGCTTCCTAATTGTAGCAAATTTTGTAATTTGCTGTGTGTTAAGTGCTTCAAAAGTAGTCTTTAAAGATTACAATCCCGAAGAAAATTTGCTTTTTCCTACGAATTTATCGGAGTTGATTGACGAAAAGCATCCTGTGAAAATAGTTTTAGGCATTATTGATGAGCTTGATATTAAAAGCTTGATCAAAACCTACAAACCCGGCGGAACCTCGTGCTACCATCCGAAAATGCTTTTGAAAGTTTTTAATTTACAGCTATTTGAGTAATATCTATTCAAGCCGCAAAATGGAGCAGGCTCTGAAAGAAAACATCCATTTTATGTGGCCTTCAGCGATGAGCCGTCCCGACCATAATACCTTAAACAGATTTCGTAGTGAACGATTGAAGGATGAGATTAAAGCCATTTTCACACAAATTGTTCTGCTTTTGGAAAAAGAAGGTTTGGTGAGTTTGGAAACCACTTTTGTGGACGGCACAAAGATAGAAGCCAATGCCAACCGCGATACTTCTGTCTGGGGAAAAGCCATCAAAAAGCATAAAGAGAGAATTTCCCATTAGCTGGAAGAACTTTGGAATTATGCGGAAAAAGCTGCTAAAGATGAGCTTCACGATACAGAAAGTATTGATTTTAAAGAGATTGATTCTGAAAAAGTAAATCAAGCCATCACAAAGATCAATGAGGTTTTAAGAGATAAAAAAAGTGCCTTTAAAAGTTCGGCAGAAACTCAGTTATGCTAAGAAAAACTGGGCTGCCAATTTAGATAAATACAAGAAACAACAGGGAATATTGGAGGGTAGAAATTCTTATTCCAAAACCGACACAGATGCTACCTTTATGCAGAGAAGAAAGATCATATGCGAAACGGGCAACTAAAACCGGCTTACAACCTGCAGATTTCCACCAATAAACAATTTGTTTTACACTATTCCATCCATCCCAATCCTACCGACACCAAAACGTTGGAATCTCATTTACAGGGCTTTAAAGAAAGATATCATAAAGTTCCGAAAGAGCTGGTAGCGGATGCAGGATATGGCTCGGAAGAAAACTATAACTTACTGAAATCTAATAAAATAAAAGCTTATGTGAAATACAATTACTTCAGGAAAGATCAAAAATCAGGACAAATAACTACTTCACAAAAACAATCCCGAACTGGCAGAAATCAGGCAAAAGGTTTTCAAACTTCTTTGTACTAAAAAAGGTATAAGGCTACGGAAACAGCGATGTCACGATGTTGAACCTGTTTTTGCCCCACTCAAACACAACAAAAATTTTAAACGATTTATGCTTCGGGGGAAAATAAGGTCGAGGTAGAAATCGACATACTTGCGATAGCCCACAACCTCAAGAAAATGTCAAAAGCAGCCTGAAAAAACTGCTTTTTAAACTTTTATCTTCCGATTTTCAAAGTTTTTTTAAACACAAAAATGAAAAATCTTTTTTGCAACATAATACAAAAAAAGACTGCCCTTTTGACACAGCCTCTTTTTTTTTTATATTTTTACAACAAACAACACAAATTATGGAAACAAACTCAATTTTCTCTTTATCACTCCTATTTTTCTTTGGAGTGCAGATTTTCAAACCTTTAAAGTTTATAATATTATCAGACGGAAAGGCTTAAAACCAATCACTCTGATGACTATTTGGGTATTCTCATACTATGAAATGGGAAACAATCAACAAGGCAGAAACCATTATTTGGTTTCCAAAATTAGAGGCATTCTTATTTCCAAAAAACTAAATACAAATGAAACATTATGAAAAAAATTACAATTGCATTATTGGTATTTTTATGCTTAAAAGTATCGGGTCAAACGCAGTATTTAGACACTAACTTTAACCAATCAGGATATCTGGTTACCGATTACTGGTACAAAAGCTATGATGAAACCGGAAAGATTAAATTAATGTCCGATCATTCTATCATTGCAACATCATATACCAATATCACAGACTATCTTTATTATAAAAGCGGCTTAAGTGTTTTGAAGCTCAATCCGAACAATGGTTTTAATGCTGATTTTGGTAATCTAGGTAAAGTCATTAATAATTTTGACTCGTATCAGATTTACACCAGTCCAAAAGATCTTATCGAATATGATGACGGAAGATTACTTTTCCTCACAGACAAAGGTTTAATAAAGACTGAAGCTAATGGAAAGTTAGATTCTCTTTTTGCTTTTAATGGTAAACAGGAAATTTTTTCGGGAGCAACTAACAAAATATTAAAACTTTCTGATGGTAAATTTTACACATTTGGTGGAAACACAACTGATTTGTATATCGAGAAATTTACTCAGGATGGCTTTTCAGATTTTTCTTTTGGAAACAAAGGTGTTCAAGTTTATGATTTTGGTGACTACGAAAACATAGCCGATGCTATTTTGTTAAATGATGGAAAAATATTGCTTGCGGCCAATAGCACAAAACAAGTCACTGTAAATAACACGACTAAATACAGATACAACATTCTTAAAAAAATCAATCAGGATGGCAGCGTGGATCCGAATTTTAATTTTGAATATATTATGTCTGATTATTACAGCGCTGGAAGTTTGAGAAAAATGATTATTGATACTGTCTCAAATTATGCCTATGTGATTTTGCATATACAAGACTGCAATGATAACATATTGGTAGTAGACCTTAATACCGGAAACTTAGTAAAGACTTTTTTTGATGTTTCGGGATACTTCCCATGCTGGAACGGAAAGTTTTTCGACATTAATGATATTGCTTTTTATAAAGGAAAATTATTGTTAGCAGGATCTCAATATTCAAGCTCTTCAAAAGACCTTTGGATAGGAAGCTATAATCTTGACGGTTCTATGAACACCAATTTTGCAAACAATGGAAGTTTTAAAAATACTTTTAGTAATGCAATTTTAAAAAATATTCAAATTTCTGAAGACGGCAGTATCTATGGTGGAGCAACTTATAATGATGACATTTTAGTCTTCAAACTTTTGAATAACATCATGCTGAATGTTGACAACCCTTCTTCTGAACGCAACATAACCTTGGCTTACCCAAATCCTGTAAAAAACACCTTAAATGTCAGAATCAAAAACACTCAAAACAAAAACTTAGACATCAGTGTTTATGATTTATCAGGAAGATTTATAAGAAATGGCCTTAATGGTAAGAACACAAATTTTTCTGGTGATTTGATTTTAGACTTATCCTTTTTGAAACAAGGAAATTATGTCCTAAAATTCTCTGGTGAAAACTATTCAGAATCCATTAAAATCATTAAAAAATAACACAAATGAAAAAATATATTCTTTTACTCTTCCATAGCATTTCCTTTTCTTTATTTTCCCAACAAGGAATTATAGAATCCAATTTTGGCTTGGGAGAATATAACTACGTTGACAATTACCTCAAGGAAGTTCCAACATCTATCGATTATACTAATAACAGTTTATACATAGCTGGTTATAGTAATGCCATAACCAATATCTCTAATGAGGGTAATGGTTCAGCATTAAAGTTTCCCTCTAAAGATGCTTTTTACTATTATGCAACAAATTCTAATGGTTTACTCGCTCGGAAGGCTGTCTCCATAGGAAATAACGGTTCCAGAGCAAATGCTATAAAATACTACAAGGATAAGGTTGTTCTGGCGGGTTATTCTATTGATGACAGTAATAAAAGCATTGCATTAGTAAGACTGAGTGCCTCTACCGCATCTATAGATAGTGAAACAGAATTTAGTATAGACGGAAAAGTAGTGACAGATTTTACAAGTGACGATGTTGCGAATGCCATTGACATTAAAGATGATAAAATTATTATCGGTGGAAGAGCTGGTAAAAAGGCAGTCATCGTTAAGTATTATTTTAACAACGGGCGAATTGATAAGGATTTTAATCAAAAAGGATTTATTTTTCTAGAATTAGGACAAAAATCTGAAATTAAAAATCTCAATATATTATCCGACAATAAAATCTTAGCGTCAGGTTATACATTTGATGGTGTTCAAGAAGATTTTTTTGCGGCAAGATTTAACCCAGATGGAACTTTAGATAGCTCTTTTGGCAATAATGGGATAAAAATCATCGATTTTTTTGGCAAAAATGACAGACCAAATACCATGAAAGTTTTATCCGATGGGAAAATTTTACTCGCAGGATTTTGCGATACCAATACAAACAGTAAGATAGATGCAGCAGTAGTCAAGCTGACTAGTAATGGCAGCTTAGAAACAAGTTTCAATGGAACAGGAAAAAAGGTCATCAATTTTGGAACACAAGAAGATGTAATAAACTACATTCATACAAATAGCTTAGAAGACATCATTATT